>JAAVCU010000010.1 GCA_014802175.1 Bacteroides sp.
ATATAAAGATTGATTCCCTCATCAACTAACATCTTAACGGTATCTAAAACCTCGAAGGCGTTTCTGCCAAGCCTTGACAATTCAGAAACTAAAAGCATATCAATCTTATTAGCTTTGCAATAGTCAAGAGCCTCAAAAAAGGTATTTTTATACTGCAAATTTATAAAGATTTGTAGAATCCGCCAAGATTTGCTAACTTTATCACCTAAACAAGTGTTTCTATTATAATTAACTTGAATTATTAACAATAATACGCTTGCGTAATTCACAAAATTTCTATAAATTTGTGATTTAAAGTGTTTTTGATATGGCAATGACTATTAAAACATCACCCGAACTTTGGGGCGAGGATGCTCAAATCTTTATTGAGGAGGCTGAGCGCAACGGCAAATTGCCTACGCCTAAACTCTCGGAATCTCAGCGTAAGGTTCTGTCAAATATGCTGGATAGTGCCAGGAATATTATTTTTCCGCCTCGTAAAGACTGATTATGACAGATTTTAATTTTGTAGAGAACACCTTTATGGTGCCTTATACCGAAGAGGTCGCAGATTACTGTGACCCTTTTGTTGTGGAGATGATGATCTGGATGAATTCTTCTGTCACGATGTGTTTCTGTATGAAAAGGAGTTGCTTGGAAAGACATATTGTTGGGTGACCAAAAGTAATCAGCGTCAGATTGTAGCGATAGCTACTTTGTCATATGACGGTATCAAGACATATACTCTCGATAATTCTTCCCGTAATGCATTACAACGAAGGATTCCCCATCATAAACGTCACCGCAGTTATCCTGCTGTTTTGATCGGGAGACTTGGTGTCTGTAGGTCTTTTCAAGGACAAGGATTGAATGTCGGTACTCAACTTATGAATGCCCTTAAATATTGGTTTGTGGATGAGAATAACAAAGCGGCATGCCGTTATATGCTTGTAGACGCATATAATAAGGAGTCGACAATTCATTATTATATCAAGAACGGTTTTAAACCATTGTATAAGACTACTCAGAATGAAAAAGATGCATTTGGAATATCTGCGGATGATGAGTTGAGAAGTCGTGTCATGTTTTTCGACTTAAAGACTATTACATCATAAAGTTTATTTTTTCACTTACTTTAGAGATCAATTATAACCATGAAGAGGAAAATTATTTTGGCGGCGGTGACGGCGCTTCTGGCAGTGGGTGTGCCGACTTATGTTAATGCGGCTGTGAGTGTTTCAAAAATAAAGAAGGGACTGACAAAACCACACAATCCGGTGTTGCCGGGTTTTCATGCTGATCCGGAGGTGATGTATTCCGAAAAGACCGGTAAGTTTTATATCTATTCCACCACTGACGGTACGCCGGGGTGGGGAGGCTACTATTTCACCGTGTTCTCCTCCGATAATCTTAAGGATTGGCAGGACGAGGGTATAATGCTTGACCTGAAGAGTGAGCAGGTGCCATGGGCTACAGGAAATGCCTGGGCGCCGGCGATCATAGAGCGCAAGATGCCCGATGGTTCATATAAGTATTTCTTCTATTACAGCGGGCACTATCCGGAGCAGGACCGTAAGGCTATCGGTGTGGCGGTGGCTGATAATCCAATGGGACCGTTTGTAGATTTCGGCAAACCTATCGTGACGGAGTCGCCGACAGGTCGCGGTCAGCAGATAGATGTGGATGTGTTCCGTGATCCGGTATCGCAGAAATATTACCTGTATTGGGGTAATGGTTACATGGCCGGTGCGGAGCTTAATGATGATATGACATCCGTAAAGAAGGAGACGATAACGGTGATGACTCCGAAAGGTGGAACGCTTGAGGATTATGCTTATCGTGAGGCTCCTTATGTAATTTATCGTGACGGAACATATTATTTCTTCTGGTCGGTTGATGATACCGGTTCGCCCAACTATCATGTGGCGTACGGCACATCTGATTCGCCGTTAGGCAAAATCAAGGTTGCTGAGAAGCCTGTGATTTTGCAACAGCTCCCCGAAGAGGAGATTTATGGTACGGCGCACAATTCCGTGCTTCAGCTTCCGGGCAAGGATGAGTGGGTGATCGTTTATCACCGCATAAACAAGAATCACATAGAGCGCGACAAAGATCCGGGTGTTCATCGCGAAGTCTGCGTTGATCCTCTCCGATTCAATCCCGACGGCACAATCGCCCCCGTCCGCCCAACTAAATAGTATATCAGGAGAAAGTAAATATGATTATCCTCAAAATTCCCCCCAATTACTATAAAGATAACATTGTCGCAAAATATAAACACAGAGGCACAGAGGTACAGAGCATGAATATCAATGTGTTGATAATTAAGGATATGGCACGGAGGAATTGCCTGCAATTCTAAAGAGACACAGAGAATTGTCTCCGAATGGCTCTGTGTCTCCGTTGATCACGAAGTGATCCTCCGTGCCGTTAATTTTGCGACAATTCTCTGTTCCTCTGAGCCTCTGTGTCAATAAATTATATGTCCAAAAGCTTTTTTGGGGGTCGGTATAGTCAAAAGTAAATTTAAGAGAGAGTGAGGTCATCTTGTCTTCACTCTCTTATCATTTATAAGTTTTAAGATATCCTGAAGGTATTTCTTTAGAGATCTATCCATAAATTAATCTTTTTGTTTCATCTAATTCTTCTTTAAAGTATTTATTCCTGATCGCCGATTCATCGACAAGATCTACCTCTCTGCCAAATAAGGATTTTAGTGCGTCAAGAAAACCAAAATAATTATCCGAGTAGGTGTGATAGGTAATATCTTTATCAAAATTTACCAATAGATCTACGTCACTATTTTTATTAAATTTATCTGTTAGAATAGATCCGAATACGCATAATGTATGAACTTTGTATTTTTTACACAGTTCTACGATTTTTGATATGTTCAATTCGATTATATTCATTGCAGTGCAAATATAATAAAAAGCGGAAATAGTTCCTAAAATCTGCGGATCTTTTTATTGTGGGAGATATAGATGCCCGGGTGTGTCGGATTCTCTACCGGTATTCCCTGTAGATTGTACCATTGATCGGAGTCCGGCTCATCTGTGCTGTAAAATTCGTTTACGGCACTTGAGCCGACGAAGGAGCAGATGGTGGTGAGGGAGGGTAATGCTTTGCCGTCGCGGCTGTCGAAGAGAGGTGCGTTGTACCAGCCGGAGAGTCCGGTTGAGTAGGCGTTGTATTCCATCCACCACCAGAAGAGGCCGTTGACCGACGGATATTTCTCAAGTGTATTGACCAATGCCGTGGCGAAGGCGTTCTGTCCGTCGGCGCTGTAAGGGTAGTCTACGCTTTGACCGGTGCCCGGCACTTCCCATGCGTAGGAATATCCCGTTTCCACAATCATGATCTGTTTGTCGGGATAATTGGATTGGAGCATGGAGAGTGAGGTGTCGAGCTTGTAGATCTTGCCATGGAAGTAGGGGTAATAGCTGAGCCCGATGATGTCGTAGTCTACGTTAAGCTCCTGCATTTTATCGTAAAAATATTTCTCTACGTCAGGTTGTGACACACGTTCGGTGTGAAGCACTATCTTCGCGTCCGGGCACACTTCGCGGCAGGCTTTGATTGCCTGGCGGAGCAATGTGCCGAATCGCTCCCAGTTTGCAGAATTGTTCATATATACCTTCTTGAGGTCGGATTCGGCGTCTCCCTCCTTCCCCCAGAGCATGCCGTAACTGATTTCGTTACCCGGTTGGATAAAAGCGGGCGTGATTCCTTCTGCTTGCAATGAGAGGAGCGATTCACGAGTATAATCGTAGATTTTCTGATAAAGTTGCTCGTCGGTGAGGTCTTGCCAATCGAGAGGTGTCCACTGTTTTGCGGGGTCTGCCCATGTATCGGAGTAATGGAAATCGAGCATAAGATCCATATCGTTATCTACAATGCGTTTGCAGATAGGGGTGATATACTCAAGATCCTGACAGGCATTCTTATCGGCGGCAGGGTTTTGTTGCTTATATTTGTCGGGATTGACGAAGAGGCGAACACGCATGGCATTCATTCCCTGCGTCTTAAGCCAGGGAAGCAGATCGGGGATTACACTGCCTTCGAGGTCTTTGTAGACAGCTCCGGCGTTTTCGTATTCCGGAAGCAGGGAGATGTCGCCCCCTACAAAACGCTGCGCGCTTGCACCCGCGCCTATGCAAATTAGCAAAGCAATGATTAGTTTCTTCATGGAAGTAGTTAATAATTAATGATTAATAATTAATAATTAATGATTAATGATTGGACAATCAGTCTGAAAGTCGACTTATTTTAAGGTTATGGTAGTGGTTTATATATAAATAACGGCAAAACCCTGATTAGAGTTTTGCCGTTATTTATGAAGATTTGCAGAAATTTTAGCTGAGGGCGGCGATGGCTTCGCGGATTGCCGCAAGTTTCTCGTTGGCATCGCTCTGTTTCTTGCGCTCGATCGCTACCACTGCCTCAGGAGCATTGTTTACGAATTTCTCATTTGAGAGTTTTTTCTCAACCCCGGCAAGGAACTTGGTGTAGTATTCCAGGTCTTTATTGAGCTTGGCAAGCTCCTCCTCTACATTGATTTTATTCTGAAGGGGGATGCTATACTCTGTGGCTCCGATAATGAATGCCGAAGCTCCGGCAACTTTCTCCTCAACCGCGGTGATCTCCGTAAGGTTACCCATCTTGGCGAGAATAGAGTTGAGATAAGAGTCAGCTGCTCCCTTGATGTTGAGTTGCAATGCCTCTTTCTGAGCTATCTGCTTCTGCTTGCGGATGGTGCGGATGCCGGCTATCACCTCTTTGAGGGTCTCAAATCTGGCGATTACCACAGCTTCGCATTTCTCTGCCTTCGGAAGCTGGGCGTACATGATGCTCTCGCCCGGTTTGCGTTCTGCAAGATGCTGCCAGAGTTCCTCTGTGATGAAAGGCATGAAGGGGTGGAGCATACGCAGCAAGGTGTCGAAGAAGGAGAGTGTTGCCTCGTAGGTGGCTTTGTCGATCGGTGAGCCGTATGCGGGTTTGATTACTTCAAGATACCATGAGGAGAACTCATCCCAGAAGAGTTTGTAAATGGCCATCAGAGCCTCTGAAATACGGAATTTACCCATGAGGTCGGCTACCTCGGCGAGAGTGTTGTTGAGCACTGCCGAGAACCACTCTATGCCGCGCGCCGCGCTTTCGGGTTGCTCTGTCTCAGCGCTGACCTCCCAACCTTTGACAAGACGGAAGGCGTTCCAGATCTTGTTGCAGAAGTTGCGACCCTGCTCGCAGAGTGAGTCGTCGTACATAATGTCGTTACCGGCGGGGGCTGCAAGCATCAGACCCATGCGTACGCCATCGGCACCGAATTTGTCAATAAGGTCGAGAGGATCGGGTGAGTTACCCAACGATTTCGACATCTTGCGACCGATCTTGTCGCGTACGATACCGGTGAAGTAAACGTTGTTGAAGGGTTTGTTGCCGGCAAATTCATAACCGGCTATGATCATACGTGCCACCCAGAAGAAGATGATATCGGGGGCGGTCACAAGGTCTGCCGTGGGGTAGTAGTATTTGAACTCGGCATTGTCGGGATCAAGAATACCATTGAAGAGGGAGATTGGCCATAGCCATGACGAGAACCAGGTGTCGAGGCAGTCGGGATCGCGACGGAGGTCAGCGAGGGTGAGCTCCGGATTACCGCTCTTCTCGATAGCTTTCAAGAGAGCCTGCTCCTCGTTCTCCGCTACCACGAATCCACCTTCGGGAAGGAACCACGCCGGGATCTGATGTCCCCACCAGAGCTGACGCGAGATGCACCAGTCCTTGATGTTGGTCATCCAGTGGCGGTAGGTGTTCTTGAATTTCACGGGTATGAAGCGGATATCGTCCTCCATAACGGCTGCGAGAGCCGGTTTTACGATCTCTTCCATTTTCACGAACCACTGCATGGAGAGCTTGGGCTCGATCACGGCGTCGGTGCGCTCTGAGTGACCAACTTTGTTGACATAGTTCTCAACTTTCTCAACGAGTCCGGCTTTCTCAAGATCCTCCATGATCTGTTTGCGGACATCGAAGCGATCCATGCCTACGTACATGCCGCCGGCCTCGGAGATGGTGCCGTTGTCGTTGAAAATGTCGATTGAGGGGAGGTTGTATTTGTCGCCGAGCATATAGTCGTTGACATCGTGAGCCGGAGTTACCTTAAGGCAGCCGGTACCGAAGTCCATCTCTACATATTCATCCATGATGATAGGCACGGCTCTGCCAACCATAGGCACGATCACCTTCTTCCCTTTAAGCCAGGTGTAACGCTCATCGTTGGGGTTTACGCACACAGCAGTATCGCCCAGGATTGTTTCGGGGCGAGTTGTGGCAACCACAATATATTTGTCAGGTTCACCCTCCACGAAATAGCGGAGGTGGAAGAGATGGCTCTGCTCCTCTTTGTAGATTACCTCTTCGTCGGAGAGGGCGGTGAGAGCCTGCGGATCCCAGTTAACCATGCGAACGCCGCGATAGATATAGCCTTTCTCGTAGAGTTTGTTGAAGACCTTGATCACGCTTTCGGAGCGGATGGGGTCCATGGTGAAGGCGGTGCGTTCCCAGTCGCAGGATGCGCCCAACTTGCGGAGCTGCTTGAGGATGATGCCACCATATTTGTCGGTCCAGTCCCAAGCGTGTTTGAGGAATTCTTCACGCGTAAGGTCTGATTTCTTGATACCGTCGGCGGCGAGTTTTGCCACAACCTTTGCTTCCGTGGAGATGGCGGCGTGGTCAGTACCCGGCACCCAAAGTGCGTTTTTACCGGTCATTCGGGCACGGCGAGTGAGGATATCCTGAATGGTATTGTTAAGCATGTGGCCCATGTGAAGCACTCCGGTTACGTTTGGCGGGGGGATCACGATTGTGTAGGGTTCACGCTCATCGGGTTCGGAATGGAAAAGACGGTTTTCCATCCAATACGCATACCATTTCTCCTCAACTGCAGAGGGATCGTATTTGGTGGCTAATTCGTTCATATTATGCAAATACTCTTTTTATGCAAATACTCTTTGATTTGTGCAAATTTCTAAATATTTTGCAAATTTAATAATTCCTTTGGATTTTTGCAGATTTTGCCCCATTATTCCTTTGGATTTTGTCGATTTTTTAATTATTATTCTTTTTGATTTGTTTTAGGTGGGTGATTTGTCTCTAAGAGATAGCCTTCTGAACCATTTAGGGAGAAGGGTTTGCGGCCAGATGGAGCTGTGGCTGATCAGGAGTACGATGAGGCATAGGATCGCGATAATCAGTAGCCAGCCGTAAATCTCTTTCATTGAGACAACGAGGGCGTGAAGCTGAATCCTTCCGTAGAGTTCGCCAATGTGGCTTGGGAGTGCGGAGAGGTTGGTGTCGGTGATGGCGCTGCCGAGTAGGGTAGCGTTCTTAGCGATGGTGCGGTTGAGGATCTCACCCACGATTGCCGGCCCGAAGGTTGCCCCCATCACGGCTCCAGTGAAGCCATTGACGGTCAGGGCTTCCGGGAACACCTGGAACGAGAGTCCGCTCTGCACCACCGACGTGAGGTAGATGATGGAGATTATCACCGATGCCGCTCCTCGGAAGAATAACGGCACGAATAGTGATTCTTTCTCCACTCCGTAGTCGATGCCGAAATAGAACCATGCCAGATAGATTGCAGCCAGTGAGAATGCAATGGTGGTCATGGTTCGGTAGCTCCAGTGGCGTAATGCAAATGTGAAATAGGTAAAGCCACACCCCACTATGATTCCTGCGAAAACATACCAGTTAAGGTCTATGAGGTTTGTTTCATCGAACCCGAGGATGTTAAGGGCGTAGGAATGTTCAAATACGTGTTCGGTGGCAAGGAGAGTGAAGAATACAAGGTAGACGACGGTGGCGCGGATTACGTTGCGATTTGTGAGAGCTTCGAATGATATGTAGGGGTGTTCCAGGAAAGATGCCCGCCATAAGTTCACCGCCAGCGACGCTGCGGCGATCAGGGTGGCGATGCGTATTTCCGCAGCTTCCCACCAGTCGAAGTAATTGCCGTATACGCAAATGAATGTGAAACTTATCATGAACACAGCCCACAATAACGATCCCCTCCAGTCGATGCCCTTGAGAGGAATGAACATCTGCGGACGCAAAGGGCGCAGGAAGATAAGCACCATCAGCATCATAAGCAACAAGAGTGTGATCATGATCCAGTGCATATATTCCCACTGAGAGAAGAAGGCGGTGTAGATGGTAGCGATTCCACTCAATTGGATTGCACTGTCTACTACCAGATAGACGTAACAGAAGAATATCGCCATGTCGCGCACGGGTGTGAGCCAAAGCTGAATTGTGGAGTTGCAGGCTAACGTGGCCTGCATACGGAACCATCCTGCGATAAAACAGGTGATGACCAGCACCGGCACGGAATCTGTGTTGGCGCATATCAGGTTGGCTATTGCAAGAACGGCTCCGGCAGCAAGCAATTGCGTGCGCGTGGAGAAGCGGAACTTTATCCGGAACATTACCGCAAAGTTGATGGACATTCCTATCAGTGAGGCGTAACCGGCCATAAGTATATCCTGCTGCATCAGGGCGGTGGAGCCTGCCATATCGGTTACCGCTGCAAGGTACAAACCACCTGAGAACTGCACTATCAGCACAAAGAAGATAAAGAGCCATGGCTTTACGCGGCGTGGCACAAAGTCGGGTACGTCAGGTATGTCGAATGGTCCGTCGGGTATATGATGATCTGCCATGCCAGGGTTAATATTTCACTTCACATTCAACATTCATACCTGCTCGCAGACGCGCCATGTCGGCCGGATCATTATTCTTGCTGAATTCAATTCTCACCGGTATGCGCTGGCGCACTTTCACGAAGTTGCCGGCGGAGTTATCTTGCGGCAACAGCGACAGTGAGGCACCCGTAGCAGTGGAGACGGACTTCACTTCTCCGTGGAAGATTACATCGGGAATGGCGTCTACCTTAATTTCAGCCTTATAGCCCGGTTCGATATGTTTCAGCTGTGTTTCCTTGTAGTTGGCTGTGATCCAGACTTCTGCCGAGTCCACGATGTCGAGCAGTATCTGACCCGGTTGCACGAGCTGTCCGGTCTGAATCTCTTTGCGAGAGGTGTAGCCGTCGCAGGGGGCGAGGATCACGCAGTAGGAGAGGTTAAGCTCAGCCGTTTCAAGCGCGGCGGCAGCGAGCTGGATGCCGGCTTCGGTCTGTGCTATACGTTGGCGTGATTGCGAAACCACGGTGGAGGTGGCTGAACGCTGTCGCTCAAGTGTCTCGTAACGTGCTTTCTTTGCCTCATAATCGGTTTTGGCGGCATCGTATTGCTGTCGGGTCACTGCATCTTTCTGCAATAATTTGGTGTAGCGATCAAGATCTGTGGCGGCAAGTTCCATCACCACTTTAGCTTCGGCGATAGATGCTTCCGAAACGGAGACATTAGCCGAAGCTACATTCACTCCGTGGTCAGCTACCTCTTTGCCGGCAATGGCATTGGCATAATCGGCGCGGGCCTGAGCCACACGCAGCCGCATATCGGCATCGTCGATAATTACGAGGGTGTCACCTTTCTTTACCGGTTCATATTCCTTGAAACGAATCTCGCGGATATAACCCTGCACGCGGCTATGAACCGGCACTATCTGCTGACGCACCTGAGCGTTGTCGGTGAATTCGACATTGCCGGGGTGAATGAATTTCTTGCCGATGAAGAACAATGCCAAGGCAATCACGGCAAATGACAATACGTATGAGATTATGGTTTTAGTGTTGAGTTTCATATCTTTCCTGTTGTGAATAAGAGTTTATAATAATAATATAAGATGTTGATCCGGGCGTTGACCAAGGTCTGCTCAGCATCGAGTTTTGAGTTGGCGGCATCGAGGAGGTCGGTGATGAGAGCCATGTCGGAATAATAGCGTGTAGATATGGTGTTGTAATTGCGTTCGGCAAGTTCCACACCTTTCTCTCCGGTCTTCAGTTCCTCGTATGATTCCAGGTAACGGACGTAATCTGCGCGGACCTCAAGGCTTACAGATTCGCGGGCGGCATCCAGACGGTCGATTGCCGCCCGGGTGGCGGCGCGTTTCTTCGCCAAAGATTTATTGCTTTTATAAAGTGAGGCGAGGTTATAGTTTAATGAGACACCCGCCCACCAGTAACTGAGATTTCGGTTTATCGGGGGCACTTCCACGAGTATGGGACCGTCGATGGTCCAGCCGGCCTGTAGTCCTATTTTGGGGAGACGTTCGCTCTTTACCAAGTCTTCGGCTTTGCGGTTGAGTGATACCTCCGTGTCGGCAAGTTTGAGGATGGGGGCATTTTCTGAAGCTTCCTGCTGCCATTCTCCTTCTGAAGCGGAGGGGAGTGAACGCGATAGGATCAAGGAATCAGGCTCAATGACGGTTCCCTTTTCCAATCCGGCGATGGTGACTAAGTTGTTGTTAAGAATCTTGATAGTGTTGTTGATGCGCACGAGCTCCAACTCCAGGTTGGAGAGAAGGAGTTCATAGCGAGTGATATCATTACGCAGGGCCACACCCTCGTCATATCGGGCGTGCATCTCGTCAAGTACCTTGCGGGCTTGAGAGATATTGCTTTCCAACACTTTGCGAAGATTTGAATATTTGTAAAGATCAAGGTAGAAGCCTGTAAGCCGGAAACGGATGTTGTCGCGCTGGAGCTCGGTAGAGTAACGCGAGGCAGTGGATTTGAGTTTCGCTAACTCAATGCCGGATGTTATGGCTCCGCCGGTGTAGACCGGTTGGGTAACGGTCACTCCCAGTCCGTTACCAAAATGGGGAATCGCCGCTTTCTGATAGTCGGAAAAGTCGCGTTTTGTGATAAAACCGTTGCCAATGAAACTGAAAGACAGATTGGCTTCGATGTCAGGCAAGCGTTGGCTTCGCGCCACGTTGATTTCGAGCTGAGCCTCCTCCTCGGCTGCGAATGAGGGGCGGAGCTGGACGCTCTTGGACTCTGCGATATCGAAGAGCTCTTCAAGCGTCATGACATTGCCGGAGTTGGCACAGGGGCACACTCCGCCGCCCAGCAGAGCAGCCGTAAGCCACCCTGCGAGCAATCGTTGATTGTTCATATATGTATGTGAATGTTAGATCTCTATCCACCGGAATCTATTGGCAGACAGATGTGATTGAATTGATGTCTGTGAAAAATGTGGTGATAAGGATTTCTATCACTCAATGTAGGATATGGAAGCTGTGCTCTTCCAGTTTTCGAGGAAGCCCCAGTTCATCACGATGGGAGCTGATATGGATTTCAGTGATATGTTACGATACATTTGCAGTGCGACTCTTTGTGAACCGCACTGCAAAGTTAATAAATTTTTTTGATTATATAAGTTTCAAAATCCCTTGGAGCTTTCTCTTAATTTGAAAAAAGGGTATTAGAGGCGGAGCATGTTGTTTTGGTCGGCGAGGTCGGCGAGGTATTTGCGGCGGTCGTCGTCGACCATGCGGTCGAATTCGGCGGCGTAGTCGGCTATTACCTCCGGTGAACGACGCCAATCGTCGTTGAAACGTGCTGCTATCCAGGCGCGTTGCAGATTCTCGTAGTGTCGCCATGCGTGTCCGAAATCCTCTTCGATCTCTTCTACGCTTCCTTTCTCCATAGCTTTGAATAACATCGGGCGCGGAATCAGCAATCCGGCGACATCGATCCATTGAGCTGCTTCCGAGCCGGGTTCACGTGGGGGGAACCCGTTTTCGGCAGTGTGGAGGTGCAGATACTTGTAAATTGCCAGACGGTAGAGATATATGGCGCGCTCCAACGATGCGCGGGTGAATTTCATCCCTTTATAGCGAAGGAAGCGATCGTCGTCTGCCGGACGGGTCAGTAATCCGTTGATGACGTCTATGGCGTTTAGCATTGCGTCGACAGTCAGCGGATTGAGCACATCGAAGATGATACGGTCGTGAAGGGGAAGCTTGCGCTTCTGCCGGCGGTCGCGGGCGGGCCATTTCTTTTCGTCGCGGAGTAGGCCGCAACTGCGCAGCATGGCTCCCGGCACTACCACCGTGGCGCCTCGGTCGTCGCCGAAGAGATATGAGAATGGAAATTCCGATGAGTCGGGGTGTGTCTTATGTTGCCCCATCAGGAGCGAAAACGCACCGATCTTGGCTCCGAGCATGAGATAGGAATCGGAGGAGGTTTTGACTCCCCGCTCCAATATCCCCCAGTGTACGGGACCGAGTTTATACATGTGGTTGCTCTGGTTGGTGCCGCTTCCGGCATTCATGAAGCTGGTCTGACACCCGATAAGCAATGTTGATTTGTGCATGCTTACCGTGTAGGGACCGGCAAACAGTGCGCATGCTTCACCATTCTCCAGCGAACAGTTGGAGAAGAAAAGGGAGTCGTGAGCGGTGAACCCTTTTTCGAGTGAGGCACCTTGCCCTATATAGCAGTTGCGGATTATTGCTCCGGAGTCTGCCACACCATCTTCGATTATGAAGTTTTCGGCATTGACCCCCGCGCCGATGCGCGTGAGGGCACGCCCCAGCGCAGCGTTATTGATCAGCGAACCGTTGCGAAGGTTGAGAGCGCCTTCAATCCGCACCTCCGGTCCGATGGAGACATTTATGATTTCTCCGCAGTTCCTGATCACGGCGCCGTCGCCTATGGCACGAGCCGGTTCGGAAGAGTGGATATGGTTTTCGATCGTGTCCTTGGCTACATTCTGCGCCCACGCCGGATCGCGCGCTATGAGCATGGCCATCTGCGCCGACAATCCCGGATAGATGCGCACGCTTCGCGAGCCTGTCTCGTCAAAGACACAAACCTCCGTGCCGACACCGCAGGGCGCTTCCGGCTCCATTTCGAGGAGTGAGACGTTCTCGATAGTTACATCGGAACCGATACGGATATCGCCGGCGAACCGAACGTTACGGATGCGCCGCAGGTCAGTGCCTTCGCTGATCTGAATGCGGCTCCAGTCGTCGGAAACGCAACCGTTATCTTCCAACCGGCGTATCTCCCACCAGCGCAGAGGTTTATATTTCTGAGTCGAGGTCGTCATATTTCTGGAAGAGGAAGTCGTTGTAGGGGAAGCGTTCGGTGTGGATCTCCTTGGCCTTTTCGTAGAGCATGTGTTTCAGCTCGTCGATGTTGGTCTTGTCTTTGGCTGAGATGAAAACGCAGTTATTGTTCATCTTTGCCATCCACATCTGCTTGAACTCTTCGAGTGAGATGTTTTCGCGCGTTTTGGGTGTGAGGTCGTCGGGATCCTTCGGGGTGTAGGTAAAGGCGTCGATCTTGTTGAAAACAAGTATCATCGGTTTTTCAGCAGCTCCGCACACTTCGGAGAGAGTCTTATTCACCACTTCGATCTGTTCCTCAAAATTCGGGTGACTGATGTCGACAACGTGTACGAGTATGTCGGCTTCACGCACCTCATCGAGCGTGGATTTGAAAGAGTCTACAAGGTGTGTAGGCAATTTGCGGATAAAACCAACGGTGTCGGAAAGCAGGAAGGGGAGGTTGTCGATGATAACCTTGCGCACTGTGGTGTCGAGCGTGGCGAAGAGTTTGTTTTCGGCAAAGACTTCGCTCTTGCTTAGCAGGTTCATGATAGTGGATTTCCCGACATTCGTGTAGCCGACGAGTGCCACGCGAGTCAGCTTGCCTCGATTTTTGCGCTGGATGCTTTTCTGACGGTCGATGCTTTTGAGTTCCTCTTTCAGACGGGATATTTTATCGAGGATGATACGGCGGTCGGTCTCGATCTGGGTCTCACCCGGGCCGCGCATACCGATACCGCCTCGCTGACGCTCAAGGTGCGTCCACATTCGGGTAAGTCGGGGCAGGAGATACTGATACTGTGCAAGTTCCACCTGTGTGCGTGCGGTGGCAGTCTGAGCTCGTTTTGCGAAGATGTCGAGAATAAGACTTGTGCGGTCAAGAATCTTCACCTTCAGTTCGCGCTCTATGTTGAGCACCTGCTTTGGGGAGAGGTCATCATCGAAAATCACGAGACCTATATCGTTGTCCTCCACATACTGACGTATCTCCTGGAGCTTACCAGTGCCGACGTATGTGCGTGGATTTGGATATTCGAGTTTCTGCACGAATCGCTTTTCGGGTTCGGCGCCGGCTGTGCGGGCAAGGAACGCGAGTTCGTCGAGATACTCGTTGCATTTCACTTCATTTTGGGTTTTGGAGACGAGTCCGACGAGCACCGTTCGCTCGTTAGCCTCCTTATTAATAATATTATCTTCTATCATCTGATATTCTCTTTTGGGTTACAAGCAAGTTTTAAGTAAGATTTATTTTTCTCACTTACTTACAAATAAAACTTACTTACTTATTTAACAAAAAAAGAGTCGCAATCGGTTGAGATCGCGACCCGTTTTTGTCTTAATGTCCGGAATTATTCCCTTTGCTGATGCTGCGGGAGATATCGGCAGACATTTATTTCTTAGCTACCTTATTGTATCTTGCATTCAGACCCTCAACTACTTCATCGGTGATGTCGAGTTCGGGGTTGATGTAGAGTGTGGAGGCTTTCTGGAAGATAGCGTCGTAGCCGCGTGTCTTGTTGTATTCGTTGATAAACGATGTAATCGAGTCGATCACAGCCTGCTGACCCTGAAGGGCAGCATTCTGCATATTTGTCTGGAGGTTAGCCATCGCTTTCTGAGCTTCGTTCTGCATGTTGTTGAGAGTCTGCTCATCCTGACGGTAAGATGCTTCGGAGAGGTAGCTGTTGTTCTGCATCTTATTCTGCATGGAGTTGGCGAAGTTCTGGATCTTGGTGGTGTGCTGCTTCTCGGCGCTTGCGAGATTATTCTGCATGCGAAGCATCTCCTCGTTGAAATCTTTGGCAAGGTTGTACTTGCTCAGAACTGAGTCGAGGTCTACATAGCGGTAGTTAGGCAGGATGTGGACATCCGTTTTAGTAGTTTTTGCTTTGGCGGCGGGAGCGGCCTTCTTGTCGTCGCCTGATCCGCATGATGTGGCTATTACGGCGAGAATTGCCAGTGATGCCACTAAAAATGTTTTGATTTTTTTCATTGTATTTTTAGAACTGTATTTTCAATTTGTGAAGTGTGGCGTGAACCAACTCCGGTTGCTGTTTTGTTGAATTATCGTGCGCTCAGTTGTTTTTGCTTTTGTGGGGTTTTTTAGGCGCGTGGTTGCCGTGGCACCCTATCGATTTCTCCCCTGCAAAACGAAATGAGAGCAAAAGTAGTGATAATCCAAGAAAAAGCGTAATAAGTAGTGTAATTTTCACTTTTTTTAATGTTTGTCAATTACTCAAGTGCAAAATTAACGAAAAAATTGAAAAAAGAACCTATTTCTCCAATTATTTTATTAACTTTGGGAGATTCCGAGGAGGAGAGAGGAGTGAGTAGTGAATAGAGAGTAGAGAGTAGTGGGTTTTCAGAAAAATCCGAAAACGATAAGAAAACGAAAACTTAAAAACCTAAATATATTATGGAAGTAAAAGACCTTAAACCGGAATTGATCTGGAAATGTTTCGATGAGATTACTAAAATTCCCCGCCCTTCATGTCATGAGGAGCAGATCAGGGATTTCCTTGTAAAGTTTGCAAAAGATAACGGTATAGAGGTTGAAACCGATAAGGTCGGGAATGTGGTTATGCGTAAGGCAGCTACTCCCGGTCATGAGAATGCACCGACAGTGATTCTTCAGGCTCACATGGATATGGTGGCTGAAAAGAATAATGATGTGAAACACGATTTCCTTAAAGATCCGATCGAAACTTACATCGACGGCGATTGGGTGAAAGCACGTGGCACAACCCTCGGCGCTGACAACGGTATCGGTGTGGCTGCAGCTATGGCTGTGATGCTTGATAAGTCGTTGGTTCATGGACCCGTTGAGGCTCTCTTTACCGTGAATGAAGAGATCGGTCTTGAGGGTGCGCAGAATCTGGGTAAGGGTATGATCAAGGGCACTATGCTCCTTAACCTTGACTCGGAAGACGATGGTGAGATCTTCGTTGGTTGCGCTGGTGGAATCGACACTACCGCCACTTTCAAGTATCACCGCAGCTTCACTCCTGAGAATTTCAATTATCTGAAGGTGTCGGTGAGCGGTCTGCTCGGCGGACACAGCGGCGGTGACATACATCTGGGTCGCGCCAACGCCAACAAGATCATAGCACGTTTCATCTGGGATTGTTCGCAGAAGTGGAACATCACCGTATGCTCGTTCAANGGTGGAAATCTTCGCAACGCTATCCCGCGCGAGGCTGAGGCAGTGTTTGGACTCCACAGCGACCACCTTGAGGAGGTGAAGCGTTCTCTTAAGAAATATGCTGAGGAGATCCGCAATGAATATAAAGGAGTNGAGCCTCAGATGGAATTGAAGATTGAGGCNGCTGAGCGTCCGGAGATCTGCATAGATTCCGAGACCTCGCTTGCTTTGATCCGCGCTATCTATTCTGCGCCTCACGGNGTAATCTCAATGAGCCGCGACATCGAGGGGCTTGTGGAGACTTCCACAAACCTGGCGAGTGTGAAGATGGTGGATGAGGATAAGATTGTGATCACCACTTCGCAGCGCTCATCGGTAGAGAGCCGCAAGGATGATATCGCCGGNCAGGTTGAGGCTCATTTCCAGCTNGCCGGAGCNGAGGTCACTCACAGCGACGGNTATCCCGGCTGGGCTCCCAATATGGATTCTCCTATAATGAAGATCTCGGCTGATGCCTATGAAGAACTGTTTGGTGTTAAACCCGCCATCAAGGCTATTCACGCCGGTCTGGAGTGCGGTCTCTTCCTCGACAAATATCCGCACCTCGACATGGTGAGCTTCGGTCCGACCATGACNGGTGTGCATTCACCCGATGAGCAGTTGCTCATTCCGACTGTTGAGAAATTCTGGCACCATCTCTGCCGCGTGCTGGAGAAAGTTGCCGCTTTATGAAATCGCTGCTGACGGGACTGGCAGTGGCAATTCTTGTCGTTGCCGGTCACGCCTGCGGTGCTTCCGGGGCATCCGGCGATCCATNNCCGAAAGANAGNACNGCTGTTGCCTGCGATTCGATAGCGCTTACGGATAGTGTGGCGCTTTGCGACTCATTGCCGGCTGCCGATAAAGACACCCGATACACCAAGCTNACCGATACCGATTTCGAGATCGTGGCAAAGGAGTTGGGTGTGGAGGTGGCTGCCATCAAGGCNGTGGTGCTGATAGAGGCCGGNGCTGAAATGCATGGTTTCTGGGCGCCGGGTGTGCCCGTGATCAATTTTGATCCGACGATGTATAACCGCTTCCGCAGCAAGGCTACTAACAAGGCCGGCGCGAAAGGGGAGAAGGTGCCTTCAGGCCTGAAAGGGTATGCGCTCAAAGAGTGGACACAACTTATCAACGCCNGGAAATCGAATGCNCAGGGGGCGAATATGGGAACGTTCTGGGGNATGTTNCAGATNGGAGGTTTCAATTANAAGCAATGCGGTTGCGAAAGTGTGGATGAAATGGTGAAGCTGATGTCGGACTCGGAGTTGATGCAGCTTGAGCTTTTCGCCAGATTCATAAAGAACGCCGGGATGCTTGATGACCTTAAGAAAAAGAATTGGGCAGGTTTTGCCCGAAAATATAATGGCACNAGTTATGCGCGGCGCGGATATCACACCCGTATGGCTAATGCTTATGCAAAATTTAAGAAGAAATGAAAATCACAGATTTGCAGCCGAAGCTGATTTGGGAATGCTTCGACGAGATAACAAAGGTGCCTCGNCCTACTCATCATCTCGACAAGATGAAGGAGTTTCTGGTGAGCTGGGCACATAAGCACAACATAGATGTAGCTACNGANAAGGTAGGAAATGTGGTGATGCGCAAGCCTGCCACTCCGGGTCATGAGAACGCCCCGACCGTGATTCTCCAAGGTCATCAGGATATGGTGGCGGAGAAGAGACCGGATATTAANCACGATTTCATGACGGATCCGATCACCACGGTTGTGGAGGGTGACTGGGTGCGTGCGGAGGGTACNACTTTAGGNGCCGACAACGGTATGGGTTGCGCAGCAGCTATGGCTGTGCTGCTCGACAAGGATCTTGTNCATGGTCCGATCGAGTGCCTGTTTACTGTAGATGAGGAACAGGGGCTGATTGGAGCCAACGGTCTTGAGGCCGGTTTCGTTACCGGTGATATCCTTTTGAATCTNGATTCCGAGGAGATGGGTCAGCTCGTNATCGGTTGCGCCGGTGGNAAAGTGACCGTAGCCTCCCTTCCTTATAATATGGTAGCAGCTCCCGAGGGNTTGATATTCCATAAGGTTTCGATNTCNAATCTNAAGGGTGGTCACTCCGGAATGGAGATCGGTCTTGGTCGTGCCAACGCCAACCAGCAGCTTTGTCGTTTCCTTTGGGAGGTGTCGCAGAAGATGCACCTCTCCCTNGCNGAAATCGATGGAGGAAATCTCGCCAATGCAATTCCGCGCGACGCGCACGCTGTTGTTGGAATTGATGCGGCTCATGAGGCTGAGTTCCATAAGATGGCTGCAGAATTCGATGCNACACTTCATGCCGAGTTCAAGGCTGTGGANTCGCCGAACTTCGTGTTTGCTGTTGANGAGNCAGANGCTCGCGGACAGGTTATCGCAGAGCCGGAGGCNANCAGGTTGATAGCGGCAGTGTTTGCTTGCCCCAACGGTGTGCAGGGAATGTCGCNCGCTATCGAAGGTTTGATTGAGACGTCGTGCAACCTTGCGTCGGTGAAGATGACGGATGGCAAGATAGTGGTGACGGTGCATCAGCGTTCGTCGGTAGATTCCCGTCGNGATGAGATCGCCGACCGTGTGAAAGCTCTCTTNTCTATGATTGGGGCTGAGGTCGCTTTTGACGACAGTTATGTAGGCTGGGCTCCGAACCCCGACTCCAAGGTGCTGAAAGTGGCTGAGGAGAGTTTTGAGTCTTTGTTCCATCACAAACCGAAAGTGGAGGCACTTCATGCCGGGCTTGAGTGCGGTCTTTTCCTTGAGAAGATGCCNAATCTCGACATGGTAAGTTTCGGTCCGACGCTTAAAGATATTCACTCGCCCAACGAAAAAGCCAATATCAAATCGGTAGGGGAATTCTGGCAACTTCTTACAGAAATCATCCGCCGTCTGGCTGAATAATCATACAAANTACATNGGAATAGAGAATCCCCGGTTGGTTTTAACATTTAAATTAAAACCATTCGGGGATTATCCGTGTTATAAAGTAGAAGTTGTTTAAACAACTTCGTGGACAATTCCTTAAATTAATATAATTAATGTTGAATTATTTATCAATAGGTGTATTCATCGATGGCGGATATTATGCGAAGGTGAACCGTGCGCTCAAGGCGCAGGAACGATCCATCATCCGTGTGCGCTCGCTGTTCGATTTCATCAGCAGCACAATCGCTTACGCCGAAGATATTCATATATCAGACTGCCAGATCACTGAGGCGCATTACTTCCGCGGACGCTTCCGCGTAAAAGAGGCTTACGACAAACATCTCCTTTACAACGAGCGTAAGTTTGAAGACACGCTGATAGAGAATGACGTNATATTTCACTATAAGCATCTGCGCGAGGTGGATCGCGATGGGCAGACNGAAGTGGTGGAAAAGGGTGTGGATGTATGGTTCGCTCTCGAGGCCTATGAGCTTGCCACATTCCGTAAGTTCGATTATGTGGTGCTGATTACCGGCGATGCCGATCATGAGATGCTGGTGCGTAAGCTGAAGGCATTGAAGATAAAGACTGTGTTGTTGACCTGGAATCTGACCGATGTCGACGCAACATCGTCATTGCTGAGGGATGAGGCAGGNCAGCANTGGGAACTNTCGCAGATGACCGAAGAGAATCCNCANTTGAAGAAGATGCTGCTTTATCGTCTGCGCGAACCGGCAGTGAATCCGCTTGGCGACGAATTCTGACAAACGCAAACTGAAAACTGATATCTGACAAACATAAACTAAAAACTCAAAACCTAAATAACATGAAAGTATTGAANGCTATATGCATGGGGTTGCTCTGCTTGGCAGCGGGGGCATGTTCCAACGGAAATCTCACTCCGGCTGAGGTGGCATCTAAAATAGATTCACACAAACCCCTCACNGAAGCGGATTATGAAGTGATGATTGATTATTGTGGAGAGTATGCGAAGAATGCGCAGAAGTATTACGATGTGATCAACAGNGCTCCCTCCGACACNACGCTCACTTACAGCGAGGCGGCGCAGAGTCTTGCATCACTCAAGGCTGAATCTCCCTACGTGGATATGTTCCGCACTGCGTTATACGCGGCAGACGATAGNCAGATCGGTGCTGAGAATGTAGAGAAGGTAAAAGAGTTTCGTAAATATGAGGCNTTCCCGTTGCCCGANGGTTCCGGNGAATCGCTCAATATCCCTGACGATGCGGGAGTGGTTGTAGATATGCCATCCGATTCGTCGACGGTAATCGCAACCCCCGTTGGAATTCCAATCGAATAAGAATGTATTGAATGCTACCATAAAGCCCCGGAGTGAAAATTCCGGGGNTCATTTTGTTTTGAAGGTGCGGTCTTTGAAGTTGTTTAAACAATTTNTTTGTCTGAAATGTATGAAAATGTTTCGGAAAATAGGGCTAAATTTGTTTATGATGCGGAAATTTGCTATTTTTGTCGGACTGACCCGATCATGACGCGTCCGATCAATCTTGACTTGATCCTGATTTTTTTGACTTTTTCACTAATTAACGCGGGTTAGACACTTTATTTATGTGTGGAATTGTAGGTTATCTCGGTAACGGGAANGCATACGAGGTTCTGATAAAGGGACTTCACCGTCTGGAATATAGAGGTTACGATAGCGCGGGTATAGCTATGATCGCTTCCGACGGAAAATTAAATGTATATAAGGCAAAAGGTAAGGTTGAAAACCTTGAATCGATCTGCAAGGATAAAGACACTAAATCAACTATAGGTATTGCNCATACACGTTGGGCCACACACGGTGAGCCTTCCGATGTAAACGCNCATCCGCATTATAGTGAGGATGGTCAGCTTGCATTGGTGCATAACGGCACAATCGAAAACTATAAACTTCTGCGCGATGCTCTGCTTGAGCATGGGTGNAAGTTCCATAGTGAGACCGANACCGAGGTGCTTGTGCAGCTCATAGAATTTATTAAGGTACATAACAACTGTTCGCTGCTTGAGGCGGTGCGCGAAGCATTGCATCAGGTNGTTGGNGCGTATGCGATTGCGGTAATATCCAAAGATGACCCCGACACAATCATTGCGGCGCGTCAGAGCAGTCCGCTTGTGATNGGAATAGGGGAGAACGAGACATTCCTTGCTTCGGATGCCACCCCGTTTGTNGAATACACCCAGAACGCGGTTTATCTGAACGATGGNGAGATTGCCGTNATCAAGCGTGGAGAACCNCTTAAGATACTCAATCTTGAAAANCGCGAGAGTAAGATAGATGTGAAGACCNTGGAGATGTCTATCTCCCAGCTTGANAAGGGTGGGTATCCCCACTTCATGCTCAAGGAGATTTTTGANCAGCCCACAACGTTGCGCGAGTGTATCCGCGGAAGGGTAGTGGATGGCGGAAAGAAGGTGATCATAAGTGGTGTCCGCGACAATAAAGAGATATTCGAGAAAGCAAANCGNGTGATCATTGTGGCGTGCGGAACATCATGGCATGCCGGACTTATCGGAAAATATCTCATTCAGGAGATGTGTAAGATTCCGGTGGAGGTAGAGTATGCAAGTGAATTCCGTTANTCGAATCCTGTNCTCGACGNAAACGATGTTGTCATAGCTCTTTCGCAGAGCGGTGAGACCGCCGACACTCTGGCNGCCGTTAAGATCGCAAGAAAGATGGGGGCGTTCGTGTTCGGCATNAGTAATGCTGTCGGAAGCTCTATCCCACGCGAAACTGACAGCGGTGCTTATATTCACGTTGGCCCGGAGATCGGTGTCGCCTCTACNAAGGCTTTCACCGGGCAGGTGATGGTGCTCACGCTGATAGCGATGGCTGTAGCGGAATTGCGNGGCACAATGTCCAAGGAAAAGATTGAGGAGCTTGGAAAGGTTATTCTTGAGATACCGGATATTGTTGAGCATGTGCTCAAACTCAACGACACNATNGAACGCCTNTCCCTTATATACACGTATGCAAGAAACTTCCTTTATCTCGGACGCGGATATAATTATCCGGTGGCGCTCGAAGGNGCNTTGAAGCTTAAGGAGATTTCNTATATACATGCCGAAGGGTATCCGGCAGCNGAGATGAAACATGGTCCGATTGCGCTTATCGACGCCGAGATGCCATCGGTGATCGTGGCTCCTCAGGATCATCTTTACGATAAGATNGTGAGCAACGTGCANCAGGTGAAGGCACGCGGTGGAAACATCATCGCGATTGTAACTGAAGGCGACAGCGTGATCCGCAATATTGCCGATCATGTGCTTGAGATTCCTGAAGTGCCTGAATGTCTTTCACCCATCGTGACCTCAATTCCCCTTCAGCTGCTCTCTTATTATATAGCCATCAATAAAGGAAAGGATGTGGATATGCCGCGTAACCTGGCGAAGTCAGTTACTGTGGAATAAGGAGTTAGCTAAAAATTNTTATTGCGGGTGCAAAGATTTTAAAAGAATAAGATATTTTTTTAGAAAATTTTTCACTGAAAATTTGGTGGGACTGAAAAAATGTTATAACTTTGCATCCGAAATCGTCAGACAAGTGGTTGAAACATTTGAAAAGACGATTGAACGCCTCTTTAGCTCAGTTGGCCAGAGCACGTGATTTGTAATCTCGGGGTCGTTGGTTCGAATCCGACAAGAGGCTCAAAAAAAAAACAAAAGGCCGGGCGAATACCAGAGTGGCCAAATGGGGCAGACTGTAAATCTGCTGGCTTATGCCTTCGGTGGTTCGAATCCATCTTCGCCCACAACAACTACAATGAAGTAATGCGGAAGTAGCTCAGTTGGTAGAGCATTAGCCTTCCAAGCTAAGGGTCGCGAGTTCGAACCTCGTCTTCCGCTCCAAATCCGCCCATGTAGCTCAGGGGTAGAGCACTTCCTTGGTAAGGAAGAGGTCGCGGGTTCAAATCCCGCCATTGGCTCAAATTTCTCTCCTCGCGAAAGGGTAAAATTAATCAAACTACAATAATAGCAAAATTATGGCTAAAGAAAAATTCGAAAGAACCAAACCGCATGTTAACATCGGTACTATCGGTCACGTAGACCACGGTAAGACTACTCTTACTGCAGCGATCACTAAGGTGCTTGCAGAAAAAGGTCTCTCCGAGCTTCGTTCATTCGATTCTATTGACAACGCTCCTGAGGAGAAAGAGCGTGGTATTACAATTAACACTGCTCACGTAGAGTATCAGACAGCTAATCGTCACTACGCACACGTAGACTGCCCCGGACACGCTGACTATGTAAAGAACATGGTAACTGGTGCTGCTCAGATGGACGGTGCAATTATCGTAGTAGCTGCAACTGACGGTCCGATGCCCCAGACTCGCGAGCACATCCTTCTCGCTCGTCAGGTAAACGTTCCCCGTCTCGTTGTGTTCATGAACAAATGCGACATGGTAGACGACGCCGAGATGCTCGAGCTCGTTGAGATGGATATGCGTGACCTTCTTTCTCAGTATGAGTATGATGGTGACAACACTCCTATTATCCAGGGTTCTGCTCTNGGTGCNCTTAACGGTGANCCCNAGTGGGAANANAAGGTNATGGAGCTNATGGNNGCNGTTGANNANTGGATTCCNCTNCCTCCCCGTGANGTTGATAAACCCTTCCTTATGCCGGTTGAGGACGTATTCTCAATCACAGGTCGTGGTACTGTTGCAACAGGCCGTATCGAGGCTGGTCGCGTAAAAGTTGGCGACGAGGTTCAGATCCTTGGTCTTGGCGCAGACAAGAAATCAGTTGTTACTGGTGTTGAGATGTTCCGTAAGATCCTCGATGAGGGTGAGGCTGGTGATAACGTAGGTCTTCTCCTCCGTGGTATCGACAAAGACGAAATCAAACGTGGTATGGTNATCTGCCATCCCGGTCAGGTTAAACCTCACGATCACTTCAAGGCTCAGGTTTATATCTTGAAGAAAGAAGAGGGTGGTCGTCACACTCCGTTCCACAACAAATATCGTCCTCAGTTCTACATCCGTACACTCGATGTAACNGGTGAGATCACTCTCCCCGAAGGAATTGAGATGGTAATGCCTGGTGACAACGTTGAGATCGACGTTAAGCTCATCACTCCGGTAGCAATGGACAACGGTCTTCGTTTCGCTATCCGTGAAGGTGGCCGCACAGTAGGTTCAGGTCAGATCACAGCAGTTATCGACGATTAATTCTCGTCAGTAACGAAGAAAAATAAAGGGGACCTTCGGGTTTGAAGGTCCCNCAAAATACGGGAATAGCTCAGTTGGTAGAGCACCGGTCTCCAAAACCGGGTGTCGAGAGTTCGAGTCTTTCTTCCCGTGCCAATAGAGAACAATATGAAATTATTCAAGGATATTAAGGAATCTTATAACGAATTGGTGTATAAGGTTTCTTGGCCGACTCAGAAGCAGCTTATCAATAGCTCGGTGCTGGTGCTGATAGCTTCCATCATCCTGGCCGTGTTCATTTGGGTTGTTGATAAGATTTTCAATTCTCTGATGGAGCTGATCTATAGTATCAATTTTTAAACTTTTCAAACGAGGATTTCAATGGCTGAAAATAAAAAGGAATGGTACGTATTGCGTGCCATCTCAGGAAAGGAAGCGAAAGTCAAAGAGGTGTTGGAGGCAGCAGTCAAAAATACCGATCTTGGAAAATACGTTTCACAGGTATTGATTCCAACTGAAAAAGTTTATACCACCCGCAATGGCAAGAAAGTGATTAAAGAGCGCACTCTNTATTCCGGATATGTGTTTGTTCAGGCNAACCTTACCGGTGAGGTAGAGTATGAGCTCCGAAACACCACGAATGTCATTGATTTTTTGCGTGGTCGTGCGAAGGGTGCAAAACCCGAGTCGCTGCGNGAAGCTGAGGTGATGAGAATGCTTGGACGTGCTGATGAATTGAGCGTTCCTGCCGAAGAAGAGGGCGAAAGCTACATCGTAGGCGAACCGGTGAAAGTGATGGTTGGTCCTTTCAGCGGATTCAGCGGAGTGATCAAGGAAGTCAACGCAGAGAAGAAGAAGATTAAGGTCGAGGTCAAGATATTTGGCCGAGCCACTGATCTTGAGTTGGAAAATTCGCAAGTTGAAAGAGAGTGATCCTGATCGGATGTTACACTTTCAGATCATTTGATTTTAACACAAAACTTTTAAAAAAGTAGAACAATGGCAAAAGAAATTGCTGGACAGATCAAATTACAGATTAAGGGCGGAGCAGCCAATCCGTCACCCCCAGTAGGACCGGCACTCGGTTCTAAGGGTATCAACATCATGGAATTTTGCAAGCAATTCAATGCCCGCACCCAGGATAAAGCCGGTAAAGTTCTTCCTGTAGTTATTACTTACTACACTGACAAGAGCTTCGACTTTATCGTNAAGACTCCGCCGGTTGCAGTGCAGCTCAAAGAGGTTGCNAAGGTTAAGAGCGGTTCCGCTCAGCCTAACCGTAAGAAAGTGGCAGAGATNTCATGGGATCAGGTAAAGACAATTGCTGAAGACAAAATGCCGGATTTGAACTGTTTTACTTTGGATTCTGCAATGCGTATGGTTGCAGGCACAGCAAGAAGCATGGGTATTACCGTTAAAGGTGACTTCCCTGAACTTAACTAAAAATCTTCAAGAAAATGGGAAAACTGACAAAAAATCAAAAGTTAGCTTTATCGAAGATTGAACCCGGGAAGGCATACTCATTGAGCGAAGCGGCAGCAAAGGTGAAAGAGATCTCTTTCGAGAAATTTGACTCATCTTTCGATATTGACGTTCGTCTTGGTGTAGACCCCCGTAAGGCTGACCAGATGGTTCGTGGTGTGGTTTCACTTCCCCACGGAACAGGTAAGCAGGTTAGAGTGCTCGTGTTGTGCGGTCCTGACGCTGAAGCGGCTGCCAAGGAAGCAGGTGCCGACTATGTAGGCCTCGATGAATATCTTCAGAAGATCAAAGAGGGCTGGACAGATGTTGACGTAATCATTACTCAGCCTTCTGTTATGGGTAAACTCGGTCCGTTGGGTCGTATCCTCGGTCCGCGTGGCTTGATGCCTAACCCCAAGAGCGGTACAGTGACTATGGATGTTGCTAAAGCTGTTAAAGAGGTAAAACAAGGTAAGATTGACTTCAAAGTTGACAAAACCGGTATCGTACACGCTTCAATCGGTAAAGTGAGCTTCACTGCCGAGCAGATGCGCGACAATGCGAAAGAGTTTATCAACACTCTGATCAAGCTTAAACCCGCCACCTCCAAAGGTACATATATCAAGAGCATTTATCTTTCGAGCACAATGGGTCCCGGCGTGAAAGTTGAGACCAAATCAGTGGCTGAATAATCTTTAAACAAAGACGAAAATGAAAAAGGAAGATAAAGCTATTATAATTGCAAACATAGGCGATCAGCTGAAAAACTACAGCTGCGTCTATCTTACTCAGACTGCCGGTCTCAACGCTGAAAAGACAAGTGCGCTTCGTCGCGCATGTTTCGGTGCCGACATCAAAATGCTTTGCGTAAAGAACACCCTTCTTAAGGCTGCTTTCGAGGCAAGCGATGTTGATTACTCCGGCCTTTATGACCTTCTCCACGGCGAGACTACTTTGCTCCTCAGCAACGTAGGTAATGCTCCTGCGAAACTCATCAAGAAGTTCCGCGACAAAAACGATACGCTTCCGATGCTTAAGGGTGCGTACGTGGAGGAAACAGTTTACATTGGCGAGGAAATGTTGGATACCTTGTCAAATATCAAGAGCAAGAACGAACTTATCGGCGACGTTATCGGCTTGCTGCAATCTCCTGCCAAGAATGTCATCTCTGCATTGCAGAGCGGTGCTAACAAATTGCATGGCATCTTGGAAACTCTTTCCAACAAATAATTATCCCCAAGTTAAAATAATAAAAAATAAATACTACAATGGCAGATTTGAAAGCATTTGCAGAACAACTGGTTAACCTTTCTGTTAAAGAAGTTAACGAACTCGCTACAATCCTCAAAGAGGAGTATGGTATCGAACCCGCCGCTGCTGCAGTAGCAGTTGCAGCTGGTCCCGCAGCTGGTGCTCCCGCTGAGGAGGAGAAGTCTAACTTCGACGTAATCCTCAAGGCAGCTGGCGCAAGCAAGCTCGCAGTTGTTAAGCTCGTTAAAGAGCTCACAGGTCTTGGCCTTAAAGAGGCTAAGGAATTGGTAGACGGCGCTCCCAGCACTGTTAAGGAGGGTCTTCCCAAAGCTGAGGCTGAAGGTCTTAAGAAACAACTCGAAGAGGCCGGCGCTGAAGTTGAACTCAAATAATAATCGACTTAATCTGAAAGTAGGTTAAGAACGGCCGTAATAGGTGCGTTCTTAACCTATTTATTCGTATCTTTACCTTTCTCCTCATGCCCGGAAAGTAGGATTATTCCGAAAGGATGGGCTTTAAAAGTCCTTTATTAATACTTTACCAATGTCAGTTAAACTTACCGAAAAACCGCGCGTTAATTTCGCGTCGATAAAAAATCCTCTGCCTTTCCCCGATTTTCTGGAAGTGCAGTTGAAATCGTTTAAGGATTTTCTGCAGCTTGACACTCCCCCCGAGCAAAGAAAGAATCAGGGTCTTTATAAAGTGTTTGCAGAGAATTTCCCTATAGCCGACACCCGTAACAATTTCGTGCTGGAGTTTCTCGATTATTATATCGATCCTCCGCGCTATTCTATCGAGGAGTGTCTGGAGCGTGGACTAACCTACAGCGTTCCCTTGAAGGCGAAGCTGAANCTTTATTGTACGGATCCCGACCATGAGGATTTCGCTACTACAATCCAGGATGTTTATCTTGGTCCAATCCCTTATATGACGGAGCANGGCACGTTTATCATTAACGGTGCCGAGCGCGTTGTTGTTTCTCAGCTTCACAGATCTCCCGGTGTATTTTTCGGTCAGAGCACGCATGCCAACGGCACAAAACTCTATTCAGCTCGTATTATCCCGTTCCGCGGTAGCTGGATTGAGTTCGCTACGGATATCAACAATGTGATGTATGCATACATCGACCGTAAGAAGAAATTGCCCGTAACTACATTNCTGCGTGCCATCGGTCTGGAGAGCGATAAGGATATCATCCAGATCTTTGACTTGGCTGAGGAGATAAAGGTTACAAAGACTAACCTCAAGAATGCTATCGGTCGCAAACTCGCTGCCCGTGTNATCAACAGCTGGGTAGAGGATTTTGTAGATGAGGATACAGGTGANGTTGTGTCGATCGAGCGCAATCAGGTGGTTGTGGATCGCGGAAGCGAGATCACCGAGGATTCGATCGATGCCATTATTGAAAGTGGAGTGAANACNATCCTTCTTGAGAAGGAGAATGTAAACTCCGTGGATTACGGAATCATCTTCAGCACCCTCGGCAAGGACCCGACAAACTCGGAGCGTGAGGCNGTGCAGTATATCTATCGTCAGTTGCGTAACGCCGAGCCACCGGATGACGCTTCTGCGCGTGAGGTGATCCAGAATCTTTTCTTCAGCGAGAAGCGTTACGATCTCGGAGAGGTTGGACGTTATCGTATCAACAAGAAACTTGAACTTGACACTTCAATGGATGTGAAGGTTCTCACACGTGAGGATATCATAGCCATTATCAAATATCTCATCGAGCTGATCAACGCCAAGAGCGATGTCGATGATATCGACCACTTGAGCAACCGTCGCGTGCGCACCGTTGGCGAGCAGCTTTACAATCAGTTCGGTGTCGGTTTGGCGCGTATTTCACGCTCCATCCGTGAGAAAATGAACGTGCGCGACAATGAGGTGTTCACTCCGACAGATCTTATCAATGCCAAGACTATCTCGGCTGTGATCAATACATTCTTCGGTACGAACGCTCTTTCACAGTTCATGGACCAGACNAACCCTCTGGCTGAAATCACTCACAAGCGCCGTATGTCGGCTCTTGGTCCCGGTGGTCTTAGCCGTGAGCGTGCCGGCTTCGAGGTTCGAGACGTACACTATACGCACTATGGCCGTTTGTGTCCTATCGAGACTCCTGAGGGTCCTAACATCGGTCTTATCTCTTCTCTTTGCGTTTATGCGAAGATCAATAATCTCGGATTCATCGAGACTCCCTACCGTAAGGTAACTGACGGTAAAGTTAACTTGAATAACGATGAGGTTGTATATCTCACAGCTGAGATCGAAGAGGGTCAGATGATCGCACAGGGTAATGCGCCCGTGAACGATGACGGTTCTTTCATCAACAATAAGGTGAAAGCTCGTCTGGATGCCGACTTCCCGATTGTAGCTCCCGAGGAGCTTCAGTTGATGGATGTGGCTCCTATACAGATTGCGTCTATCGCGGCTTCGCTCATCCCGTTCCTTGAGCATGATGATGCTAACCGTGCGTTGATGGGATCTAACATGATGCGCCAGGCTGTTCCGTTGCTCCGCAGTGAGGCTCCGATCGTCGGTACTGGTATCGAGGGTCAGCTTATCAAGGATTCACGCACTCAGATCACAGCTGAGGGCGCCGGCGTTATCGAGTTTGTGGATGCTAACGTTATCCGTATCAACTACGACCGTACGGAAGATGAGGAATTCGTGGAATTCGAGCCTTCCGTAAAAGAATATAAGATTCCGAAGTTCCGCCGTACCAACCAGGGTACCACCATTGACTTGCGTCCGATCTGCAACAAGGGTCAGCGCGTAGAGAAGGGTGACATCCTTACCGAAGGTTATTCTACCGAGAAGGGTGAG
Source organism: Bacteroides sp. (assembly GCA_014802175.1). Lineage (GTDB taxonomy): Bacteria > Bacteroidota > Bacteroidia > Bacteroidales > Muribaculaceae > Lepagella. Next base: position 29,807 of record JAAVCU010000010.1, read on the forward strand.
TTGGCTTTGGGTCGTAACCTCAAGGTGGCGTTTATGCCCTGGAAGGGATATAACTATGAGGACGCTATCGTGCTCAATGAGCGTATGGTTCGTGAGGATATCCTGACTTCTGTACACGTTGACGAGTACACACTTGATGTGCGCGAGACTAAGCGAGGCATGGAGGAGCTCACCTCTGATATTCCTAACGTAAGCGAGGATGCTACGAAGGATCTTGACGAGCGCGGTATCATTCGTGTGGGAGCACATGTAGTTCCCGGTGATATCATGATCGGTAAGATCACACCGAAGGGTGAGAGTGATCCCACGCCTGAGGAGAAACTTCTNCGCGCAATCTTTGGTGACAAGGCAGGTGATGTGAAGGATGCTTCACTCAAGGCTTCACCATCGTTGAAGGGTGTGGTTATCGGAACCAACCTCTTCTCTAAAGCTGTTAAGAAGAAAAGCAACAAGAATAGCGCCAACGCTCAGCTTCCGATCCTCGATGAGGAATATGAAGAGAAGCAGAATGAGCTCCGCAGTCTGATGGTAAGCAAGATGAAGACTCTGCTCGCCGGAAAGGTGTCGGAGGGTGTGAAAGACTTCATCGGTGTTGACATAATTTCCAAGGGTCAGCGTTTCGATGACGTAAACTTCGCNGGAATCGATTACGAGACAATCAANCTCAGCAACTGGACTGGCGATGAGCGCATCGACGNAATGGTGGCAAAACTGATCACNAACTATCTCCGCAAGTCTAAGGAGATCGANAGCGAACTCCGCCGCAAGAAGTTTGACATCACTATCGGTGATGAGCTTCCCTCCGGTATCATGCAGATGGCTAAGGTNTACATCGCCAAGAAGCGTAAGATCGGNGTNGGTGACAAGATGGCAGGTCGTCACGGTAACAAGGGTATCGTGTCGCGCGTGGTTCGCCAGGAGGATATGCCGTTCCTCGAGGATGGTACTCCGGTAGATATCGTGCTTAACCCGCTTGGTGTGCCTTCTCGTATGAACCTTGGTCAGATCTTCGAGACTGTGCTTGGTTGGGCAGGTCGCGAACTTGGCGAGAAATTTGCTACACCTATCTTCGATGGTGCTTCGCTCGATGACCTTAACGAATGGACAGACAAGGCAGGTGTGCCCCGCTATGGTAAGACTTACCTCTATGATGGCGGAACCGGCGACCGCTTTGACCAGCCTGCAACTGTAGGTGTGATCTATATGCTTAAGCTCGGTCACATGGTTGAGGATAAGATGCACGCACGTTCGATCGGTCCGTACTCTCTCATCACCCAGCAGCCGCTTGGTGGTAAGGCTCAGTTCGGTGGTCAGCGTTTCGGAGAGATGGAGGTTTGGGCACTCGAGGCTTTCGGTGCTGCTCACATCCTTCAGGAGATCCTGACAATCAAGTCTGACGACGTTGTTGGCCGTTCGAAAGCATACGAGGCTATCGTCAAAGGTGATCCGATGCCAAATCCCGGAATTCCGGAGTCGCTCAATGTGCTTCTCCACGAGCTCCGTGGTCTTGGTCTGAGCATCACGTTAGATTAACTTCACAAAATAAAAACTGCTTCGGGAGTGCGCACTGTGTGCGCTCCCGGAGTAGACTAATATAAGGAAACATCTTATGGCTTTTAGAAGAGACAATAAAATTAAAAGCAATTTCTCGAAAATCACCATCGGTCTTGCATCTCCCGAGGAGATCAAGGAGAAGTCGAGTGGCGAGGTGCTGAAGCCCGAAACCATCAACTATCGTACTTACAAACCTGAGCGCGATGGTCTTTTCTGTGAGAAGATCTTCGGTCCGGTGAAGGATTACGAGTGCCATTGCGGTAAATACAAACGCATCCGTTATAAAGGTATCGTTTGCGACCGTTGCGGTGTCGAGGTGACAGAGAAGAAGGTGCGTCGCGAGCGCATGGGTCATATCGAGCTTGTTGTGCCCGTGGCTCATATCTGGTATTTCCGTTCGCTTCCGAACAAAATCGGTTATCTCCTCGGACTCCCCTCAAAGAAACTCGATGCTGTGGTTTACTACGAGCGTTATGTAGTAATCAATCCCGGTAACGTTGAGGGTGTGGAGAAACTCGATCTCCTTTCTGAAGAGGAGTACATGAATATCATGGATAACCTTCCCGAGGATAACAAATTCCTTGAGGATGGCGATCCCAACAAGTTTGTTGCAAAGATGGGTGCTGAAGCGCTCTACGACTTGCTCAAGGATATCGACCTCGTAGCTCTTGCAGCTCAGCTCCGTCACAAGGCTAACACCGACGGTTCGCAGCAGCGTAAGAATGAGGCTCTGAAACGTCTGCAGGTTGTGAACAGCTTCCTCAACTCTCAGAATGTAAACAAGCCCGAATGGATGATTCTCAAGGCTGTGCCGGTTATTCCGCCGGAGTTGCGTCCTCTCGTGCCGCTTGATGGTGGACGTTTCGCAACTTCCGACCTCAATGACCTCTACCGTCGTGTAATCATCCGTAACAACCGTCTGAAACGTCTTATCGAGATCCAGGCTCCCGAGGTGATTCTCCGTAATGAGAAGCGCCTTCTCCAGGAGGCTGTGGATTCGCTGCTGGATAACAGTCGTAAGTCTTCTGCCGTTAAGTCGGATGTAAACCGCCCGCTGAAATCTCTTTCAGATTCACTCAAGGGTAAGCAGGGTCGTTTCCGTCAGAACCTTCTCGGTAAACGTGTAGACTATTCGGCTCGTTCGGTAATCGTCGTTGGTCCGGAGTTGAAGATGCACGAGTGTGGTATTCCTAAACTTATGGCTGCCGAGCTTTACAAACCTTTCGTGATCCGTAAGCTTATAGAGCGCGGCATCGTGAAGACTGTGAAGAGTGCGAAGAAGATNGTAGATCGTAAGGAGCCTGTAGTTTGGGATATCCTGGAGCATGTAATGAAAGGACACCCAGTGCTGCTGAACCGTGCCCCGACACTTCACCGTCTCGGTATNCAGGCATTCCAGCCNAAGATGATCGAGGGTAAGGCTATCCAGCTNCATCCGTTGGCTTGTACGGCGTTCAATGCCGACTTCGACGGCGACCAGATGGCGGTGCACCTTCCTTTGAGCAACGAGGCTATCCTTGAGGCTCAGATGCTGATGCTCGGTGCGCACAACATCCTCAACCCTGCGAATGGTGCTCCTATCACCGTGCCTTCTCAGGACATGGTTCTCGGTCTTTACTATATCACCAAGCTCCGCAAGGGCGATAAGGGTGAGGGCACAGTATTCTATGGTCCGGAAGAGGCTGAGATCGCTTACAATGAGGGTCGNGTAACTCTTCACGCTCCNGTTACCGTTATGGTCGAGGATCTCGACGAAAACGGCAACCTCGTGAAGATGCTTAAGAAAGATACTTCCGTGGGCCGNGTGCTGTTCAACCGCTANGTGCCCAAGGAGATCGGATATGTTAACGAGATTATCTCTAAGAAATCACTCCGCACTATCATCGGTAAGGTGATCAAGACTTGCGGTGTAACTCGTTCGGCACAGTTCCTTGATGATATCAAGAACCTCGGTTACCGCATGGCGTTCCGCGGCGGTCTGAGCTTCAACCTCGGTGATGTGATCATCCCGAAGGAGAAGGAGGAATACGTTGCAGANGGTCACGCACAGGTTGAAGAGGTGCTTATGAACTACGCTATGGGTAACATCACCGGTAACGACCGTTACAATCAGGTGATCGATATCTGGACTCACGTCAACGCCAAGCTCGCTTCAACTCTTATGAAGCAGATGGAGGAAGACCAGCAGGGCTTCAACTCTGTTTACATGATGCTTGACTCGGGAGCNCGTGGTTCTAANGACCAGATCCGTCAGCTCTCCGGTATGCGTGGTCTTATGGCTAAACCGCAGAAAGCGGGTGCNGAGGGTGGTCAGATCATCGAGAACCCGATNCTTGCGAACTTCAAGGAGGGTCTNTCGGTGTTGGAGTACTTCATCTCTACCCACGGTGCGCGTAAGGGTCTTGCGGATACCGCTCTTAAGACTGCCGACGCCGGNTATCTTACACGTCGTCTCGTTGACGTTGCTCATGANGTNATCATCAACGAAGAGGATTGCGGNACACTCCGCGGTCTTGTATGCACTGAAATCAAGAACAACGAGGAAGTTGTTGCTTCTCTGAGCGAGCGTATCCTCGGTCGCGTTTCAGTTCACGATATCGTTGATCCCTATAATCCCGATGAGATCATAGTTCACGCCGGTGAGGAGATCACAGAGGCTATCGCTGACCGCATCGAGAAGTCTCCGATTGAGTCTGTGGAGATCCGTTCNGTGCTCACTTGTGAGTCTAAGAANGGTGTATGNGCAAAATGTTACGGACGTAANCTTTCCACACACCGCATGGTTCAGAAGGGAGAGGCTGTCGGCGTTATCGCTGCGCAGTCAATCGGTGAGCCTGGTACTCAGCTTACACTCCGTACGTTCCACGTCGGTGGTGTCGCCGGTAACGTTACCGCTGTTAAGGATGTNACTTCACGTCACGATGGTAAACTTGAGATCGACGAGCTTCGTACNGTCAAGGATTCNGATGGNGTTGATATCGTAGTTGGCCGTATGGCTGAGCTCCGTATCGTTGAGCCCAAGTCCGGTATCGTGCTTACTACTGCCAATATCCCTTACGGTTCAAAACTCTTCTTCAAGGATGGNGACACAGTGAAGCCCGGAGATATGATCTGCGAGTGGGACCCGTTCAACGCCGTNATCGTATCTGAAGAGGGTGGTACTGTCCGCTTCGAGAACGTTGAGGAAGGNGTNACCTACCGNGTTGAAACCGATGAGGCTACTCAGCTCCGCGAGAAGATCATGATCGAGAGCAANGACCGTACGAAAGTTCCCGCTGCGCAGGTTTACGACAGCAAGGGTGAACTCGTTCGCAGCTACTCTCTGCCGGTGGGTGCTCACCTCCTGATCGACGATGGCGACACTCTGAAGCCAGGTCAGGTATTCGTGAAGATTCCGCGCGCTGCAGGTTCTGCAGGTGATATCACCGGTGGTCTGCCNCGTGTAACCGAATTGTTCGAGGCCCGCAACCCGTCGAACCCTGCTGTTGTCAGCGAGATCGATGGNGAGGTTGAGTTCGGCAAGATCAAACGCGGTAACCGTGAGATCACCGTTACAAATAAACTCGGNGAAACCAAGTCNTATCTTGTGCCGTTGTCAAAACAGATCCTCGTGCAGCAGAACGACTACGTTCGNGCAGGNACTCCGCTTTCCGACGGTGCGATNACTCCCTCGGATATCCTTAACATCAAGGGTCCGACTGCCGTTCAGGAATATATCGTGAACGAGGTTCAGGATGTGTATCGTATGCAGGGTGTGAAGATCAACGACAAGCACTTTGAGGTTATCGTGCGTCAGATGATGCGCAAGGTCAATATCCTTGATCCGGGAGATACCCGCTTCCTTGAGCAGCAGATCGTTGACAAGCGTGACTTCATGGAGGAGAATGACAACATCTGGGGTAAGAAGGTGATCACCGATGCCGGCGACAGCCAGACATACCTTGCAGGTCAGATCATCACCGTGCGCAAGCTCCGCGATGAGAACTCAGCTCTNAAGCGTAAAGACTTGCGTATCATGACTGTTCGCGATGCCGTTCCGGCTACTTCAGAGCAGATCCTTCAGGGTATCACTCGCGCCGCACTTCAGACATCAAGCTTCATGTCGGCAGCATCCTTCCAGGAGACTACCAAAGTGCTTAACGAAGCAGCCATCAATGGTAAGACCGATACACTCGAGGGTATGAAGGAGAATGTGATCTGCGGTCACTTGATTCCTGCCGGTACAGGTCTGCGCGAGTACAACCGCCTTGTTGTTGCCAACAAAGAGGAGCTCGCAGCAATGCAGGTTACAGACGACCCCACAGTCCTTGATGTAGAGGCTGTAGAGGTTTCCGAGAACGCATAATAAAACNGATATATAGAGAGAGAGGGTTNNCGCANNNCGCGNNAACCCTCTTTTTTGTGTGNAGTTNTTTGTGAATTAAATACTTTTTGCTACTTTTGTGAGAAATCAATAACATTATANATAATGAACAATAATTTTGGTAAGATTGTGAGTGTGGTTATATTGGTGCTCATCGTTATTGTCGGTATTGCTTTCGGNTTGCCTTGGTATACAGTATGGCAACAAGAGATGGCCGGAAAGGCAGAGTTTGCAAAGGCCGAGCAGAACCGAAAGATAAAAATTGAGGAAGCAAAAGCCAATCTTGAAGCCGAGAAACTNAACGCTCAAGCGGAAGTGGAGCGTGCNAAAGGAGCGGCAGAGGCAATACGTATTGAGAACGGAAGTATCACTCCGACTTATATTCAATACCTCTGGGTTCGTCAGCAATCTAATCTGAATGACAANACAGTGATCTACGTTCCCACNGAATCCAACCTTCCGATCCTCGAATCACCCCGCATGCTCCTTAACGATAAATGACGATGAGGAAGTTTATTGTTTTTACAATTTGTATTATTTTTAGTGCGACTTTTATCGAGGCAAAAGATGTTGCACAGCAACGGGATGACATGCTTAAGAAATGGATTGAAAAATATGACGTTCCGGTGGCTGTAAGGAATATAAAAGGGAAGGAGCATCGTAAGCAGTATTGGGAAGCTCTTGTATNGGAGAATCCCCGTTTAAAAAAGTTGTATGAAGATATAGCGAAAAATAAAGGAGCAGAGAAAGAGGCAGTTGAACATGTGAANAAGATGAGGGTATTCCATCCTNAAACAGACCCATACGTTGTNAACGAGATGGATNGTGATGTCAACTACTTTCGCGACTACATCGGCGTTTCTCCCGATCTGTGCAGTGTNCATGTGTATAGAGACTCTGTTCCGACTACAGCGATAGGTCTGACTGTCGACGGTAAATTTGCAGTGTTTGTCAATAGNGGTCTTTTGGNGGNCTTAGGAAAGGATAACATGGATATGCTGGAACCTATNATAGCTCATGAAATCGCACATGGTCTCTTGTCACATCATCTGTCGACAGAATATTANTTGGCTAAGAAAAAAAGGAAAGATAAACTGGTTTCAGGTTTAGCCGTAGGATTAGGGGCTGCGGTAGGTGTGGCCGGTGCAGGNCTTTTGGGTTTCGGATTCGTGCCGGTACCCTTATATGATCCGAAATCTGACGCGGTAATAGAGGTTACCAAAAACGATCTGTTATCAGGCTATAGATATACAGAAGGGAATGAGATTGANGCCGATCTTGCGGCATACCGCTATTTTGATCAGATAGAGGGGGATGGAGATATGTATATTGAATATCTCCGGTCATTGTATCTCAATTCTCCGAAACCTACGGANGAAGAGCTTGTAATGATGCAAAAGCCTCCGGTAGCACTCCGTCTTGCTCTTGTTCGCTANGCTGCAGAGCATCNGGAAGTTGTAANCACCGCNGATAGTAAGATCTTTAAAGNGAAGAAAAATTGACAGTAGAATTCCGGTTTTAAGGTGTTTAAGACAGGGGAAACTGTTATTTTNAGGTCACAAATTGTGACNTCANAAAGGACTTTGTATAATCAGATGAAAGATGTAACTTTGCTGTATGGAAACGGATCTGAACAAGATAAAGATGCATTATCCGCCGGAGATGACGGTGGCAGAGTGGCTGCAGACTCAACCCGAAGCATGGAGGTCTATAGAGACCGAAGCGATATACGAGTGTATGAGGAGGGGCTGGCCTCTGGAGATAATGCACATTCAGAGTACAGCGAGAAAACTCGGAGGAACGCGGAAGCAGAGAGACTTGTAGGTATTGCCAAACAATGCGGACAGTATCTTGACCGAAAGGAAGTTTTGTCGCGCGGTATTCACTACTCAAAAGGAACGGGGGAAAGTGTTGTTACAAATGTTGACATATACTGAAAACCGCTGATGCTTAATCACTACCGAATTTTACTTCGGGCGCAAGTAACCATCAACGGTTTGATATTACCGATAACCTCAATTCGTCTCCGAGATCCCCGGGCGACAGAAGAAAGCGGTATGCAATCTGTTGGAACTGATAGTTCCGACGGGTTGATGCCTATTGCCTCTCCCTCTACGCCCGTAGCGCCTTCGGACAATCTCAGTGCCAATTCCCCAAAATGTAACCGATTTTAACTCAACAGCGAATGAATGTCGCTGACGTGGAAAAAATCGGCTTGGATTGGTTAATATTGCAAATATATACAAAATTATTGTAATATCAAGTATATTTAAGAAAGTTTTCAAAATTTCTTATTACAACAATTTTTTGAACGTGCAAGCTCGGAAGCACTGGAGCTTGACATTGGAACTTAATATGCGAGATCTAAACCACAATGCCGGAATTAGAGGTAGCAAATATATTCTGTATTACTGCTTTCGACAATAAGAGACTTTAGTAAAAGAAAAAGGAAAGACGCTGCCACCTTCGGAACCGTTGGTCAGCCAAATGCAGTAGCACGTGCTGTCGCTACTGATCTTTCCGGAGGCAAAGTTACAAACTCTTCCTCAGAAAAACAAGGGGAAGGCTGGGATTCTTATATAAAAAATCTCCGGCAGGAAGGACAGTCGTCCCTAAGGACTTACTCATCCATGCCGAAGCACTGGGCTATGTGGCATCCCTCCCAGGGTTTCAGATGCAATAATAATAAATATCCGATAATCTGAAATTATTAGAGGTAATCCCTCAACAAGATTTCTATAAAACAAAGAAGGCCGCATCCCAACGTGTTCTGTCCATAATGAAGTCCGAACACCTTACGTCCGTAACGGATGGGGCAAGCCTTTCTGATGCAAATTTACCAAAATTCTTTGAATATCCGATACTTGGAGAGAGGAAATTATCTGTGCTACTGAGTTTATATGAGAAATCAAAAAGGTGAGTGTATCATAGTGGGATCTTTGTGTTGGGGTTTAAGGAGGGATTTCTGAGACAATATCGAATCAGATAGATGCGAAGGTATGGTAGTGGTAAAGTATGGCTCTCTTCGATGTCAAGATCGCAGAAGGTATCACAGTTCAATCCGCATAATGCACAATGAACTGCATTGGTAACGTGATCTCTGGATGCGCCTCCGAATCCTCGCCCTCCCCGGGGCGATATCTTTCTGCTTCTGTTCGGGTCATCCCGATATGCAGCCGGATGCAGAGAGAGGAGATGGAGCAGCTTCGCGTGATGAGTCCGCAGGAGTAGGGCAGGTATCTGGCAGAGACGGTGAACTTCTGCATAACTTCACCGTCAGCTGTGGAGGCTGACCCATCCGGGCAAGGATTAGGGAGAGAGGCACTCGGTTCATATCGAGGGGAAGAAGTTACATATGATAGTAGAAGAAGAGGAATTGATCCGCATTATAGAGAAAGTCAAGAGTCAATTCCACAGGGAAGATTAAGCAAGAGTGAAGCTACTGACATTATTGTCAGAATGGAAATGTCAGCCGTCCGCGACCCGCAGGAAAAGGAATGGAAATTAACGCTATTGAAACTGCGTTTGTCATTACAAATCCATTAGAATTGGAGGAAGTGATTTATAAATCAAAAACTATAACTCCCGATCAACAGTCACTTCTGGATGGGCGCAATTCCCATCAATATCCTGTCGAACGGGAGTTATCTGAGCGCAAAGTTACAAACTCTGCCTCAGAAAAACAAGGGGAAGTAGCGGAAAGTTCTTTTGGGAAGATGATTGTTGGAGGCAAGACGAAAAGAGGGAAGCAATATGAGATAGTAGTAGCGAGTGACGATATACGTGAAGGAGTGCGTAAAATTAAATTCGAGACTTGCGGTGATAATTAGGAAAGAGTCAGCGTCCTTTATAGGCTTACATTTCCACTTTCTTTCATTGATTTACTCGGTAGAGGGTACGCGCAATATGCCTGCACATAGTGTAGTGACATTTGTCCTCGAATACGACAAAGGGGAATGGCTTGATATAAAGACTGTCGGATATGATAGAATTCCCAACTTAAAAGAATTGACCACACTTTGGGAGAAGGGCGAGATAAATTCTTCTACTACAGGCGTTGCTCCTGCAAATGCTTCTTCCCATCAGCCCTTACAAGGCAACAAGGCTGATGGCATCGCTTCAAACCAAAGTGTGGTCATGTCTGGTGGCAAAGTTAGCACTTTGTCACCAGAAAAACAAGGGGAAGTAGCAGAAAGTTCTTTTGGGAAGAGGATTGTTGGAGGCAAGACGAAAAGCAAAAGATTTTTCAGAGCAAGGTATTGATGTTGATGAGACTTGGGTTCATTCATTTGAGACTTATGCTGTATCTCATAATCAAAAACATCATGGAAATGAGAAAACGGAAGCTGCGAGATATCAGATAGCAATTACTCCTAAAGATTATGCCCGGATTCCCTCCATACTTGAGTCATATGATAAGGTCTCATTGTCTCCAAATAAAACAAAGGGAACAGAAAACGAGATCATAATTTATGAGAAGGCATTTGATGATGGTTATGTATATTATCTTGAAGAGAAATGAGATAATAGTAAATCGCTTGCCTTCCATACGATGTATAAAAAGAAAAAAGGAACTGATAGTTCCGACGGGTTTGCTGTTAATACAACCGCTCCCATCACGCCCTTAGCGACTCCGGATAATCTCAGTTCCAATTCTGCTGGCAAAGTTACAAACTCTACTTCGGAAAAACAAGAGGCTGGAGCGGAAGGTTCTTTGGGCGAGCGGATTTCGGAGTCGTTCGGTATGCATCTTGAAGGAGTGTTGTCATTGGAAACACTTGGAAAGATTGAATCAAAATTATATGGATGGCTACAATGCCTCGGCACCCCAGGAGATGAGTGACACCAGGCGACTGCTGGAGCGTCGCAGGGCTCAGCTTGCCGGGGCGATGTCGGAGGATATGGTAGGTAACTTCGATGCTGACCCGATCGGGACGCTGTCAAAGCTGAGTGATCCGGATTTGCGTCAGATGGCGTTGGATTATGTAAACGCCAAGGCAGTGTATGACGGAATGATCCAGTGGGTTCGCGATGATATCGATGAGCGTATCGCACTGAGTGATGCCATGGTTGACCGCCGGGTGCATAAGCAGAGCGGGCAGATACAGACTGTCACTACTGTGGATGGACGGGAGGTCTATCTGGTGGATGGCGAGGTTCAGATGTATGAGGATGGTTCGCCGATTGCGGGTGGGGTTGATGTGTAGCTGGCGGATGGTCAGGTTGCGCAGCTTGCTGTTGCCGATATCGAGCAGGGAATTGAAGCCGCCAATGAGCAAAGGGTGGATGAGTTTGAAGCAGAGCGGGCAGAGGCTTTGCAGAATCCGGAGAAAGATGTAACTTTGCAGCATGGAAACAGATCTGAGCAAGATAATGATGCATTATCCGCCGGGGATGACGGCGGCGGAGTGGCTGTTGACTCAACCGGAGAAACACCGGAATCTCGCGATCGAAGCGATATACGAGTGTATGAGGAGGGGTTGGCCGCTGGAGATAATGCACATTCAGAGTACAGCGAGAGAGATAGACGCGAAGCGGAATCCGAAAGGCTGGTAAGCATATCCAAACAGAATGACCATTATATTGACAAAAATGAGATACTTTCTCGGGGAACTCGTTATTCAAAGGGCACCGGTGAGAGCGAAGTAATCATTGACTCTGAGAATGGTCGGGTCTATAAGGTAAAGGATCCTTATGCCAAGTCTCCGATGAAGGGGAATGTGCAGCCGGAGGATGCGATATTTGAACATTTGGTTCACAACAAGTATTTCCCTGAAACGCGATACCGGTTTGAAGGTATAAGCGAGGATATGGGAGATGCCCGTATTGTGTTGTCGCAGAAATATGTAGAATCATACGGTCAGCCTACCCAAGCTCAGATAGAGGCTGCGTTGGCAGATAAGGGACTATTGCCCGAGGGGAAGTATCGTTATGGCAATGAAGAGATTTCGGTGACGGATGTGTCGGGAGACAATGCGTTACTGGGTGCCGACGGCAAGGTTTATTTCATAGATCCAATTATTGATTTCAAGAAACCTGTCAAAGAAATATTAGGTGACAATGGCGGGCAGTTTATTCCAGAAAATATTCCGGAGACTGCGGACTCCTCACTGCGTTCGGAGCACAATGCAGTGAGTGCGATGGATCGTGTGCCGAAGGATGCGGAGACAGGAGCGCCGATGTTCGAAGAGGTAGATCCGGAGACTGCGTGGGATGCGCTGGTGGAGGATAAGTCGGAGAGTTTTGCGGATGCACGCCTGCAGGCAGCCGAGAAAGAGTTGGCTAAGGCGCAGAAGCTGAAAAATGATGAGATAGAATATTTCAAGCATAAGTCACGTAAGCAAGAGATAGATAAACTTCGTGAGGATGCTCAGCGCGCTGTCGATTTCTGGAAGAGAGTCAAGGCTGTTGGTGAGGCTCGCGCTCAGGAGGCTGCTCGTGCGGAGGCTGAACGGCTTGCCGAGGAGAAGCTTGCCGAGGAGGAGCGTGCGGAGGCAGATGAATGGATCGAGAAGGATCGAGCAGGAGGAACGAATACCCTATCATACAAGAAGGATAAGATAATAACTGTACATCCGCCTAAGATGTCGGATAATGAGAAGTAGCAGAGGGGGAAGCTTCTGAGAGCCGCGACAGCTGTTGAAGTAGAAAAAGGAATAATAACCAGTACCCCGGAAATGTCGGCACGAAAGGCTACGGAATCGTGGTGGGACAAGAATGTTGGCGAACCAGTTTTATATGATACTGAAGTTGGTGAGATAGAGATCAACCGTAATTCAGTTGAAAGTTCTCTTGCACACTGATATGGACAAATGAAACTTGATGCAATCACTTCCCTTATCGATGGATTTGAGAATGCTGTTTATTTTGGGACGATGCCTGACTTTACGAGGCAGGAGGGAGTAGACAATCATTTCTTCGCCTATCCTATCAACTATAACGGTGAGCGATGCTATGTGTTATTTAGAGCCATGCAGGATGCAAACAAGAACCGACTGTACGTTCACGAAGTATTTGTGTTGGATAAAATAAGAAAGGGCGATACCCTTCAAACCGCAGCGTCTCAGCCTCACGGAGGTATCGCCCTTTACAGGGATATTCTTGCGAATGTTTTGGAAACGGTTGCCAAGACCGAACCTTAGCAACCGAACAATGCCGTTTCAAGTGGCTCTTCGCTTTCAAAAGATGAACAAAGCGGCACATCATCAATTGAACCCAACGGTGAGCCTACCGTTTCTGAGCGCAAAATTACAAACTCTGCACCGGAAAAACAAGAGGCTGGGAAGAAAAGTTCTTTGGGCGAGCGGATTTCGGCGGCGGAGGCTGAGGTGAATACAGAGTCTACGGAGGCGTTTGCAGATTATAAGAGTATCAGGGGTCTTACCTATAATGTAGATCAAACTCCTACCAATGTCAACGATGAGGGGATGATTGTGGATGTCGATAATCCGCATGGCGAAACAGGGAGATCCGGAATCGCTGGAGATGCTGGAAGCCGAGAACGAGAATCGCAAGGCTCAGAACCGGCAGACGGTGGAAGAGGAGCTGCAGGAGATAGCCAACACACCGATAATTTGGCGAAGACAGAAGAGGTAGATTGTGAACTCTCGGAAGAAGTCAATGAATTTGGCAAACCGTTTGTCATATCATCTGACGGTACAACGGAATTCGGGCATATCGAACCGGAAAGCGGACTTACACCACTTCCGATAAAACTCAGCCTTGGTGAAAACTACAAGGATGAGAATGGCGACGACCATGGGTATGGATATCTCCACATAGATGCAGGTCACCGCAGCGAAATTCTGCAAAATGGATTTTCTTCGATAGAGGAGTTTGTGGAATCTGTGGCCAAGAACTACACTGTGATAAAGGTAGGCGCAAAGATTGGCAACAATCAGACATATCTTCTTGAGGTTTCAGACAAACACAACAACACCATGTACAATTCAGTTATCAAGAGACGGGAAATATTGGAACGTAAACAGCGCGGGTATCTTCAAGAAGAAATACTCGCGCCGTAAGCCAGAAGTCTACTCCAGACCCGCATTCGGAAGTGGTAAAGACACCGATACCACCGAGGTTAATAGCGGCCAGTCAAAGGGTGCAACCGCGCCAGCAGGAAATTCCTCTGAGACTTCTGACCGCAAAGTTACAAACTCTGCATCAGAAAAACAAGTGGATGGCGCTGAAAGTTCTAATGACTACACCATTATACCTACGACCTACACCAGAAAAAAGGTAAGGGGGGAGAAACGCCGGTATGGGTAGTAAAGTTTGACCGCGATCTGAGTTATGAGGAGAAAAAAGCCTTAGTAGCTTATATGGCGGAACCTCTCACAGACGGGAAAAAGACTTCTCGCGGATGGCTTGATAAGGAATCCGGAGCTTTCTATATGAGAAGCGAGGAAGCGGCGAAAGGACTTGCCGGAATGGTTATGGGAGACGAGGCAGGTATCGGGCAGAAGTTCGTGGAGGCAAGAGATGAGGGCGTCAGATATCGTTTTGCTGTGGATCGCGAGGATTTTGATTAGATTCGTGATCGTGCAGTCGCTGAGCGAGGGATCGTGATGAGTGGGCTTAGTGATGCTATGGACAAAGTGGTGGATGTGCCGAGGCACGAGTTTGCAGGAGATAAACCGATAAGTCAGGCGAAGGCTTGGGCAAAAAATAATCTTACCGGGAAACATACGCTTACTGATAGTGCAGGAGAGACTGTGGAGTATGAAATCAGCGGTAAGGTAATTGATAAATATTTAAGTGGCTCTGCTGTCAACAAGAGTGATAGTCTGGGAGTTCATCTTTCTGTACAGAAACATTTGCCGGAAATTATTGGAAATAGCATAGAGGCAGAGGCGCATACAGACTACTCCAAAGATCCAGACGGAAGACGTTTGCCTGAGAATGCCATTAATCCAAAAGTTCTTGTGCATCGATTCTATGGCGCAACATCGATAGATGGTAAGGTGTGTCGGGTAAAGTCTACAATTCTTGAGATGGAAGGAGAAGAAATAAACCCCACAGCTATGAAGTAACAGCAGTGGAGCTTATTGAAGAGCCGGTTGGACAAATGGAAGGACGCAAGGGCTCGGACACTCATCGTCCCCGCAATTCCGGCGACTTCTTGGAATCGGATCTTTCCGGCAAACCCCATGAGATTCCTGTTGCAAAGTTACTAAAGGATGTTGAGAAATCTTACGATTTGGGGGTAAAACTTTTGGATGCAAGCGATAAACAGACCCGGGAGCGGAATGGAGAAGGTGCATACAGCGATGCGGATGTCTCGTTTGAGAGTGATCCCTGGAGTCGGGCATGGGGAGAGACCATGCGGAGCAAGAAGCAGCAGAAGGCGTTTGCCGAGAAGGAGCGAGAGCGTATGCGTTCGACTGTGGAAAGGCTTGCGAGACAGATGGGTCTTGAAGTAAGGGTCGTAGAGGACGGGTCCACATTACTTGAAGAGGATAAGGAGCGTGGCGAGCGCAAATCGAAGTCTAAGGGATGGTATGATACGGAGACCGGCAGGATTACGGTTGTGGTAGGCAATCATAGTTCGGCTGCGGATATTGAGAAGACAATGCTTCATGAGGGAGTGGCGCATCATGGATTGCGAGAACTGTTCGGTAAGAAGTTTGATGATTTCCTTGATGCCGTTTACGACAATGCGGAGAATGCAATCAAGGAAAAGATTGCGTTGCTTGCTTCGCGTAATGGCTGGAGCCGGCGTGTGGCAACTGAGGAGTATCTGGCCAGTCTGGCGGAAGAAACGGATTTTGAGGAGACGGAGCATAGTGTTCCCGGATGGTGGATGAAGCTCAAGAACCTGTTTATGGATTTTCTGCGCAATTGCGGCTTCGATATCAACATGAAGCTGAGTGGCAATGAACTCCGGTATGTGCTTTGGATGAGTTGGAAGAATTTGCAGAACCCGGGGATGTACAAAGGATTCTTGGGAGAGGCTGAGAGAGTTGCGAAGCAGTTTGAGTTGAAGGTAGGGGAGTATGCGGAGGAATCGTCGGACTTTCGCCCTCAGCACAGTGTAGCATCGGAGGAGACTGAGGCGGAGGCAGGATTGCTTAATGAGCTTAATGACCGGTTCAATGAGCAGCTAAAAAGATATGAGAAAGGTGAGATTAGGGCTAATGAGTTTTTTTGAGCTTGGATTGCCTCAGGGAGCCATGCGACATTTCTTGCCGAGACTTCCTGTCGTGATGCGTCCAAGAATATTGAACAAAGGTTCAAATAAAAAACATAATGTTGATATCAATGCATTATTTAATATGCCAGCGTATATTTCGTCACCGATTTTCATATTCCAAAGAGATGAAAAGACACTTGGAATATTAACGGAAATGATGGACCGGAACGGACGAAATGTATGTGTGGCTATTGAAATGAAGCGTGTTATTCAAGAAGGGAAGGACTATATAGAAGTGAATGATATCCGTTCCATTCATGGACGTAGAATCGAGAATATAGTTTATCCGATCATTTCCAATGGGACATTGAAATGGGTTGATAAGGAAAAAGGTCTTGCATGGTTACATTCGGCTAAATCAAATTCTAAGGGGATCACCAAGCAAGACACAAATAAAAGTCATCGAAATCTCTCCTCAGCGTCACCCGATGTTCAGCAGGAAATAGATATCAATGACTTTGATCAGGCTGCAAATATAGTTGAAAATTTTGAGAATCCGCGTATTGAGGATAAAAATGATGAGATGGATGAGAAGCAGACGCGTGAGCGCACGAGTGATGGGGTTGACAGTGATACTGATGCAAAGGAGAAACACGTAGTGCAGCTTGGATCGAAACTTAATATACCGGTGCGTATTATTCGCAGTGAAGAGGAGGTTAAGGCTCTACCGACACGTAGGGATCAGAGAGCGAAAGGCTGGTGGAGTGGTTGGACCGGAGAGGTTTATTCCCATGCGGAAGATTCCATCCGCAAGCGGATTGATGCGCTGACGGATAGGATGGTGAATGCTGAAGCTGAACGTCTGCACGAGGAGAAGCGCAGGGCACATGAGGAGGCAGGAAGAGATTCAAATGCTCCCTACTATGGCGATATGACGGAGGCGCGCGTTGAGGCTGAGAGGAAACGAGAGGAATTCCGCAGGGAGGCGACAGAGGAATATATGGCAGATCTTGGCGGACGCATAGGCGATGAGGGCTTTGAGAAGATGGGCCGTGAGGAGCTGACGTTCTGGGGCACGATAAAGGCAAAGGTTCAGCAGTTTCTTGACAAGTTTCTGCAAGGGTTGAAGATTGCCAAGGGCATACGCCTTAACGATAAAGACCTTTCCTATATCCTTTTCAGAAGCTGGAAGCACGCGCAGGAGGGGAAATCCTCACTTCGTTCGGATCACAATAAGACGGGGAT
>JAAVCU010000011.1 GCA_014802175.1 Bacteroides sp.
CTATTGCTTCTTCTCGCCCAAGCGTCACCACTTGAACCTTGCAAGTCGCTCTGGGGTTCGTCGGCAACTACGCCCCTTATGGACTTTCACCACAGATGTATGACATGCCCGTCATACAGTAAGAAATAATGTACGCAGTGCGTACACAATTAAGTTGGACGCATTTAAGGTCTTTAATGTCGGTTCCTAATGCTCTCGTCCGTCAATTTTATATGGAAATGTGCCGTATAGAGCACTGGTCTACACGTACACTTGACGANAAAATAGACGCANAGTTATTTGAGCGCACTGCCATCAGNCGCAAGCCCGACGAAGTGATAAAAGCTGAATTGGAAAAATCAAAAGAGAAAAATGAGATACAGCCGGATATGGTTTTCAGGAGCAGTTATTTTCTTGATATGCTTGGATTGCCGGATGTATTTAGCGAAAGTGAATTGGAAACGGCNATACTGAATCAGATTCAGTTGTTTCTCAAAGAGTTTGGCTCTGATTTTGCTTTTGTAGACCGGCGATGTATTATAATAAAATTTACGCCTTAACAANGCGAACCCAATGCGATGTTAAGGCGTTAATACTATGGATATTATATTAAATATCTTAAATTCCCGGCTACTTATGCTGCCGGATGATCTTTTATTAATACCTTGTTATGAAAACACAATCTACTACAGCTCAACCTCTATCCTCCAATGGNCCTACCGGTGGNTATTATGCATTTCTGATTTTATATCTCGTCCTTCTCAGTGCATTCGGATCATTTGTCAACGATATGTATCTTCCGACACTCCCGGAGATGGTAAGNTCNTTTCANACNACNCGCTCNACAGTGCAACTTGGTCTGACATTCGGTATGATCGGTCTCGGATTGGGAGAGATGATTTTGGGTCCTCTTAGTGATCGATTCGGACGAAAGCCAGTTTTGATTGGAGCATTGATAATATTCAGCATCGGCGCACTATGCAGCGTATGGTCCCGAACCATCCACGTATTTTTATGGTGGCGACTTGTGCAAGGTATCGGTGCCTCAGGTGGTTATTTCCTTGCACGTACTATTCCTGCCGATCTATATAAGGGNCGCGCACTNGCAAAAGTTATGGCACTCGTTGGTGCCATCAATGGTTTNGCACCGGCATCAGCTCCGGTAATCGGCGGACTCGTAGCTAAATCCGTAGGATGGCAGGGAATATTCTGGATCCTTTTCGGTTTCAGTTTACTTCTACTACTNTTAGCTATTCCTTTTAAAGAATCGCTGCCACGCGATAGAAGAGTAACCGGTAAATTCGGTGTCGCATTCAAAAACTATGCAGTCTTAAGTCACAATAAACATTTCATTGTNCANATCCTTCTAAAAGGAAGTGCCTTAGGCGTTCTATTNGCTTACATCTCCTCNGCACCGTTTATAATCCANGACCATTATCACTTCTCTCAATTGGAATTTGGTATNTTTATGGGTGTNAATGCGTTATTTGTAGCGATGGGAGCAACTACTGCCCTCAAGTTTAAACCTCTTAAGCGAGCTGCNGTCATAGCAGCCTGGGGTCTTGCCGNCACCATTGCGGTTCAATATGTGTGCTTCTATACAGTAAATAGCGTTTGGGTGTATGATGCTCTTAATCTTCCAATGCTTTTCTGTCTTGGAATGATATTTACTGTAGGCAATACATTGGCCATGAACGAAGGTCGCAATTGNGCAGGNGACGCATCTGCAATGATCGGACTGGTAGGATATATATTCGGTGCGATCGTCAGCCCTCTGGTTGGTCTCGGCAACATCCTTCACTCAACCCCGTTATGTCTTGCGGTTCTTACAGTAATCGTATTGATAACGGCTCACGCCTCACGAGTACTTCCNGCAGACCTTGAAGCGGATCCGAACAGTGCGACGGCAACCGGTGTCCCCTCCTCCAAAGGCACATCAGAAGACCATGATGCACAGTAGTCTAATTTAACTATTTTATTTGATTCTCAAGATTCTGTAAAAGAATTCTTGAGAATTCTTTTTTTANCATATCCATGTCTATACNCTCATTAAGTTCCTGAGNCATGGATGTAACNCCTTTATCGATAAAACCGCAGGGATTTATAGCGGAGAATGCAGACATATCCGTATTNACATTAAGNGCAAGACCATGCATCGTAATGAATCGGCTGCATTTAATGCCCATNGCACAGATCTTACGTTCGCGAGGNGTACCGACATCTATCCACACTCCTGTAGCCCCTTCAACCTTCTCCCCTCTTATACCGTAACGCCCTATTAACTCAATTACNCANTCTTCGAGCATNGACATATATTGCTTTACTCCGAGNTTGTGATATTCAAGGTCAATTATTGGATACACAATCAGTTGTCCCGGACCATGATANGTGATNTCNCCTCCTCTCTCGATTCGAATACACTCAACACCCANCGTCCGCAACCTCTCCTCTGTAAAGAGAAGATTTGATTCTTTNCCATGGAATCCTAACGTATATACCGGATTATGTTCACCCAAAAGAATATATTCCTGATTGATCTTTTCTCCTCGCTTACGCTCTTCAATCAGCGTATTGAAAAGTNTTTTCTGTTTATCCCAGATCGTACGATAATCNNCGACTCCGAAATCTTCTATATGAATCTGCATAATGTTCTTACTTATTTATGCTTTCATATAAAGGTNTCATATCTTCAAGCACTTTGTCAACAAATGGCTGAAGTTTCAAAGTGCCGCTGCGNTGATCAAGATATCCGGGACGCTGAATCTCATTCAGAATATTCAATTCATCGTATGCCTGACGAAATTTATTCTTATCACCACTTTCATAAAGTGTGATAAGATCAAGTGCCTTCAGACCTCTCTCCCCTAAGTTCTCGAATTGNACCAGCCAAGGAGCTATCTCCACAACCAAAGGTAGATTTCCACCTTCGGCAAACANTGCATCGGGGGCGTTCTTTATCTTCGTAAACTCTTGCTTAAGAGCCTTAAATTGTTCAGGTGTATAGNTGTTATATGAGAATGTTTCAATATTCCAAGACTCATTACGACGATAATTCTTCGGAGGATCGCAAGAATGAATAGCAAAAGTAGCATAAGCATCTATNGCACCGGGCATCAATTCTGCAAAAGAGCGATTCCACGAATCGAGTGCGTTATATGCTCCGGGATTCCACGCATAATCCGCTACACTGTAGATCGCACTTTTNGANGCCTCNCCATTNTCCATAGGATTTGTCTCCAATCCTGCCATCATTGTTGAATTAAGGGTAGTGTCGAGTCCATAGACAGGACCCATCAGCAGATTATGACGACAATAATCGCTTACCGGNAAATTCCACCATACGAGAGCCGGACGTTTGATTCTCGAATCAACAAACTCCANAGACTCNGGCTCNATATCACCGCAAACCACTTTCCCGGTCCAGAACACATCCACACCCGNATCCAATTCTCTNCCATAAACNGCAAGCTGACCGTTATCGGTAGAGTCCGCCCTACTCTTNGCATANTCCGTNGGGCATACAATCAGATTCTTNACATCATNTTTNTNATTAACAAAATCNNTGACAATATCATTTAGCATCGNAGCCTGTTTGTGTGAATCAGTTCCTTTACCCTTTATATCATCAAAAAAGATTGCGAACTGACGCACACCCAGATCATACATTGCATTGAACTTATTTAGCAGACTGTCGTAATCAGCCTTATCCCAGCGTATATCTCCTCCGGGATGAATTGCCCATACGAAGTTGATGTTATTCCTTNGTGCCCTCTCTGCAAGCTCACTGATTTTNTTACCTTCCTCTTCAGGATAAGGTTGGCGCCAATACGGTGTACGATGATAAGGGTCNTCCTTCGGACCATAGACATAGCTGTTCATCTTATGTCTCCCCATAAAGTCCATTATCGACAANCGCTTCTCGTGACTCCACGGTTCACCGTAGAATCCCTCCACAACACCCCGATATTTCAACGCCGGATAATCCTCGATTTCCATCATGGGAAGATCCTTCTGATTCTTCGCCNCACNCTCTATTATCTGNTTAAGAGNGCGCAACCCGTAAATAGCACCCACGCGGTCATAACCGATCACNGAGATCTTATGCGGNCCTATATACAGACGATAAGCNCCCGAAACCGGCTTAACATCATTTTTCCCTGCTACTTNCTGACCGAAAAANACCTCTGTATAAATCCCGTCAGTGCTTTCTTTCACACTTTCCAGATACCCTTTCATATCNGCCGGAACNCCGGACATATCTAAACCGGCAGAAATATTATATACCCCGCTGTAAGGTCTCGTAATACTCACCGGAGTAGGATTAATGACTATTCCTTGATGATCAAGCACCTTTCCNGGGACGGGTCGCAAATCAGGCACAGATGTTTTTTTAGCTGCATCAACCGACGAGCCTGATGCCATCATAATGGTGCTTAATATGATTGTAGAAAATAATCGTTTCATAAGATATGTGGTTTAACCAATTTATAGTATATGCTTCTCTGCGTGATAGCTTGACCGGACCATAGGAGCGCTCTCTATATGGCGGAATCCCTTCTCCTTCCCTATCATAGCATAATCCTCAAACACCTCCGGATGTATATATTCCTGTAGAGGGAAATGGCTCTTTGTAGGTTGAAGATATTGCCCGATTGTCATAATCTCACATCCGGCGTCACGCAAATCGTCCATGGTTTGCAGAATCTCCTCTCTTGTTTCTCCCAATCCGAGCATTATACCGGACTTGGTCCGGATATTTTTTGAAGCTACATATCTGAGCACATCAAGCGAGCGACGATAAGTCGCCACCGAACGCACTGAGGGAGTCAATCGTTCCACTGTCTCCAGATTATGAGATATAATCTCCGGTTTCTCAGCAATAACTATATCGAGCAATTCCGTTTTGCCCTGGAAGTCAGGAATCAGCACCTCCATAGTCACACCCGGACAATTGTTCTTTATGCTTCTTATCATCTTAGCCCAATGCAATGCCCCTCCATCGGCAAGATCATCGCGATCCACGGATGTAAGGACGATATGTTTCAACCCGAGTGACTTCACTGAGTCAGTGATTTCCTCAATCTCTCTTTCATCAAGAGGTAACGGCTTACCGGAATTTACATTACAGAATTTGCAATTTCGGGTACAAATATTGCCACCTATCATAAAAGTGGCAGTGCCCGCACCCCAGCACTCTCCGCGGTTCGGACACATTCCGCTCGAACAGATTGTGTGAAGATGTTTATCGTTCAACAATCCTACCACCTGGCTTGTCTTGAACCCTTTAGGTAATTTGATTTTCAACCATTCCGGCTTCCTTCTGAAGTCAGCCTTTGCGCTGTTTTGAGTTGATTTATCTTGCATCGCTAAATTTTATCCTTATTTTAATGCAAAAGTAATTAAAAAGTTTTGTATTTTTGTAATGAAGTTGTTTAAACTAATTTTGAATATTTATCTTTCCTGAATTCAATTCCTGATACAACGCATAAAATTTTGCAATAATGATAAACAAAAAATTTCTTTTCAGCCTTTCATTGGCAACACTGACTGCTATCCAGGGATTCTCCTGGGGACAAAAGGGTCATGACACAGTGGCATTTATCGCCGAATCACATCTAACTGAAACTACAAAGCAGGCGATAGATTCAATTCTCAACGGCAAATCAATCGTATATTACTCCAACTGGCTTGACAACGCCTCGCACACCCCGGAGTATGCATACACCAAGACATGGCACTATAAAAATATTGATCCCGATGAAACTTTCGAGAATGCTCCTCTTCTCGATACCGGCGATGTGGTCAGAGCCATCAACGAGCAGGCTGCAATACTCAACGATCCGAATTCCACTGCCGACAAGGCACTCGCCCTGAAAATACTCGTTCACCTCGTTGGCGATATTCACCAGCCTATGCACATGGGGCGCCGTAATGACCGCGGTGGCAACAGCGTCAGACTCAAATTCTTCAACTCCAACACAAACCTTCATTCCATCTGGGACACACGCGTTCTGGAATCTGGCCACAACTGGACTTATACCGAATGGAAAAACCAGATAGACCGCGCCACACCGGAGGAGACCGCTATAATTCTCGCCGATGGCACACCCGAGAAATGGGGTAAGGAGTGTTATCTTATCGCATCAGAAATCTATGATAAGACCCCCGCGGATTCCAACCTCAGCTATGACTATGTTTCGGAATGGACACCTGTAATAGAAACCCAGCTGCTGAGAGGTGGACTGCGTTTGGCAGATCTGCTTAATTCAATCTATGATCCCTATTATAAAGGGGCAAATCTAATTGTAAAGAAGTGAGCATCGTACCATTAAATATCCCCTACACCCCTCTTAAAGTGCAATCCACCGATGCAGGTACCAAGGTCTATGACCCGCTGCGCGATAAACTTGTGGCTCTGACGCCGGAAGAATACGTGCGTCAGCAATTCACAGCCTGGATGCGCAAGGAATATCACTATCCGGCATCGCTTATGGCAAATGAAATCGGAGTGGAAGTAAACGGGATGAAGAAGCGTTGCGACACTGTAGTATTCAACCGTGATGGTTCGCCTATGGTGATTGTGGAATATAAAGCACCGGATGTCAAGATAACTCAGGACACATTCGATCAGATAGTCAGATACAATATGACGCTGCGTGCCCGCTACCTTATTGTCTCCAATGGTATGAACCATTACTGCTGTGTGATAGACTACGACAACAATACTTACCATTTTGTGCCCGGCATCCCCGATTATCGTGAGCTGACCGGTGCATTCAGTGATAATTAAAAACTCAGGAGGTTGCGTATGATTTAATGTTATCATAGCATCCTCCTGCTCAAACTTTATCGACTTTGTCTGAAATAAGTTATAATTACCTTGACCTGTTGAATCCGCAGCAACGCGACGCTGTGGAATATAAGGACGGAACCTCCCTTGTGATTGCCGGGGCAGGCTCCGGCAAGACACGTGTGCTGACATATAAGATCGTGGATCTCCTCAACAATGGCTACGAACCTTATCGCATAATGGCGTTGACATTTACCAACAAAGCAGCACGTGAGATGAAAGAGCGAATCTGCACTCTGGTAGATCCTAAAGTTGCCTCTCGCCTGTGGATGGGAACGTTCCATTCCATATTCCTCAGGTTGCTCCGCACTCATGCGGAACTAATCGGATTTAAGCCGGGATTCACAATTTATGACACCACCGACAGCCGCTCGCTGATAAAAATGATTGTCAAGGAGCTTCTTCTTGACGACAAGATCTATAAGCCTGCAACTGTGGCATCTATCATTTCCAATGCCAAGAATGCCATGATTTCTCCCGATCAGTATCTTCGTGACAAGGATCTAATGGATGCCGACCGAAGGGCGAAACGTCCTATGATCGGACAGATATATAAACTATATTGCGAAAGATGCCATAGGGCAAACGCTATGGACTTTGACGACATACTCTATTACATGAATGAGTTGCTTCGCGATAACCCGGATGTGCGTCGTCATTATCAAGAGTTCTTCCGTTTCATCCTTGTCGATGAGTATCAGGACACCAATTTTGCCCAGCACCTTATAGTATCGTTACTCACCGGTGAAAATAAAAATCTATGTGTTGTAGGCGACGATGCGCAGAGCATTTACTCTTTCCGAGGCGCAAACATCAGCAATATCATCAACCTCGAACGGCGCTATCCCGGATTACGTATCTTCAAACTCGAACGTAACTACCGTTCTACCCAGAATATCGTCAACGCGGCCGGTAGTCTTATAGCCAAAAACACTAACCAGCTGAAAAAGGAGGTTTATAGCGAAAATGAGGTTGGAGCACCGATCGAGGTGATCCGCACTTATTCCGATATGGAAGAGGCTTACATGGTGGCTAACCATCTCTCTGCTGCGCGTCTTACATTTCATGACTCCTTAGATGAATACGCCATCCTCTACCGAACAAATGCACAAAGCCGTGTTCTGGAGGAGGCTTTACGNAANCGCAANATAAATTATCGNATCTATGGTGGTCTCTCNTTTTATCAGCGNAAGGAGATTAAGGATGTGATAGCTTATTTCCGTGTTACGATTAATCCGGACGATGACGAAGCNCTNCGCCGAATCATCAATTATCCNGCGCGNGGNATCGGTGAGACAACNATGAANAAGGTGCAGGCAAGTGCCACTAANTACGGCAAGAGCCTATGGGGTATAATTTCNGAGATTGACAGATATGACGTAGGCATCAACTCCGGTACGCAAAAGAAACTTACAGCTTTCGCTGACCTTATCCGCCTGTTCATTGCCGATAATGAAAAATCNGATGCTTTTGAATTAGGNCAGTTGATCTACAACCGCACAGGTATTCTTACCTCTCTCGCGCACGACAACACGCCCGAGTCGATAAGCCGTAAAGAGAACCTGGCAGAACTTATGGCCGGCCTNAAAGACTTCGTCGANACAAAGATGGAGGAAGAGACTGATGCAGANGTTTCGATGAGGGCATTCNTNTCTGAGGTAATGTTGGCTACTGATCAGGATGAGAAAGAGGACAACGACGAACCCAAAGTTACCTTGATGACCGTTCATGCATCAAAAGGACTTGAATTCAAACACATCTATATAGTAGGTGTGGAAGAGGAACTNTTNCCATCCTCAATGAGCATGGATTCGTTGGCTCAGGTTGAAGAGGAGCGTAGATTGTTGTACGTTGCAATCACGCGAGCAAAGGAAACCTGCGTNATGCTTTATGCCGGCTCCAGATTCAGAAACGGACAGACTGTTCTCACACGCCCATCGCGCTTCCTCTCGGAAATTGACCCGAAATACNTGAAGATGGTTTCNTCNGTCAATATTGATGACAATAGCGGTCAATTCATAAACCCGATTAAGAATTANAATTCTTATAATCGGAGAACAACTCCNTCCGATTCATTCCGTTCAGGTAAATTCTCGGATTTCGGNTCNCNGGCTTCTCGCCCCGATTATGGTAAGCGAGCGCTTAGCGAGTTGCAGCGATCGGAATCAAGAAGACCTACGACTTCTCAAGCGGNTATGCACAAAGCTGAAGAATTAGCACNGGGNATGACTATCCGGCATCCCAAATTNGGAGAAGGAACNATCACATCAATCGGAAATATGCAGGGAGAACCAAGCATTACCGTTGATTTCGGNNTTACCGGAGTTAAGAAGTTATTACTCAAATTCGCNAANTTTGATATAATAAGTTAACATGNCTAATAATTAATATATATCGCTTCGCGTGCTCAATTATTAATTATTAATCATTAATTATTAACTACNTATAATGATCATGTCANATAATCAGNATACNAAGAATATCCCNACACCATATTATATTGTTTACGAGGATAGATTGCGCCGCAACATGGAAATTCTTTCAGATGTTGCAAAGCGTGGAAATGTAAAAATCATAATGGCTTTCAAGGCAAATGCCCTNTGGAAGACCTTTCCGGTAATTAAGGAATATTTCACNGCATCGACTGCAAGCTCACTTAANGAGATGAANCTCTCTCTCGAATTTTTGGGAAATGAGGTTCACTCCTATTGCCCGGTCTANACTGAGCAGACATTCCCGGAATTTCTNAGCGGNAGNACACATATCACNTTCAACTCCCTTAACCAGTTCCATAGATTTTATCCTCAAATCAAGGAATATAATCTCTCTCATCCGGAATCTCCCGTTTCGGCAGGACTTCGCGTAAATCCNCATTGCAGTGTTATCGAAACAGATATTTACAATCCGTGTGTGCCCGGATCGAGATTNGGTGAACAGGCCGAGAATCTCAAGAACGGATTGCCNGAAGGTATCGAAGGGCTACACTTCCACGCCCTNTGCGAATCTACAAGCTATGATCTTGAGAAAGTTCTTGATGCATTTGAATCGGAATATGGACANCTTCTTCCTCATATTAAGTGGCTGAATATGGGTGGTGGNCACCTGATGACCCGTAAAGGATATGATATAGAACANCTTGTATCACTTCTNAATAGATTACATGAAAAATATCCTCACCTTCAGATTATAATGGAGCCGGGNAGTGCATTCACCTGGCAAACGGGAGACCTTNTAACCGAAGTTCTCGATGTTGTGGAAGATGCCGNTATAAANACTGCNATCATTGATGCCTCNTTTGCCTGCCANATGCCCGATTGCCTTGAGATGCCATATAANCCGAACATCCTTGAATCTCTTCCGGATGATTCTACAGAAGGCACATCTTACCGTCTTGGTGGNAATTCTTGNCTGAGTGGTGATTATACNGGTGACTGGAAATTCAAGCAGCCTTTGAAANCAGGCGACCGACTTACTTTATTGGATATGAATCACTATACCACAGTGAAAACCAATATGTTTAANGGAATCCAACACCCTTCCATCTGGTTTGCGCCAATCGACGGCGAGCCTATCCTTCTGAGAGAATACACTTACGACGATTATAGAAATCGTATGGATTAAGATTCCGGAACTAAACCTTTTTNGAGAAAGANTGTCTTAATAGTAAACACAAACCCGAAGTTAAACAAAATAAATTTGAGGCTATGAAAAGATTTACTATTTCACTCNTTCTCTCCATATTTCTCATAGGTGGCTCAGGCGCTGCATTTGCCGATAGGCATCNTGACAACGACANAGGTCGTTACGAGCATCNGGACAAAGGTCACAATCATAAAAAGAATGATAAGAAGGATCACAAGCCTTCAAAGAAAGATAAACATCATTTCGACAAAAAGCGACCCGGTCGNCCCGGGTATTTTGGAAAACCTTCTCCGGGACCGGTTCCAAGACCCAATGCTTTTCATATCAATCACGACCGCCGTTTTCACGANATGGTTAAGCATGCCGCTTATGGTGGTTCAGATGTAAGAGTGTGGCAAATCAACGCAGACACTTATATCGTGAAATATCGCAAAGGTCGCAAATGGTANACACGTCGCTTCTATCCCCACAGTGGAAGNTANGATGCCCCCGGATTGATTAACATTAACTGGAATCCGATGTCAAGTTGGACTCTTCTCCCCTCCATCAACATCAACATTCCGCTTTAAAGCGTAGTAGTTAACAGAAGATTGNCGGGTCTCCCTTTNATAAAAAGTGGCAGATCAGTATAAAGNATTCCCGGAGACTCCTCCGAATAATCTGAGACAGAATAATCTTCTATTCTTACTCCGAAACCGGAGACAATTCCGGCATTTAGAGCTATTCTACTTCGCTCACTCAATGTAACACACAAAACAGAGAAGGTGATGACTTGTTCATCACCTTCTTCATTTATAATCGTAGCTTTGCGCACTAAAATCTTTACCTCTGACACTATNNTACNTCTTGATTTCTGTCTGCAATGTTTTATTATTGTGCAATGGAGCCGGAGCAGTCCGNCTGTTACTTTGGGTGGATGANGCTCTGCTTCCTTGGTGTCTCGGNTTTTCNTCCACATTCAAACCTCCATCCTCTGATAAGATTTTCTGCAAATCAGCATCCTGCTCATCCTTGACAATTGAATCCTTCTTTACNGGGANTNTTTTACTTGGGAGGCTTCCTCGACGTTGTGAAAATATCCTATAATACAGTGTGGTGTCGAGCGCAATACGCTCAAGCGATATACTATCGAGCCAGACAGTTTTATTCAGCTCTTTAGCTCTGACATAGCCGAAAATTCTCTTNACGGTTTTTGATGTATCTGTCTGTAGGGAAACATCTATCTTAGANGAGCCGTTTTGATTTGTGTGATAATACGANGATGTTCCATTATCATAATCAACACCCAAAAGCACCGCTCCTGACTGCAACCCTCTTGTTCGCATCTTAAGATTCAGTCGGTCTCCTTTCTCAATCTCCTCTCCCGGGAGAGAAAATGTGATAGCATTGGAATTCATTAATTCCGACATGATCAGGTGTCGTGAATATGGCCATAGATCCTTGCCGGACTGTATGGTAGCTGATTCCTCTCCAGTGGCTTGACGCTGCCGTTTGGCAAGTTCTTCATCTACTTTTGCATATAGATTGCTGTAAGTATCCATATTCTTACCATACCAGCTTATGGTCGAATCGAAGTCAGCCCGGTCAATTCCACGTCGGTCAAGTACCCATTGCACAGCCTTATCCCTTGCGCTGTCATTATACAGCATTTCACCATGTTGTTGAATGAAGACCTCGGCAACCTCCATATCAGCAATAAGCTGAACCATGTCATCGTCAGACAACACACCTTTAGGACGCTTCCGGCACCCTGTTGCAATCAACATCAAACAAATTAGTATTAACGTCAGTCTATTCAACATATTTCGTGCTACAATGCTACTGCTGAAATCACTTTTTCTCCTTCTCCGCCGATCCGCCGATAGCCTTGAATGCTATCGATGCATCTTTTGAGTAGAAAAGCAACATCAATGCAACTCCCACACATATTGCGGAATCTGCAAGATTGAATATATAAGCGAAGAATTCATAATATGTTCCCCCTATACCGGGAATCCATTCCGGCCAATAGAAATCAAATAGCGGGAAATAGAGCATATCCACTACCCTGCCTTCAAACCATCCTGCGTAACCTCCATCGGCTGGAAACATCGTAGCAATTTCCGGTGGCCAAGGGTTGGAGAATATCTTTCCGTAGAACACACAGTCGAAGATATTACCCGCAGCTCCGGCAGTGATCAAAGCCACCGACACTATAAATCCTCGTCTGATATCCTTCAAATCCTTTATTTTGATTATGAACCAGATAAAAAGACCTACAGCAATTATTCGACCGAAAGTAAGAATCAACTTATTCCATAATTCCAGACCGAACGCCATTCCATTGTTCTCAATGAATTTGAGATGAAACCATTTTGTAATCTCAAGATCCTCTCCGAGGTAAAATGAGGTCTTCACCCAAATCTTAAGGGCTTGGTCGGCTATGATTACGGCTATGGCAATAATCAAAGCAAGCCACCCGGATGATAATCCGGATGACCTGCTCTTATTGTTAAGCACTTCAGTGCTCTCGTTCTCTATCATTTTCTTGTTACTTTCGCAAGGATTTTTTCTCCGTCAATGTCAAGCTCTGTCACATTCTCGCCATCAAGCGACTCCACGAGTGCTATATCATCCGCGAGAACTTGTGATGCCACATAATCTTTGTATGATGCCAAAGCAGCCTCTACTGAAGGAGTTGATGTCAGTTGAACA
>JAAVCU010000012.1 GCA_014802175.1 Bacteroides sp.
TTGAAGCCAAGGGCGGCAAGCTGATCGCGGATCAGGTCGGAAGTGGCCCAGTCTTTGTTGTCTTTGGCGTTTTTGCGGATCTCCATGAGGAGGTCTACGGCACCTTCGTAGGGTTTCATGTCGGCTGCCGCTTCTTCATTGCCAACCTTGATGCCGAGCAGATCCACCAACATTGTGTCGAAGAGATTCCGGAGTTTAGTCAGGTCTGCTTCGTTGAGTTTGGCGTTGCCGTCGGCTACAGAGTTGATGATCTTGCCCGCTTCGAAGAGTGTGGCTATCACCATCGGTGTGTTGAGGTCATCGTCCATCGCTTCGTAAGCCTGCGTGAGGAAGTCTGGAACCTCCACGGTGGAGGTTTCAGCCGGTTGCAGGTTCTGCAGACGGCGGTAGATGTCAAGCATCTTCTGCAACGCCTTTTCGGCTGCCTGCAAGGCTGCGTTGGAGAAGTCGACCGTGCTGCGATACTGAGCCTGAAGGATAAAGAAACGGATCACCATCGGAGAATATGCCTGAGTAAGCAGCGGGTGCGAACCTTCGAAGAACTGTTCGAGGGTTATGAAGTTGTTGTAAGATTTACCCATCTTCTTACCCTCAATGGTAATCATGTTGTTATGAATCCAATAGTTCACGGCTGGATGACCCTGCGCCGCTACGCTCTGAGCGATCTCGCACTCGTGGTGGGGGAACATTAGGTCGAGTCCTCCTCCGTGAATATCGAAGGTCTCGCCGAGATATTTCTCACCCATGGTGGAGCACTCGAGATGCCAGCCCGGGAAGCCTTCGCTCCAGGGCGACGGCCAGTGCATGATGTGTTCCGGCGAAGCTTTCTTCCAAAGCGCGAAATCGAGGGGATTACGTTTCTCATCCTGTCCGTCGAGCGCACGGGTGGTATTCTGCAGATCCTCGATATTGCGCCCTGAAAGTATGCCGTATTTGTGGTCGCGGTTATATTTCTCTACGTCGAAATATACGGATCCCTGACTTTCGTAGGCATAACCCGCTTCCAAAATTCTCTTGATATATTCAATCTGCTCTATGATATGACCGGAGGCGTGAGGCTCGATGCTGGGCGGAAGTACGTTGAGAGCTTCCATGTCGTGATGATAGCGGTTGAGATAGAGTTGCACAACCTCCATCGGTTCGAGTTGTTCGAGACGCGCTTTCTTTGCGATCTTATCCTCGCCGGAGTCGGCATCGTGTTCGAGGTGTCCGACATCGGTGATGTTGCGCACGTAGCGCACTTTGTAGCCGAGGTGTTTGAGATATCGGAAGAGGATATCGAAAGTGATAGCGGGACGGGCATGACCCAAGTGGGCGTCGCCGTATACTGTAGGACCGCAAACATACATCCCTACATGACCCTCATGCAGGGGCTTGAAGAGTTGCTTGGTACGTTTCAGCGAATTGTAGAGAAAAAGACTGTGATCCACGAAACTTTATTTTAATTAATAGTTAATGATTATTAATTAATAATTGTTTGAGACATAGGTTTTATGCTCATAAATTATTAATTGTTTAGTTGTTTGCGATGCCGGGTTTTACGTTGCGGGGCATGATCTCGCCGAACTGTGCCTCGTATTTCTTGATGTTGTCGGTGAGGGCGAAGAGAAGCTGTTTGGCGTTCTCGGGAGTCATGATCACACGGCTAACAACGGGAGCCTGGGGCATGCCGGGAGCTGCGAAGATGAAATCAATCATGAACTCGTTAGGACCGTGACCGATCATTGCGAGGTTTGAGTACTTGCCGTCTGCTGTTTCGGGACGGAGCTGAATCTGAAGCTGGTTCTGGTTTTCTTTATTTTCCATTTTCGTTTACTTTTTAAAGTTTTAATTATTGGATTTGGTCACGCAAATATATTGAGCGTGTTGATATGTTTTGAATAACAAAGTTAACAATTATTTCCCAAAGAATGAAATCAGAAGAGATTGAAGTTGATAGAAGTCGTTTAAACAACATCAATATCTTCCTCTTGTAAATCTTCCGAGATCTCAATTCCGGCAATTTTTTGCTCTTCGGCAACTATCTTGCCATCGGCCATAGTTATCACGCGATCGGCAATTGTCGTCATCGAAGGGTCGTGTGTGACGATTACGAATGTCCTGCCGAATCTTTGCCTCAGATCGGCAATGATAGAGCGAATCTCGTCGCGGTTACGCGAGTCGAGGCTACCTGTGGGCTCATCGGCGAAAATCACCTCCGGATCATTGATAAGAGCGCGGGCAATCGCAGTGCGCTGGCGTTCGCCACCCGACATCTGGGCCGGTTTGTGCCGCATCCTCTCGGCGAGACCAAGCAGGTCGAGAAGTTCAGCCGCCTTTTCCATAGCCTTGCGACGAGGTGTTCCGCCGATCATGGCCGGTAACGCCACATTCTCCTGAGCCGTAAACTCAGGCAGCAGCTGATGGAACTGAAATATAAATCCGATATTATGGTTTCGGAAAGCCGACAGCTTCTTGTCGTTAAGCGATGAAATCTCCTTGCCGTCGTAAACGATCGTGCCGCTC
Source organism: Bacteroides sp. (assembly GCA_014802175.1). GTDB lineage: Bacteria > Bacteroidota > Bacteroidia > Bacteroidales > Muribaculaceae > Lepagella. The sequence goes on from JAAVCU010000012.1 coordinate 2,506, forward strand.
TCCGGGCGGTCAAGAGTGCCGGCAATCTGGAGGAGGGTTGTTTTTCCCGCCCCGCTTGGTCCGACTATAGTCACTATCTCATTCCTGCCGATAGTCAGACTTACGTCAGACAACACCTGCAGTGAGCCGTATGATTTGTTAATATTTCTAAGTTCAAGCATCAGCAAGGAAAGTGTTATTCACCGGCAGGCAGCCAACTGCCTTTGAAACCTGTCTCTTCTATTGTCTTTACGATCTCGGCAGCTTTCTCCGCGTCATCGGGGATGCCGTGACATTCGAGCACTTTGTCGGCATTGTCAAGGTCCATTGACCACTCCATATTGGGGAACTTCTGCTGAACAGCTCCCATGATGGCGGTTTTGCAGCCACCGCATTTTGCATTAGTCTTGAATTTCATATTCAGTTATAATTTAGAATTTAGAGTGATAAGTGATAAGCTAATTATCCATGAATAATGCCTATCTGCTGAACATCTCAACCATTAACTATTAATCATTAATTATTAATTATTTATGATTTTCTGAGGCGGAGGGAGTTCATCACCACGCAGAGGGAGGAGAGAGCCATCGCTGCGGAAGCGAACATCGGCGTGAGGAGAAAGCCTGCTTTGTAGAGCACGCCTGCTGCCAGCGGAATACCGATCACATTATATATAAACGCCCAAAAAAGATTTTCGTGTATAATCTTTAATGTAGCTTTAGATAGTTTAACAGCTTTAGGGATTGAGGATAGTTTGCCACCCACAATCGTGAGCTTGGCAACATCTATGGCAATGTCGGAACCACCACCCATTGCGATCGACACATCTGCCGCTGCAAGCGCCGCGGAATCGTTGATGCCGTCACCCGCCATCGCCACTTTCAGCTTGCTTTTCTGCAACTCCTCCACACGAGCCAGTTTATCCTGGGGTAACGTCTCGGCCGTGACACTCTTGATCCCGACTAACGATGCGATATGGCGTGCCGTAGCGGTGCGGTCGCCCGTAAGGAGTTCGACTGTTATCCCCATATTCCGGATCTCATTGATAGCCTCGACGGCATCCGGGCGTATTTCATCTTCAATGCTGAAAGCCATTGTCGGTGTGCTGTTTTTCTCAACCACAACCACACCGCTCCCTCTGCCGAGAGCCCTCTTTACAAATTCTGCGATTTCGCTTCCGGCTGAAAGCTGTGTGTTATCCGTAGCTCCGATACGATAGGAATCGGAACCATAGCGGCAGAATATACCTTTACCGGCTATATATTCATATTCCGAAGGTTCGATTGCTGAAACACCCTCCTCTTCAAAATAGTCTGATATCGCTTTTGCCAGCGGATGAATGCTCTTGCGCTCCGCACCCAAGATGATTCCCTTAAGCACTGCAAGCTCATCGGGCGTCAGTGCGTCCTCGCAGATAGAAGCCGTGACCTTCGGCTTCCCTTCGGTGAGCGTGCCGGTTTTGTCTATAAGAAGTACGTCAATATTCGCCAACTGCTCAAGGGCTTCAGCATCCTTGACGAGTATCCCTTTCCCAGCACCGTTACCGATAGCCACCATTACAGCCATCGGTGTAGCCAAACCCAATGCGCACGGGCAAGCTATAACCAGAACCGAGACCGCGCACACGAGAGCTACGGGGAGATACTGCATGCCTAATGCTATCCACACGCAGAAGGTGATTATGGAGATGGCGATCACAGTCGGCACGAACACTCCGGCAACTTTATCCACAATTCTCTGCACCGGAGCTTTCGAACCTTGAGCCTCTTTCACAGCCTCGATGATTCGCGACAATTCTGTCTCGGTGCCCACTTTGGTAGCTTCAAGATATATCTCTCCGGCAGTCAGTATGGTGCCGGCGGAAACGGAGTCATCGGCATTGGTCTCAACGCCGAGAGGTTCTCCGGTGAGCATACTTTCGTCGATCACTGCGTTACCCCTGACCACAATTCCGTCAACAGGGATGCGTTCACCCTGGCGCACCATCACCGTGTCTCCCTTTCTGATCTCAGAGATAGGGGTGGTGCGTGTGGAGCCGTCAGCAAGAACTAATGTGGCGTCCGACGGTTGCAAGCCGATGAGTGCGCGTAAAGCCAAACCGGTGGAATGCCGGCTCCGGAGTTCCATCAGTTTACCGGTAAGCACAAAAGTAATGATCATTGCCGCTCCCTCATAATATAGATCAGCGGTGAGTGCAATCGAAGAGAGTGTGTTGAAGAGAGAGAAAAGAAAACTCACGATAGTGGAGATCGCCACAAGTGAATCCATATTCGGGGCTTTCGCTGCCAAAGCCTTGAAACCTCGGCGGTAAAATCCCGAACCGCAATAGAACATCACTATGAGCGTGATACCCATATATATCCATTCCTCTGCCGGGAAGTGTATATGAGTCATGCAAAGAACCGACATCGGCACGGTCAGAATCCATGCTGTCAGCGTTTTGACTCTCATCTTGCGGTATTCCTGCTCCTCCTTGCGCGCCGACTCCTCAACGGCTTCCGCTTCCGATTCGGTGATTATCATATCGTAGCCGGCATCTCTTACCGCCTCGGCTATGACCTCGGGAGAGGTTTGCGCTGCATTCCAGTCTATCGACACGGAGGATGCTGCGAAATTCACCGATGCAGCCGTCACACCGGGAACATTGCTTACGGTCTTCTCAACCGTGCCGGCGCACACTGCGCACATCATCCCCGTTACAGGGAACACTTTATGCTGGTTTTTATCTTTCACCTATAAAAATTTAATTCTCCATTGCGAGGGGTAAAGGTTGTTGGCGCGGTTGCCGATATTCTTTACCAGTCCCAAGGGGAAACCTTTGTAATTTATTACAGCAAATCCCTTGCCAATATTTGAATCGAGACGCAAAGCCTCGTGCCGCAGGTAGGAGAGGGCAGTGGCTTCGTCAACATCCACCGATGGTAAGGAGTTCCGGTCAAAATCTGTGGCGAGCACGGATTCACTCGTCGGCACCGTGTCTCGTCCCTTGATTGCGGTTCGCGGAATTCCGTCGGCAATAACTTTTGTCTTCGCTTTTATCTCTTTACGGAAAGTGGTGTCTGAAAGCGTTTTCGCACGCGGATAATCACCCTCCTTGCGTAAAACGGCAACAAACAATCCCTCGCCCCGGGTCTTGTGCGGCATGAAGCGGTAGCAGGGATAATCCGTGTCTATACCCATGAGGATTCCCCATTCCTCGGGAAACTCCATATCCACCGGTATCAGACCCTTCTCCTCAGCGAGCCAACGCAGGTTATCCTCATTCTCCTCGCGATTGAAAGTGCAGGTGGAATAGATAAGGAATCCACCCGGTTTCAGAGCCTCGAACGCATCGGAGAGTATCTCTTTCTGAAGTGTGGCGCATTGTTTCTGCAATCCGGGATTCCATTGGGTCACCGCCACCTCCTCCTTACGCATCATCCCCTCGCCTGAGCAGGGAGCATCGACGGCAATGATGTCAAACGTCTCGCCCATTCGGGCGAATGCCGATGTCGGGGAGTTGGTTACGATTATATCCGGGTAGCCCCATTTGATAAGATTCTCGCGCAACGCGGAGGCTCTTGAACCAACATATTCGTTTGCCACCACCACGGAGCCGTCGGGGAGGGCATTGATCAGAGAGGTGGTCTTACCTCCCGGGGCTGCACACAGATCCAGCACGCGGAGAGGCGAGCCGGTGTCGAGAGCAGCGGGCACAACCTTCTCGGCTATGGTCTCATAGATCATTGATGAAGCATCCTGCACGTAAAAGACACCGGCATGAAGCAATGGGTTAAGAGTGAATTTAGGTCGTTCCGGGAGATAATATCCGCTTTGGCACCACTTCACGGGTGTCAGCGAATCATAGCCCGTTATGGCCGGGTCGGTCGTTTTACGTCTGTTCAACTTTATGGAGACAGAAGGGGGCGTGTCCATAGCCTCGAAAAACGCATCTGCATCATCGGCCAACAACGCTTCCATCTGACTTTTAAACTCTTCAGGCAAAAACATATTTAATTAATAATTAATAATTAATGGTTAATGATTAAATTGCTCTGAATAAACAATTAATGCATTGAGTGTTGTTAAATAAACTGGTTCTCAGCTGAATAGCCCAATCATTAATTATTAATCATTAATTATTAATTACATAATAATTAATGGCTGCATATTAATCAAAGCTCTAAATTAATAAATATTGCTCTAAAACTTGTCAGGACAACGATAAAAATAACGATATAGGTAATTAAGCTGCCGGAATGGCGGATCTCCCGAAGGTAGCAAAAAAGAAGCAGGGAGCGTCGGTGTAACGCTCCCTGCAGGAAAAGTGTGTTATGTAGTGGGGTTACTTCACTGTGATCTTGCGGGTCTTGCCATCGATCTTGATGATGTAGATACCCGGTTCAAGGCCCTTGGTGTCAGCATTGACCTTGAGTCCGCCAAGAGTGTAGATGGCACCCTTGCTGAGGAGTTCCTCGATAGAGGAAGCTTCTCCATCCTCAAACACCATGTCAACACCGGTGGTCACATCCTTGATGGTCACTGTATGAGTCGGACCGTTGGCATACATAGTGCGGGCAGTGACGGTCAGAGTCTTATCGCCCGCAGCCTTGCGCGAAGCAGTGGTGGGTTCGATCAGAGTCACAAGACCGGTGTTGCTGACAGTAGCCATGCTCGGATCGCTCACCTCCCAGAAGATAGCACCTAACTTGGCGTCAGAGGGAAGCACAGAAGCGTTCAACTGCACATTGTCACCGCGATTCATCTCGTAAGATGTCTTGTCGGTAGAGTTCACGGAAGTAGCTTCCACCATCACCTGCGGAGTGAAGACATTCCAGCCTGCAGCCTTGCCGTAAGCAGTCACCGCACTTGCACCCTGCACGAACAGCTTGGCAGTAGTGTTGCCACCGAATGCATTGCTGCCCAGAGCCGGAGGAGTCTGCGCCGTGATGGCGATCTCATCGATATTGCTATTGCCGGCGAACGCGTCATCACCGATAGTGGTGATACCCGCACCGATGTGGATCTGAGTGAGGTCGCAACCATCGAACGCATTCGCACCGATGTTCTTCACATTTGAATGGATATTGATCTCATGGAGCGAAGAGCAACCCTTGAATGCCCCGGCACCGATAGATGCGATAGAGCTTCCGAGAGTGATCGTCTTGAGAGAAGAACAACCGCTGAAAGTCTCGGCAGCGATCTCGTCAACCTGGTTGGGGACAGTCACATTCTCAATCTCCGTACAGTTCTTGAACGCCTTGGGAGCGATCATGGTAGCAGTCTCGGGAATAGTAGCGGCTTTTGCATCAGAGGGAACGAAGTAGACAGCGTCGGGAGTGTAGATCACACCGTTCTCATCCACCTTGGCCTCATCAGCGGGATAGCCGATTCCGACACCCTCACCGATCTGATCCTTGAATTTGTCGGGATAAACGAACTTGTCAAGATTTGTACAGCCCTCGAACGCACCGTCGCCGATGTTATCAACTGTCGGCGGGATAGCGATAGTGGTAAGGCTCTCGCAACCCTTGAAGGCGCCCTCGCCGATCTCCTTCACATTGTCGGGGATATTAACGTCAGTCAGGTTAGAGCAACCCTCGAAGGCACCTTTGCCGATTGACTCGATATTGTCGGGGAGGGTAACCTCTGTGAGTTTCTCGCAACCCTTGAAGGCATTCTCTCCGATCTCTGTGACAGTCTCGGGGATATTGATGGTCTCAAGATTAGAGCAGCCCTCGAACGCACCCTCGCCGATCTCAGTCACGGTCTCGGGGAGAGTGACCTCCTTGAGGTTGGTGCAACCCTTGAACTCATCGGGACCGATGCTCTCAACGCCGTCGGGGATAGTTACCTTGCTGATATTCTCGCAACCTTCGAGCACACCGTCGCCAAGATCGGTTACAGTGTCGGGAATGTCGAGCTCCTCAAGGTTCTTACATCCGGTGAACGCACCGTTACCGATTGAAGTCACAGTCTCCGGGATCTCCAGATTTGTAAGCTTCTCGTTGCCGGTGAACGCGCCGTTGTCGATCTCGTCGATGTCATCCGGAATCTTGTATGTTCCGTTCTCATCGATAGCCTCATCCGGCACGAATACGAGCGACTTGCTCTCTTTGGCATCCTCGCCTTCGCCCTTGGTGCTCTTACCTGTGATCACTCCGGTCTCCTCATCAACCTCGATCTCATCGGCAGTGTAGGGAACCTGCTTGATGCCGTCGGGGAGTTTCTCGCTGAGGGTATCCTTCAGATCATCGGGATAGATAGCCTCCTTGATATTGTCGCTTCCTTCGAACACGTCGGGATCGATACTGTCGACACCGCCGCCGATCACAACCTTCTCAAGATTCTCGCAGTTCTTGAATGCACCCTCGCCAATCTCCTTGACGCTGTTGGGAACATTGATGTCAGTGATGCCTGAACCTGTGAATGCACCCTCGCCGATCTCCTTGAGACCCTCGGTGAGGTCAACGTCAGTCAGGTTCTTACATCCGGAGAACGCCCCGTTACCGATTGAAGTCACAGTCTCCGGAATCTCAATATTCTTGAGGTTCTCATTGCCCTCGAACGCACCCTTGCCGATCTCGGTAATATCATCCGGAATTTTGTATGTTCCGTTCTCATCGATAGCCTCATCTGGTACATAAACAAGAGTCTTGCCCTCAACGTAATTTCCGGTTTCAGGATCGATGTTGCGTCCGGTGATAACACCGTTCTCATCAATGCTTACCTCATCGGTGGTGTAACCAACCTTCACAGGAGGTGTGGGGAGATCAAGACCATCGATCTGTGAACCCAACTCCTCTTCGAGTTCCTCGGGATATACAACCTGCTTGAGATTAGTGTTACCGGAGAAGGCATTCTCCTCAACCTCAGTCACGCTCTTCGGTATAACCACGGTAGTCAGTTTGTCACAACCCTTGAAGGCACCCTCACCGATAGTGGTCACTCCATCAGGCACGGTGAACTCACCCTCCTTGTCAGGATCAACAGAGATAAGGGTCTTGCGGTCGAACGAGAGAACATAACCGCTCTCCTCATCGATAAAGTCAGGACGTTTCACTAAGAATGAAAGTCCGGTAGCAGCGTGGTCGGCGGAAACCTTGTAGCTGTATGCGCCATCCTCATCGGGTTCGAGAACAGTGCCGTTCACGCTGACCTCAGTGGTCTCGCTCACCTGTTTACCGGCAGCCTTGCGGGCAGCCAGCAGCTGTTTGCCGGCCTCATTGTATTCCACGGTGAAGCGGATCTCGGTTCCGGGCAGAGCGATGTGACCCTCAGCGGCAGTGTGGTCGATAACGTTCACACGGTCGTGAGTAACCACCATATCGAAATAGCCGCCAGCCTCAGACTCATATTTCACCTTCACCTCAGGCTGCTCCTTGGTGTAAACCTTCACGACAGGATTCTCAGGAAGCTCAGCCGGGAAGTCGTAAGCCGCATCGGCAGAGTTGTAGCTGATAAGGGCGTTGTTGAGATAAACGCTCATCGGCTCTGCAGATTTAACTGCAAACGGAAGATCGCTGTTGGCGAACATCATTGCCTGATAGCCACCCTGAAGAGTGATCTCCTTCTCGATAGCCTTTCCTTCGGCAACAACTAATGAAGTCTTGGGAGTGTTCTCTGATTCCTCAAAATATACAGTCAACTCACGGTCACGAATCATATCGCCCATAACAAGGCTCAGTTTCATGCCGTCGGCAACGCCGCTAACCACACCGGTCACAGGATTGAAAGTCATTGAAGCACCTGAGGTAGCATTCTTGACCTCAACCACATACTGGGAATCGGAAGTGGAACGGAGTGTAAGCTCGGTTGTGCCGCGCGGGAATTCGAGTTCAGATTGAGCGTCGTACATCGGATAGGTGTAACCTGCACCGACCACGCGAACATTGCGCCATGCGTCATCATTCATTACTGTAACGGCAACCTTGCGACGCTTGATAGCGATTGTCTGTTCACTCTCACCGGTCATCATCGAATAGCTTACGGTTGCACCGGAGGTGACCTCGATATTGTTAGCCTCGATGTAGATCTCCTCGTTGCTGTCGGTTGCTGTCGCGGTCACGCTAAGCATGGTTCCGGGGAGAAGGTTCATGGTTCCGGGTTCGCTGAGTGTCTCTTTTTCAGCTGTAGCGGTAAATGTGATACCCGGCTCCACGATGAACGACACAGCTGTCGGTTCGGGAGTAGCTGAATAGATCTTGATTACAGGAGCTGACCCACCGGTGAAGGCATCCTCCGGAAGGATGAAGCCTTTGTGCTCCGCACTGTAAGTCAAGACTTCGCCGTTCACGTACACCACAGGGAATTTAGCCGGATCAGCGATAGAGCCATCCTCTTTGAAATAGCTGTCAGGTACTTTGAAAATGATCGGGAGCTCATCGGCGCTGAACGATATGGTCTGGTTGCCTGGGTTAAGGTAACGGCTGTTGGAAATTACCTTACCGTTAGCCATAACGAGTTCGGCACCCTCAAGATCCGCACCGTCAATGAACATGTCAACCTGCTGGTTGCGCTCAAGAAGCTTGGTGGTCAGATTAACCGTACCGGTCACGATATTAGAAAGCACGCCGGTGTTGACGTCATACTTCATTGTGTTGGGAGAAACCGTAGCGGCCGAGATGTAGCGGTCGGGATCGGAATAGATCAGAGTCATGGTCTCCACTGTCGGCTCCACGGTCACCACACCGCTGTTATCGGGATAATACATCTCACCGTCGGAACCTAATATGCTGAGGTTGTTCATATCGCCTGCCGCATCCATGTTGAAAGTGACATTGTACATCACCTTGCGGATCTCGACCATGTTGGTACCCGCAGTTGCCATGAACGAATAACCGTCAGCATGATAACCGCTGTTACCCTTGGTGAGCTTTTTGCCATTGGCATATACCTCGCACTGCCAGGGGCAATCCGGGTGGACTTTGACAATAACCTGAGACCCGTCGAACGCACGTATTTCGGAGTCTGTGCCGACGGCACACTCGTCTACCAGCACATCGTACTCAATACCCGAATCGGTCTTGACAGTGACGGGATGCATCACTGCGTCGGATGCTGACTTGAACACCCTCATTGAGGAGTAATTAGGTATGCTTGTCGGGAAATTGTAATTGCCATCCGCATCCCGGGTGATCTCGTTGGTTCCGACATAGATCACGGGATAAGCGTCTCCGTATCTGAGAGTCACCTTGAACGGCAGATTCCAGTCGTAGAACGCACCACCCATTCCTCCGCTGACAATCTCAAGCTCCGACTCAACAGGAGAACCGGCCTTGATAAGGAATCCTCCCGTTGTGGAAGAACCCTGATTGATGTAGGTGAACAGGTATTTCTCATCGTTCCACTTGTTATATGGCACACACTCGATTTCAAGTCTCATGCCGTCCTGCAATCCATGCACCGCACCGGTCGTAGGATCGAAGTCAAGATATTTATTCGATTTAGTGTCCCTTATGGCCACGGGCCGCCTCATGTCTCCCATAAGATCATATACATTGGGATTCTCGAATACGTAATGCAAGTCTCCCTCATTCAGCTCTCGCCAATAACTGGACGAACATTCCTTCCAGTCCTCCTCTGACGCTCCCGGAGAGGCCATGTATATGCCGGATACTTCGTAACCTGCATCCTTGTCAATAGCCTTGGCTGTCACCTCTATCTGGGGGGGATAGACCTTAAGATATAAATCCTGGTAATATGATGATGAATACTGATTCACCGGAACATATATTCTTGTTCTTCCCGTTTCGGCATTGTATTCGATATCCTGTGAATCCGTGACATCATAGCCCCAGCTCAGGTCGCTCAGAAGTTCACAAGACAATTCGGAACCGTTGTCATCCCAGACTTCTATCACGGAACCGGCATAGAAATTTTTGTAGGGATTAGGGGTATTCGGATCGTCAAAGTCAAATTCCACACCATTTACCGAACAATGGTAATTCCAGTTGTGAACCGGAGAGACCGAACCCATGAAAGTCCTGTCTCCCTCAGGCACAATCTGCACGAATACATCTCCCGGAGTGTCCTGTGAGAAGGAGAAAGTCTTGTAGTTATCTTCCGTCACATGATACTCCTTGCCATTGATGATCACAAGTGTATTACCCTTGAAACGGCCGTCTACCGCCGGCAACATATAACCGTATTCCGGATCGGTTGAGCCGTATTCCGTGAAATATCCCGCCATACTGGATGCATTGATCTTGACCGGGAAACTTGTTTTCTTAAGTACTGACCATGAATTCTCGGGGGACATTACCTTCTCATTGTTAAATATGATCCGGGTATCATCACCACTACTACTGGTTTTCAGGACATATAGATTCGGAACCATATAGCGGTTTCCCTCATTGTCAAGTAAATAGTTGGATGGCTCACCACTATTATTGTCCACTTCAACGCCATTCGGTTGCTGACAGAAGATATAGTAATTGAATTCCGAAGCGTTGCTGCCCATGTTGAGAGTGACTGTACAGTTGGGAACAATTCCACTCAATACCTTGGTCGATGTGTTGTAACTGATATTGTTACCTCCGGTTGCGGTCACGGATTCAAGATAGCTCGTGGTTCCGAGAATCTCGAACGAATAAGGCTTGGAGGTGCTTGTGCCGTAGGGCAGTTTCAGTTTTGTGGTGGCTCCGGTAAGCTTGGTGGCGTACGGATAGTTGCGCAGTGTCACACCTTTCCAGTCCTCATTGCAGATGATGGTGAATTCGTCATTCTTAGGATGAAGGGTGTAGGTGGTGCTGGATTTCGCGGTTATATAGATCTTGCCGTCTGAAGAGGGCGAAAAGAACTCTCCGGCTGAAGACTCAACCACCATATTGGTCTGCTTCGGCTCATACACGATCTGAGAACCCTGAAGGATACTGTACTTGCCGACGCCGGTCAGTTTCTTGCCGTTGTGGTAGATGTCGGCGGTGTAGCCAGAAGCAAGCGCGTGAGTGACTTCCACGGAAGTGGGCATGCTGTAGTATATCGACACGACATCATTGGCCTTGATGTCCTTAAGTCCGGAGAAGTCTCCGTTCTCGTCTTTCTCCGTCAGCTGAATATCATTGAGGAATACAAGGGCATCCGAATCCGTGATACGGAACGGCAGGTCCTCCTGATGAACCATCACCTGATTGGCACCCGGTTCAATCTTGATACCCTGCTTGTTCTGTCCGAAATAGTCAAGATAGATATAAGGGGAGTTGTATTCCGATCCACAAACGACTGTGATCGGAATGTCGCGTGTGTAGGCCTTGGGTGTAACAGAGATTACCTCGTTCATTGCGGTGGGGCGGTAGTAGCCATCGTTTTCAACAGGCACTTTCTTGCCGTTGACCTCCACTTCATAAACCTTGTAACCCGGTGTGCCGGTCACATAAAATCCTACGTTGACCTCACCTTTGTAAGTTGAGGACGTGAGGGTTTGGGGCTGACTGTAAGAAGGGGTGCTCCAATACAGATTGGTGTGTTCCCGGTCGGTAAAGTTAAGGGTGAAGCGCCATGGATTTCTGACCAGCGCACGGATTCCGACGGTCTGGGCATCCTCGGGTCCGAAAGCCTCGACGGTGTATGCCAGACTTGACGATTTCTCACCGTTCCAGAATATGTTCTCAATCTCAAAAGAGCCATAGACCTGACGGCGTGTGCCCAATGTGATCTTGCTGCCGTTGGGAACAGTGAAACCCTCTTTCAGCCATTCCTTGGCTGTATACTTGGTGCTTCCGACAGTAAGGCTCTCGATAACCTCGAGAAGTTTGTCCTGTTCGGTCTCGTTACCGGTGGTCTGCTCCACATAGAATGTGACGGGGATGTCTCCGGGCAGGGGGTTCTCCATGATCTGCAACGTGTGTTGCAGCTTGCTTTTGGAAAGACTTATGCCGTAGGCATTATAATGATAGACACCGCTGTTGGTGTCATACACAATCAGGTTGCGGCTGAGCTTCTTCCCATTCAGCATTGCGCCCGCCAGTGCCGAAGATGTGTTGGATGAGCTGTTCTTATGCTTCACGAACCATGTGTTCTCCGAATTGGGATCGTATTTTATGGTAAGTGTGCCGTTCTTGAAATCGCTCTTCGTATAGCTTCTGATGGAATAGTTGGCGCAGCAGTTGTAAAGATACACGTTGTCAGCTGCATCAAGAAGAGTGACGGTGATCACACCGGTGCGGATTTTATCCATGTCGTCCACAGTGATGACGATGGGATCTCCGGGTTTGACATTGGCATTGGAAGTCTGAAATCTCGCTCCTCTCGGACCGTAGGCAAGTGCCTTCCCGCTCTCGGTGGTGATATTGCTGATACCTTTCTTCTCACTGAAAATTTCCGTGGAATTGGAACGGACGGTAAACCACTTCGGTTGCTCGGACTGCGGAACATAATAGACTCTGTGGGTTGCGTCAATGTTATACCATTGCGCCCTGCTCGTCTGAGTCGAAGTAGAATACTCCACTACATCGATGTACGTCGGATCGGCCTTGATGACATAGCATTGCGACAGGTCAACGCCATCCGGTACGGCATCGGAGTTAGCTAAAATTTGGGGTAATAAATTACCCCCCCCACGTGAGGGCGACTAAACCGATGATGAGTAGTGTCAGATTTAAATAGACTTTTCTCATAGGTTAGTAATTAAAAGTTAATAATTGTAAGTAGTTTTTGTTCTTATTCTGTAAGTGTTTTGAGTTGGCTACGCATGCCTCGCAAAGCGCGAGAGTGCGGTAGTAAGTATGGTTTTAAGCACACTTGTATCCGACAAATTTAAACATAAAATCCCGTTAGACCAAGAAAAATTAACAAAAATTTATAAAAATCGCCCTTGATGGGAAACTTTCGGAGTGCTGCGGTGTAGATACGGCACTCTAAATAGTAGTAATTCGGGAAATTTTGAGTATAATCATTTTTTTTATTAAATTTGTGGTATGAATGTTAGCGCGCTGTATCTTATCCCGGTGAATATAAGTGATGCCCCGCTGGAAGCTGTGATTCCTACGGGGAATGTCGCTATTGTTAAAGAGATAAAGCATTTCATAGTGGAGAATGTCAGAACTGCCCGGCGCTTCCTGAAGCGTTGCGACAGGGAGTTCGATATTGATTCGGCAACGTTCCACGAACTTAATCGCCATACAGACCTCACGGAGGTCAGCGCGTGGCTCGATCCTCTGCGCCGAGGTGAGTCGATGGGGGTGATGAGCGAGGCAGGCTGCCCGGCGGTTGCCGACCCCGGTGCATTGGCCGTGGAGATAGCGCAGCGCGAAGGTCTGAAGGTAATCCCGTTGGTGGGTCCGTCGAGCATCCTGATGTCGCTGATGGCTTCCGGTTTCAACGGACAGGGTTTCGCATTCAACGGTTATCTTCCAATCGACGATAAGGAGCGGCTTCATGCGTTGCGCGAGCTTGAGAATGAATCGCAAAACAAGAATCGTACGCAGATCTTCATAGAGACTCCTTATCGCAACAATAAACTCGTTAAGTTTCTGAGTGAGAATCTGCGTCCCGACACATACCTGTGTGTGGCTTGCGATATCACTGATCCGGAAAAGGAGACGATAACGACGCTGCCGGCTGCCAAATGGAAGAATCGCAATGTGAATTATGATAAGCGCCCGGCGATTTTCCTGATATATCGCGGTGGTCTTGTAGAACAAAGGAAAGGAGGGAAACGGAATGTGCGCTAAGAAGATAAAGTTCCATGGTCATCCGCAGCTTCCTTTCGAGGAGTGGGAGCAGGATGCCTCGGAGAAGGGTGTGTCTACGCCCGGTCAGTGCGGTTATTCCGATCTTGATCTGACCGATGAGGACCGGAAGGCGGATCACGGCGACGAGAGAAACATCTATTTTATGTCGTTGGGTTCGGGTTCGAGTGGCAACTGCTGCTATATCGGGACCAAGAAGGGTGGAGTGCTCATTGATGCGGGTGTGAAAACCGACGAGGTGGTGAAGATGCTCTCCTCGAATGGAATCTCGATGAATGCGGTGAAGGCATTGCTGCTGACCCACGACCATTCGGACCATGTGCGTTATGCTTACAATCTTCTGCGCAATCATAAACATATCCGGTTGTTCTGCACAAACAGGGTTTTAGGCGGCATACTGCGGCGCCACAGCATATCGAAGCGCATCAAGGATTATCATCATCCGATTTTCAAGGAGATACCTTTCAAGATATGTGAGTTCGAGATCACGGCTTTCGAGGTGCCGCATGACGGCACGGACAACATGGGTTTCTCGCTGGAGTTCGACAACCGCCGGTTTGTGCTTGCCACAGACCTCGGCGCCGTTACCGACCGCGCGCGCCACTATATGAGCCGTGCGAATTATCTGGTGATAGAAGCTAACTATGACTTGCAGATGCTGAAATTCGGTCGTTATCCGGAATATCTGAAAGCGAGGATACAGACCGAGAACGGGCACATGGATAATGAGGCTACGGGTGCCTTCCTCAAAGAGATTATCAATCCGGAATTAAGGTATATCTTCCTGTGTCACCTTTCGCAGGATAACAATACGCCGACGAAAGCATTGAAAGCAGTGCGCGATGCACTTGAGAGTGCCGGTAAGGTTGTGGGGAATGCGGAGGAGACAATTCTTGACCGTAAGGCTGATGTTCAGCTGATGGCTTTGCCGCGGTTCGACCCGTCACGATGGTTTGTGTTTCGAGGAATCAGCAACTGAGTTGGTTATTATAATGCTCATGAGCGGACCTTCGAGTCCGTTGGGGGCTACTCCCGCGCGTGTCTCGATGCGCAGGAATCCGCCGTTGAAGTCGTAAACCACCAGTGAGGTCTCATCGTCGTCGTCGAATTCGGTGGTTTCGATAATATCATTTTCGGAAAGGTTGAGGCTGCCGGTGATGTAAGTTTCCAGATAATCGGGGAGAAGATCTCCGAGATACAGGTTGCGGATCACGGCGGTGGTAGGTGAGATGATATCCACATCCCATGTGCCGGGCGAACCCTGGATGTCGGTGTATAACGGTCGCCCTTCGCCATCGGTGAGTACACCCTCAAATTTATAGTCGATTGTGTCGAGCGGTTCGCCGACACGGATGGCGTCGGTGATGCTTCGCAAGGTCATAGCTATGTCATTGTCTGCGTGATATTCTTCGATGCCGGTGGAGATGGAGTCGCCCCCCGTTCCGCCGACGTTCTCGCGGCCTCGGCTGCAACCGCCGAGCATCGCAGCAATTACGATTGTTCCTGCTATTCCGGACTTGATTGAAAAACCTGTAAAACGTCTCATTACTTCTGAATAACAAAAGCGTCTGCAAAGTTATTCATAGTTTTTGAAATATCCTTAAAAAATCATAAAAAATATTGCATCCCGCAAAAATCTTCTCCGTCTCGGATAAGTTTATGCGGGATGCTATAGAAGTTGTTTAAACTAATTTACGAAAGTAAAAATTTAGATTAAATCTTAATAAAAAATTAGTTTAAACAAACTTCATTAAAGGGTCTTCCTGTTAAAGGAGATTACCCCCAAGTTTTAAATATTAAGGTAACGTAAAGTAATTAATTGGGATGAAAAATATGTTGACTCCCCGGCTGAGCGGGGAGGATGATTCGGGATCAGTCGAGCTTTACGTTTGCGGAGATCGCTTCGCAAAGTTCTTTCATGCGGGCGGGATCCGGATCTGAGATCTTGTTTTTGAAGTCCATGTCGCCCTCTTTCTGCAATGGCACGAGGTGAATGTGAGCATGAGGCACCTCAAGGCCGAGCACGGTCACGCCAACCTTGCGGCATGGGATAGCTTTCTTGATACCTTCAGCCACCTTTTTTGCAAAGATCATCATGCGTCCGAGTTGCGCATCGTCGATGTCGAAGATGTAGTCTGTCTCCTTCTTGGGAACAACAAGGGTGTGACCCCAGTTTACCGGATTGATGTCGAGGAATGCGTAGAACTCGTCGTTTTCAGCCACTTTGTAAGAGGGGATCTCACCGGCAATGATTTTAGAGAAGATAGTCATGATCAGATCTCAATTTTGATGATTTCAAAATCAAGCAGACCGGCGGGTGCGTTCACCTGCACGTGGTCGCCTACCTTGTGGCCCATAAGAGCTTTCGCTACGGGGGTGTTGGATGCAATCTTCATCTCGCGGAGGTTAGCTTCGCTTTCGGGAACGATGGTGTAGCACATGGTCATCCCTTTGTTGTTACGGATTGTAACCTTGTTGAGAAGCTGCACCTCGTCGGTGTTGAGCTTGCTGTCGTCGATGATTCGCGAACCGGCAATAAGCTCCTTGAGTTTGGAAATCTTCATTTCGAGCATTCCCTGAGCCTCTTTTGCTGCATCGTACTCAGCGTTCTCCGAGAGGTCACCTTTGTCGCGAGCCTCTGCGATAGCCTGCTTGATGGCGGGGCGCTGAGCTTCGAGGGCTGCGAGCTCCTCCATCTTTTTGTTGTAACCCTCTTGGGTCAGATATGTTGCCATTTTTATTAATTAGTAATTAGTAGTTAGAAATTAGTAATTAAGAACTTTCGAATGCCCGGGGAGGATATCCGAAGGGATTAAAAAAATAAGAATCCTTTTTCTCGATTCGGCACCGGGTTTCTGTTTCAGAAATTCGGTCCGGAAAAAAAAGACCCTCTTGTCGACGATTAAGCCGTCTTTTATTTTGCGTTGCAAATTTAAGCATTTTATTTTGATATTGCAAATTCCCAATCTTTTTTATCTCTAATTTCACGTTTTTTACAATTTTTAATTAACTTTGAAGTCTAATATTGTAAATAGGAGTAGCTTCCTGAAGATATTTTACATAAAAGATTTATAAAAAGAGTATGACTATAAACGAGACACAGGATGAGATTATAGAGGAGTTCGAGGGTCTTACCGACTGGATGGACCGTTATGCTTATATTATCGACTTGGGAAATACGTTGCCGGATTTCCCCGAGGCAGACAAGACTCCCGAGAATCTTATCGAGGGTTGCCAGAGCCGGGTGTGGATCGCGGCTCAGCGCGAGGCCGGCGATAAGATCAAGTTCGAGGCTGATTCGGATGCCTTGATCGTGAAGGGTATAGTGGCGCTGCTGATGCGTGTGCTCAATGACCGCACTCCCGACGAGATACTTGGTTCAGATCTCTATTTCATAGAGAAGATAGGGTTGAAGGAGCATCTTTCTCCCACACGTTCCAATGGTCTGGTGGCAATGGTGAAGCAGATACATAATTATGCCAAGGCTTACAAAATGCTCGACAGCAAATGAAGTTGTTTAAACTACTTCAATAAACGGATTGGAAATTTTTAATTAATAACTTAATCATATTATGTTCAAGAACCAACCTAAAGGATTGATTCCTGCTGCCCTCTCCAACATGGGGGAGCGCTTCGGATTTTACGTCATGATGGCGATTCTGACATTGTTTCTGATGTCAAAATTCGACCTCGACGGCAAAGAGGCGGGCGCACTTTACTCCACATTTTATTGTTCGATCTACATTCTTGCCCTTGTCGGCGGTGTTATCGCGGATAAGACCAAAAATTACAAGGGCACTATCATTGCCGGTCTGGTGGTGATGGCTCTTGGTTATGCGCTGCTTGCCATCCCGGCTTTAATCACAACCAAGTATATCGCCCTTGGCGCGTTGTTGGTAATCGCCTTCGGTAACGGTTTGTTTAAAGGTAACCTGCAGGCTGTGGTGGGGCAGTTGTACGATAATCCTAAGTACAGCGCACAACGCGATTCCGGTTTCCAGATTTTCTATATGTTCATCAATATCGGAGGTTGCATCGCTCCGCTCATCGCAGTGTGGGTGCGAAACACTTTCGTGAAGATGCAGGGGTTTGCCTACAACGCCGATCTGCCCGGATTGTGCAACAAGTATCTTGCCGGCAAGGAGATTGACACAGATCTCTTCCTGAATTATGCAAATCAGGTGTCGCAGACAGAGGTTAATCTTGAAACTCTGAGAGATTTTGCCGGAAATTATCTGACGGCGTTCAACACCGGTTTCCATTATGCGTTCTCAGTGGCTATCCTGGCGATGTTGATATCTTTAGTTATCTTCCTCTGGGCTAAGAAATCTCTCCCGACTCCCGGTCAGAAAACCGCTGACAATGGGGCAGCTGTGAGCAAGGAGGAGATCAAACAGAGCGCAAAAGAGATCAAGCAGCGTATCCTTGCTCTCTTCGCTGTGTTCGGAGTGGTGATTTTCTTCTGGTTCTCTTTCCACCAGAACGGACTTACGCTCACCATGTTTGCCAAGGATTACACACTGCTTAAGATAGGTTCGCTCGAATTGGGTGCCGAGATCTTCCAGTCTGTAAACCCGTTTGTGGTTGTGTTCCTGACACCGGTTGTTATGTGGCTTTTCGGAGCGCTGGCTAAGAAAGGTAAAGAGCCTTCAACACCCAAGAAGATTGGTATCGGTATGGGAATTGCGGCGCTTGCATATATTGTGATGGCGGTTGCGTCAATCGGCCTTCCCTCATACAGCGAGATTTCAGCTGCTCCTCTTGCCGAGTCAGCGCGAGTTACTCCATGGATTCTCTTCTGTGTCTACTTTATTCTGACCATCGCGGAGTTGTTTATTTCGCCGTTAGGATTGTCGTTCGTGTCAAAAGTTGCTCCTGCGCATCTGCAAGGTCTGATGCAGGGTTGTTGGCTTGGTGCGACAGCTGTGGGCAATGCGTGCCTCTTCCTTGGTGCGGTGATGTATGAGTCAATCTCGCTCACAGCCACTTGGAGCGTATTCGCCGGTGTCTGCTTCATCTCCATGGCGGTGATGTTCTGCATGGTGTCGTGGCTGGAACGTGTAGCGAAATAATTGCCATTAAGTAATTAATAATTTCATCAAACACCCCACCTTTCTTGTTATATAGGAAGGTGAGGTGTTTTTTTATTGAAAATTTTAAACTGAAATATAATATCAAATATAATTATGGAAAATTTCGTGTTCTGCTCCCCGACGGAGTTCATTTTTGGCAAGGAAACTCAGAAAAAGACCGGTGAGGCATTGAAGAAATATGGTGCCCGGAAGGTGATGATCGTTTACGGAAGCGAGCGAATAAAAGATAATGGTTTGCTCAAGGAGATTGAAGATTCCATGAGTGAATCGGGAATTGAATTTTGCGAGTTCGGCGGGATCGCGCCGAACCCTACGGCCGATAGCGTGTATGCCGGAATAGAGAAGGCGCGCGCGGAGAATGTTGATTTCCTGTTGGCTGTAGGTGGCGGGTCGCCCATTGATGCCGCCAAAGCCATAGCACTTGGAGTGGTGGCTGATGAGGATTTCTGGAATTTCTATGGCGGACATTCCACACCTAAAGGGGCGCTTCCAGTCGGTGTCGTGCTGACGATCCCGGCAGCCGGCAGCGAGGGTAGCGGCAATTCCGTTATCACCAACGAGAAGACGCATCAGAAGATTTCGGTAAGGTATCCTAATTTCCTGCGTCCGCGATTCGCTATCATGAATCCGGAGCTGACCTATTCTCTTCCGTGGTTTCAGACGGCTTGCGGCATAGTGGATATGATGGCTCATATCTTCGAACGTTATTTCTCAAACACCCCCGGCACTCAGCTTGTGGATTCTTATTCAGAAGCGATTCTGCGCGACATCATGGATCAGGCAGTGACGTTGCGTATAGATGGCAATAATTACGACGCGCGTGCCGATGTGATGTGGGCGGGAACATTGGCTCACAACGGGCTCTGCGGTGTCGGCAAAGTCGAGGATTGGGCATCGCACCGTATGGAGCATGAGATCTCGGCTTTCTATCATGTGGCACACGGAGCAGGTTTGGCGGTTGTGATTCCTGCATGGATGACTTTCTGCGCTAAGCATAATCCGGATAAGTTATGGCGCTTCGCAATCAATGTGATGTCGGTGGACCCTGCCGATAAATCTACTGATGAGATCATAGAGGAGGGTATCAGCGAATTGAAGCAATTCTATCATGATATGGGGCTGACCACTAACCTCCAGATACTGGTAGGGCAGAAACCGGATATCGACAAGATGGTGGAATCACTTCATCGCAATATGGGAGATACACTCGGTAGCTACGTGCCACTCTCGATGAACGATTGCCGCGAGATCTACGAGATAGCAATGCAAGGTTAATCTCCTCATTCTTAGAGTGCGTTAACTCTTATTCTTAAATCTTAGTTATTGCTTATGGAAAAAATCAAGATAGATAATTTTATAAAAATATACGAAAATAGTTTTCGTGAGAGTTGGGATCTTCCGGCTCTCACCAACTATATCACCGGAAAGACACAAACCTATGGTGAGCTTGCCCGCGACATTGCCATGATTCATCTCTTCTTTGAGTCGGCAGGTATCAGGAAAGGGGCAAAGATTGCGTTGTGCGGTAAAGATTCTCCGGAGTGGGTGTTAGTCTATATGGCTGCGGTGACTTACGGTGCGGTGATCGTGCCTATCCTTTCGGAGTTCAATCCTGTGGATGTTGCCCACATTGTGAATCATTCCGGCGCTGATCTCCTCTTTATCTCCCAGAGCATCTGGGAACACATCGAACCGGATGCGTTGCTGAAGGTGAAAGGTGTGCTCAAACTGGAGGATTGGGAGCTTTTGGATGAAAAGGATGGAGAGACGATGGCGAAGAAATTGAACTCATTGCGTGAGGAATTCAACCGCCGTTATCCTGACGGTTTCAAGGCCGAGGATATCCGGTATGCCGACCGGGAGAATTCCGAACTTGTCGAGATCAATTACACATCGGGCACAACCGGATTCTCAAAAGGGGTGATGCTCACCGGCGAGAACCTTGCGGGAAATGTATGCTTCGGACGAGACACCCAGTTGCATTATCGCGGTTCGCGGGCTTTGGCTTTCCTTCCGTTGGCTCATGCCTATGGGTGCGCGTTCGATATGCTCACTCCACTGGCGGTGGGATCTCACATTACGCTCCTCGGCAAGATGCCCTCTCCGCGTATATTGTTGAAAGCATTGTCGGAGGTAAAACCGAATCTGATTATTTGCGTGCCTTTGATTCTGGAGAAAATCTATAAGAATCAGATTCTGCCCATGCTCTCGAAAGGAGCGGTGCGCTGGACACTCGCGGTTCCCTTGCTCGATAACCTGGTCTATGCAAAAATACGAAAGAAACTTGTCGACGCTTTCGGCGGAGAGTTCGAGGAGGTGATTGTGGGTGGAGCTCCGCTGAATCATGAGGTTGAGGAATTCCTTCATAAGATCAAATTTCCATTCACTGTGGGATACGGCATGACCGAATGCGGACCTCTCATCTCTTACACCCCGTGGCGCGAGTTTATTCCGGGCAGTTCCGGTCGCACTCTTCCCATAATGGAGTCAAAAATCGAATCGCCCGATCCCGAAAATATACCCGGTGAGATCTGCGTGCGAGGTACCAACGTGATGCGCGGTTACTATAAGAATCAGGAGGCTACACGTAAGGTGCTTGATAAAGATGGCTGGCTGCATACCGGTGATATGGGTACACGTTCAGCCGATGGTACACTCTTTCTGCGCGGACGTTCCAAGACTATGATACTCTCGGCTTCGGGTCAGAATATTTATCCGGAGGAGATTGAGGCGAAGTTGAACAACATGCCGTTTGTGGCGGAGAGTCTGGTAGTGGAACGCGATGGCAAGCTTGTGGCTCTTGTCTATCCGGATTATGATGCGCTCGACAGGCTTGATGTTTCCATTGAGGATAGAGATATGAAGATGGAGGAGGTCAGGAATGATCTCAACAGGCTCCTGGCTCCTTATGAGCAGATCTCAAAGATTGTGCTTATGCCGCACGAGTTTGAGAAAACACCGAAACGCTCCATTAAACGCTTCCTCTACACTGCAAAATAAATCCAAACGGATAGGAACCGGAGTCGGTGCTATAAAAATAGTTGGAAATCAAAAAAATAATGAACCTTTTTGCATACGGTGTTGTTAAAGAATACAAGCGAAAAGAAATAAACGTGAAAATTATTAACAATTTAAAATATTGAGACTATGAAAAAAGTATTTCTGACATTAGCTGCGGCTTTCCTCGCTACAGCTGCTATGACATCCTGCGGTTCAAAAGCAACTCAAGAGGGTGCGGAAGAGGGTGATGCATTGAAGGCAAAGATCGAGAATTGCACTGATACCGACAGTCTCCGTATCTATGTGGAGCAGGCACAGGCTTACGCTCAGAAGCTCGAGGCTGAAGGAAAAGGTGAGGAGGCAGAGGCGTACCTCAGCAAGATCACACCGGTGGTTCAGGAGAAAGATCCTTCTGTGGCATCTTACTTCGAGGAGCTGAAATCGAAGGCAAAAGAGGAGGTTGAGGAGGTTAAAGACAAAGCCGACAGCCTTGTTGGAGATGCAAAAGATAAAGGTGCCGAAGTTGTAGGTAACGTCAAAGATGCCGGAACCGCAGCAGTAGAGGGTGCCAAGAATGCAGGCGAAGCAGCCGTTGAGGGTGCTAAGAACGTCGGAGAGAAAGCTGTAAACGGTGCTAAGAATGCCGGAGAAAAGGCAGTGTCCGGTGTTAAGAATGCCGGAGAGAAAGCCGGTGAGGCAGGAGCAAAAGCTGTAGAGCAGACTAAGGAGAAAACTTCCGAAGCCGTTCAGAAAGGTGCTGACAAAGTTAAAGGACTGCTGAAATAATTAATAATTAATAATTAATAGTTGAGTCAAACTGCTAATAATTAATGGTTAATTGTTAAGTCAAACTGCTAATAATTGATAATTAATAATTGAGCCATCCCGGTTGAGTTGCGGGATGGCTCTTTTGTGTTTAATGGTGTTTCGCAAGCTTGATTTGCTTGGTGGTTAATATCAATGTGAGGCGGGGATGAGGAAGTGGTCGCCGGTTTCTTTTACGATGTTTTCGTAATATTTCTGATCGTAGCCGGGGAATTCGGGATATACCGGGAGACCATATTCGCTTTTGATGAAGTTGCCGTCAGCGTCGGTCTTCTTTTTGTTACCGTCCATGTATTTCACGAAGAGATAGATGGCAAGGTCACGGTAGTCGTCGGTAGCTTCCTTGGCTACGGCCGCTCCCTCGGCATTGACCGCTTTGCGGTAGTCGTCGATTTTGCCGGCGTTGACCATATCTGCCAATTCGCGGTCCTTGGAAGTGCGGGAGTCGCGATATTTATCCTCTAAGCGGTTCTGGACTTTACGGATATCAGGAATCATCTGATTATAGCGGTTATAAGCCTGATTTGCCACAGCATTTGTCATCCAGAAGTTTGACTTTGGAGAGAAGGTGTTGACATCACCCGCCTCAAGTTCTTCGGGAATCTCGGTCATGCCGCAATAGAAAGGCATATAGACAGATGTGTTGGTGTCGTCGGTGCCGAACCAGAGAAGACCTCCGACGGGGTCGGGCAACCAATCGCGGCTCTGGCTCACGAAGCTCCAGCCGGTCTGCTGGGTAGCGATGGCGCGCTCGTTGCAATATGTCTTTCCGTCAACCTCAAAATCCATCGGGCGCCAACGGTAGGGTACATGATACGGACCTGCACCTACATCCTGAGTCATATCGAAAGGTGTGCCCTCGAAATGGTCGCGCATGCTCCACTCCATATCCTTGAGGCTAACTTTCTTCTCCGGTACAACATAGAGAGGCATCGGTTCGTCGTTCTGCCCGGAGCACCAGGCGTAATATTTATCGGTTTCGGGGGCAAAGCGGCGGAAATAGCTCCATACGCGGGCATCGCAGCCACGGCGTGTGTCGACTGAATGATTCTCGTAAGCATCTGCAAAAGAGAAATCTTCATCCTTACCGTTGAAATAACCGCGTTTGCGGGCGAAGGAGATTACATCCTTGGAGTATTTCACATTCTCTTTATCTTTCATGTTCACTTTGCGGATGCGCGGCTCGTTGGCGTGTCCGGAGATGGCATCGTCGGGGATGCGCACGGCGATCCAGACTGCACCCTTCTCTGCACCTTTGCCTATCATCTCCATAACCCACACCTCGTTTTTGTCGGCGATAGAGAAAGACTCACCGCTTGAAGCGTAGCCATATTTGTTAACGAGATCGCCCATCAGGTCTATTGCCTCACGTGCTGTTTTGCAACGTTCGAGTGCGATCTGGATAAGTGAGCCGTAGTCGATTATGGCTTGTCCGGTAGTGTCCTCAAGCTCCTTATGTCCGCCCCATGTTGACTCGCCGATGGCAAGCTGATGCTCATTCATGTTGCCAACCACGTTGTAAGTCTCCGCGGGTTGGGGAATCTCGCCGAGGGGTTTGCCTGAGTCCCACTCCACAACCTTGCGCATAGCACCTTTCGGGTGTTTGGCTGCAGGTGTGTGGGTCAGCATTCCGTAAAGATTATGGGAATCGGCGGCGTAGGTCACCATCACCGATCCGTCGGTGGTGGCTTTCTTGCCGGCAATAAGATTTGTGCAGGCATCGGCATACAGAGCGCCTAATGCCATAGTAGCCCCGATAAGGGGAAGTATAATTGATCGTTTCATATTCTGATTGTTGATTAAAAAAGTATCAAATATTTTTTGATCTGCCAGTCTCGGTATATAATGTGGTGTTGTGAGTAGTGAGCGGGTCGTCACCTCTCAGTGTGTCAGCTGTCGGGAGAGCCAAGTGTCGATGCGACGCTTTTCGGTGGAGTAGTTTATGCCGACGGCTATGACTGTGCGTGAGTCAATGCTCCATGGAAGGGAGTATTCCTTACGCTCGATCTGAGCCAAAGCCTCCTCGGCGGAGCGGTCATATTTCAACTCCATGATGTAGACGTAGTCGGCGGTGCGCACGAGTATGTCGATGCGTCCGTCGGATGTCTTGACCTCTGCATCGACGTGCATCCCGACTAATTTGAATATTATGTACAATGCGTTCTGCACATTCCTTTCCTCGTCGAACCGCATGTCGTGNCCNATGCCCGCAAAGAGTGATTGNAGACGNTTCATGAAATCATCCACACGTCCTTCCTCCATCTCGTCGATAAGGTCGAAGATGAATACGGCGGAATTATTCCCCTGAAGCGAGGTGTAATACGGAATGAGATATTCCAAGAAACCTTGTTTTACCTCCTCGTTAGGCAACCCCAAATGGTAAAGATCGCGACGGTGATCATATTTCTTGATAGTCAGGTAGCCGGTCTGATAGAACAACGCTTCAACGGAGATGTTGTCGATGTCAAGTCCCTCAAGTGCATTCTGAGAGCACCGGATATTGGTAGTCTTTTCAATATCAGCATCGGTCTTCTTCAATTGCTCTGCAAGGAGGGAGGGTGTGCCGGAAGCAATCCAATAATTGCGATAGTCACGGGATGCCATAACCTGCAGGATTGAGAACGGATTGTAGATATCAGGGGATTTTTTTGAGAAGTGATAACCATCGTACCATTTCTTCAAATGTTCCACTTCGTCATGATACTCTCTTTCATATTCCTCAGCGAGGGCGGTGATTCCGGGATGGAAATTCGTCAAGAGTTCCTCTTCTGTGATACCGCAGATTGCTGAAAATTCANTGTTGAAGGAGATATCACTGATATTGTTGAGTCCGGAGAATACGCTCAGTTTACCGAANCGGCTNACGCCTGTGAGGAAAACGAGACGNATATAGTCTGCCGAACTTTTGAAGTTGGNATAAAGNGTAGCCAGTTCGTTCCGGTATCTTATGAATTGTTCGCGGTTATGGATATTGTTGACCANCGGCTTGTCATATTCGTCAACCAAGATAACNACACCTTTCCCTGTCTTTTNAGAGGCGATGCGGATGATGGTGGCCAATCTTTGTTCGGGATCNGTATCCTTGACGTTGATTTCATATTTCTCCTCCCATTCACGCAGTTGTCGGTCGANAATGTCGGAAAGTTTGTCGCCATCATAATATCTNCCGATATTNAGGTCAAGATAAAGNACCGGATANTCCTCCCAATCCCAATCCATNGNGTCNGCATAGAGACCCTTGAAGAGNTCGCGCTTACCCTCGAAGAAGCATTTGAGGGTTGAAAGAAACAGNGATTTACCGAAACGNCGGGGACGACCTAAGAAATAGTACTTGCTTCCGTTGACAATTTTATCGACAAACTCAGTTTTGTCGACGTATAAGAAGCCACCTTTACGCAGGTTTTCAAAAGATTGTTCGCCAATCGGATATTTAATTCTCGTTCTTTCCATATCTGCAATTTCCTGCAAATATAAGAATAAAATCAGAAATTTTGCAGCAAATTAAAGCATATTATGATTTTATAGCGTTATATAAGTGTATTCTCCCGATAAGAGGGAGGAATTTTTCCTAAATTAAAGGGAAACTCTATGATGGAAATTACAGAAGATTATGGAAAATTTAGACAATGATATTAGAGAGAATGAGCTTCCGGTTGAAGAGATGATGATTGATGAAGCTGTCGATAAGACAGTGGAGATGCTGCCTGAAGTTGAGGAAATTGTAGTAGAGGAAGCTCCGGAACTTAAAACATTCGCCGAGTTAGGCGTATCAGAAGCCCTGCTTAAGGGTATAGAGGAGATGGGTTTCGTGCATCCGATGCCTATCCAGGAGATGGTGATCCCTCATTTGCTGAATGCCGAGGGTGATGTGATCGGTCTGGCGCAGACCGGCACTGGTAAGACCGCAGCCTTCGGTCTGCCGGTGTTGCAGCGCATAGACTCCGCGAAGGTGGTGCCCCAGGCATTGGTGATAGCTCCTACACGCGAGCTTTGCCTCCAGATCGCCGGCGATCTCGCCGACTTTTCCAAATATGAAGAAAAGATCAAGATACTTCCGGTTTACGGAGGTTCAAGTATAGAGAGCCAGATCCGTTCGCTCCGTAATGGCGTGCAGGTGATTGTGGCTACCCCCGGACGCTTGATTGACCTGATCAAGCGCGGTGTTGTCAGACTTGAAGATGTTCACACCGTAATCCTCGACGAGGCTGACGAGATGCTGAACATGGGCTTCCTTGATGATATTGACGAAATCCTCTCGCACGTGCCCGAGAACCGCAAGATGCTGATGTTCTCAGCCACCATGCCGAAAGAGATTGCCCGGATAGCAAGGAAATATATGCACGATCCGGTGGAGTTTGTGGCAGGAAACCGCAACGAAGGTTCCAAGAATGTGCGTCATATATATTATATGGTCAAGGCGCACGACAAATACTTAGCGTTGAAGCGAGTGGTGGACAACAGTCCGAATATTTACGGCATAGTATTCTGCCGCACGAAGAAAGAGACTCAGGAGATTGCCGACAAATTGATAGCAGACGGATACAATGCCGATTGTCTGCACGGAGACCTTTCGCAGGCTCAGCGTGACCTGGCGATGAAGAAATTCCGCGATCATGTAACCCAGCTGCTGATAGCCACGGATGTGGCCGCGCGCGGGCTCGATGTCGACGACCTCACGCATGTCATCAACTTCGGTTTGCCTGATGACGTGGCTGTCTACACGCACCGAAGCGGGCGTACAGGCCGCGCGAACAAGACCGGTGTTTCGGTAGCAATCATCCATTCGCGCGAGAAACATAAGATCCGTCAGATCGAGGAGAAGATCGGTAAGGAATTTGAATACCGCAAGGTGCCTACACCAGAGCATATCATAGAGAAGCAGCTCTACAACCTTGCCGACCGTCTGGAGCGCGTGGAGGTTAACGAGAGTGAGATCGGAAAGTACATCCAGGGTGTTCGCAAAAAACTGGAATGGCTCTCACAGGAAGACTTGTTGAAGAGGGTGTTATCGCTTGAATTCAACCGTCTGCTTGCCTATTATCAGAATATGCCCGATATCGATCTGAACGAAACCGACAAGGGTGGCAAAGGTAAACGCGATTCCGGTTCGCGAGAGAAAAAGAATAAAGACAGACGTGAGGCTGAAGCCGGTTACGAAAGACTGATGGTGAACGTAGGTAAATCCAACGGTTTCTTCCCCGGAAATCTTATGGAGCTTGTGAACCGTAACGTTAATGGAGCAAAGCCTGTGATCGGCAGGATCGATCTGATGCCCGGTTATACACTCTTCGATGTGCGCAAGGAGGATGCTCATCGTGTGCTTGATGCCTTGAAACACGCAGATTTCTTCGGCGATAAGATTCATGCCGAGATTGCAACGGAAAAGGATTACGCTTCAGAGGGTAGAGGTTCGCGCCGATCTTCAGGCAGAGGTGAGCGCAAGTCTTCAGACAGGAGCAGATCCCGCAAGGATAAATCTTTCGCCGATAAGAAGGAGAAGAGATCCAAGGCTAAATCTGAGAAGCGTGATGCGAAACCCCAAAAGGAGAAGAAGACCAAGAAAGAGAAAGGTGCGAAGAAATCGAAACCTAATTATAACGGGAATTACGAGATATTCTATAAGTAATTAGTAATTAGAAGTTAGTAATTATTTGCTGAAATCAGACTGTTTGAAATATATTTAAGGTTATGAAAATAAATCGGATAATAGGGNTGGCGGTGGCCGGGTTNATCTGTNTTGCCGGATTTGTCGCTAAGGCCGAAACCTCGGNTGNTGGTAGGATGACCGCNTCGGAGGCATTCTCNTCGCTGCCGGTNTCGGTNCTGGATCTGTTGGACAATTCCCGGCGTCTCGACATGCTCGATTATTATGCGGTAGACAGCATAGTGAAAGTGCCAAACACTATGGAGGGTGTCTCGTATCTGGAGAAAGTCACCCCCGATTATCTGAAGGTTTGCCTTACCCCCGTCTCCACGATGACTATCAAGATCCTTCCGGCAAAGAAAGGAGAGATCGTGATGGTGGCATATACAGTAGGAGATAAGGATCAGGCTTACGACACAGACCTCCGTTTTTATGACACATCTTTCAATGAACTGAAGCGGGATAAATTCCTACAGCAGGCGCCTTTGGATGCATTCTTCTCATGTCCCGACAAAGCTGCGAGGAAAGAGGTTGCCGCACTGGTGCCTTTCCCGACCGTGAGGTATCTGCCCGACGAGCAGGGAACGGATATGACCGCAGAGATGACCGCCGGTCAGTTCCTGAGTCAGGACGATAAAAAGATTATCGGCAAATATCTGAAGCCCTCGGGGGTGAGATATCGCTGGACCGGAAGTAAATTCAATTTGGAGAAATAGTTGAAATAGATTAATTTTGCAGTGGCGAAGGAGCGCAAGTGATTTCGCCACTGCAAATTTTTCTATATAGCTATAAAAAAGATAAATTAAAACACAATATGGAACGCAAAGTAAGAGTACGTTTTGCCCCTTCTCCCACAGGCCCTCTGCACATCGGCGGAGTGCGCACCGCATTATATAACTATCTGTTCGCCCGCGCCAACGGCGGAGAGATGATCCTGCGTATCGAGGACACAGATTCGCGTCGATTCGTGCCCGGAGCCGAGGAGTATATCAATGAATCGCTTGCATGGCTCGGAATCGGCATTGATGAAGGAGTGCGCGAAGGTGGCGAATATGGACCTTACAAGCAAAGCGAGCGTCGCGACATTTACCGCCGCTATGTAAAGCAACTGCTTGACAACGGCAAGGCGTATATCGCCTTCGATACCCCCGAGGAACTCGAAGCAGCCCGCAACGCCGTTCCCAACTTCCAGTATGATGCCTCCACCCGCGGCAATATGCGCAATTCGCTCACCATGCCGGCAGAGGAGGTTCAGAAACTCATCGACGGCGGAGAACAGTATGTGGTGCGTTTCCTTATAGAGCCTAACAAGGAGGTAAAGGTAAATGACCTCATCCGTGGCGAAGTTACGGTCAACTCATCGATCCTTGATGACAAGGTGCTATACAAGAGTGCTGATGATCTTCCCACCTATCACCTCGCAAATATCGTCGATGACCATCTGATGGAGGTGAGCCACGTTATCCGAGGAGAGGAATGGTTGCCTTCCGCACCGCTCCATGTGCTTCTCTATGAGGCATTCGGATGGAGTGACACAATGCCTGCGTTCGTGCATCTGCCGTTGTTGCTCAAACCGGTAGGTAACGGTAAACTATCGAAACGCGATGGCGACAAATTAGGCTTCCCCGTGTTCCCTCTTGAGTGGCACGATCCAAAGTCGGGTGAGATCTCTTCCGGTTACAGAGAGAAGGGTTATCTCCCCGAGGCTGTGGTCAACTTCCTTGCTCTGCTCGGATGGAACCCCGGCGACGATTCGGAGGTGATGAGCATGGATGAATTGGTTAAGAAATTCTCGTTCGATCATTGCTCTAAAGCCGGTGCGAAATTCGATTATCAGAAAGGTATCTGGTTTAACCATGAGTATCTGATGTCGAAACCCGATAATGAACTTGCAGAACTCTTCAAACCGATTTTGAAAGAGAAGGGTATCGAAGGATTCAGCGATGAATACATAGCGCGAGCGTTGGGAATGGTCAAGAGCCGCGCCAACCTTATTCCCGATCTTTGGGATCAGGCCGATTTCTTCTTCACTGCTCCCACTCAATATGCGGAAAAAGATATCCGCAAACGTTGGAGTGCAGACACTCCGCGAATCATGGAGGAGCTTATCGGCGTGCTGGAGGGTATCGAGGATATGACCTCTGCCAATGCCGAGAAGATTGTGCTCGACTGGATTGCCGAGAATGGCTATCACCTCGGAAATGTGATGAACGCATTCCGACTCGCGGTGGTTGGAGCATGCCGTGGCCCGCACATGTTTGATGTTACGGAGCTTATGCCCAAAGAGGAGGTTATAGCGCGTATCCGCAAGGCAGTAGCAGAAATTCCCGTTCCTGAGAAATGAGACTCCCCCGATTTAAAGAGGTGAGGGGAGTCCTTGCCGAAGCAAGTCGACAGATGTTAGAGAAGCCGCTGTATTCAGCGGCTATCTCCGCATTTGGCGCGGGGGTTCGTGTGGCAGGTGTGCGCAATCATAAAGCCGGACTGTTGGCTAAAGGACAAAAAGAGATCTGGAACCGACTGAAGGAGGGGATAGACACGAAAGCCCGCTACATCTGGGTTCATGCTGCATCATTAGGAGAATTTGAGCAAGGACGCCCGCTGATCGAAAAGATAAAGAGGGAACGACCCGAATATAAGATATTGCTTACGTTCTTCTCACCATCGGGTTATGAAGTTCGCAAGAACTATGCCGAGGCTGACTGTGTGTGCTATCTGCCTCTGGATACCCCCGGACGTGTAAACCGTTTTCTGGATATGGTGCGTCCCGAGATGGCAATATTCGTCAAATATGAGTTCTGGCGCAATTATCTCCACGCTTTGTGGCAGCGTCAGATCCCCACATATCTGATAAGCGCGGTGTTCCGACCGGATCAGGCATTTTTCAAAAAGAGGATGGCATGGTATGCTCTATGGCTCAAATGGTACACTCACATCTTTGTGCAGGATGAGCGAAGCCGTGAACTCCTGCGAAAAGTGAACGTGGAGAATGTGGATGTGTTCGGCGACACCCGTTTCGACCGGGTCAGCGATATCCGCGCCAATGGTAAGCGTATTCCGGAATTGGAGCAGTTTGCCGATAGCGGAAACCCCTGGCGACAACCGGTGATGATGGCAGGAAGCAGCTGGCCGCAGGATGAGGCTGTTTATGCCGACTGGTTTAACCGTCATCCGGATGTGAAGTTGGTGATCGCTCCCCATGAGTTTGATGAAGCTCGCCTCACCGAACTTAAAAGCCGTTTCCGTAACGGAGCCGTGTTGATGAGTGAGGCGAAAAAGGATTCCACTCTGATGAAAGATAAGCAGGTGTTGATTCTGGACTGCTTCGGATTGCTCTCATCGGCTTATGCTTATTGCGATGTGGCGTATGTCGGGGGTGGTTTTGGTGCTGGCTTGCACAACATCAACGAGGCGGCTGTGTATGACGTGCCGGTGATTTACGGACCCAACAATGCCAAATTCATCGAAGCGAGGGAGATGGCGGTGTCGGGAGGTGGTTTGCCGATAAGCTCGAAAGAGGATTTCGAGAAGATAGCCGACACTCTATTGTCGGCGGATTCCGCAGAACGCAAACAAAAGGGGATCCAGGCAGGAAATTACATCCGCAGCAAGCTTGGCGCCACCGATAAGATATTTGCCAAAATTTTCTCATGACTGTGAATAAATAATGAATTAATAGGTTGATATATCTAAATAAATTGAGTTCTAACTGAATAGCTCAATAATTAATTATTAACTATTAATATTAATCATTCATTATTAACGACTCTTAATACTTACTGAAAATAATTACTGATAACATGAAATCGAAACTCATTGCAATTGCTTTGACAGCAGGAAGTCTGGTGGCTGGAGCTGCACCGATGCAGACGATCACCATCAACACCTCAAAGAAAGGTGCCGCGATTCCTGAGACTATGTATGGCCTCTTTTTCGAGGATATTAATTTCGGTGCAGACGGAGGATTGTATGCCGAAAAAATCAAAAACCGCTCTTTTGAATTTGCCAATCCGCTTCAGGGGTGGTCGATCGCCGGAAAGGTAGAGGTTAAGAACGACGGTCCTTTCGAGCGTAACCCCCATTATGTGGAGCTGAAGGGTACAGGTCATAACGACAAGCACACCGCAATCGTGAACGAAGGCTTTTTCGGAGTTTCTTTCGAGAAAGATTCCGTTTATGATTTCAGTGTATATGCGCGTGTTCCGGATGGGGGGAAGGCTAAGATCGAGGTTCAGCTTGTGGATGAAGCCACTCATGGCGGAAACCAGACTTACGCTTCCAAGAAAATAGAGATTTCCGGCAGCGAATGGACAAAATATACGTGCGAACTCACACCAAGCAAAACGATCCACAAAGGTAAACTCCGCATCTTCCTCAAGAAGCCGGAGAATACAGTGGATCTTGAGCATGTATCGCTTTTTCCACGTAACAATGTCAACGGTCTGAGAACAGATCTTGTGCAGAAACTTGCCGATCTGAAACCGGGAGTGTTCCGCTTCCCGGGTGGATGTATCGTGGAAGGTACGGACCTTGCCACACGCTATCAATGGAAAAACACTGTAGGTGCTCCCGAGAACCGTCCTCTCAACGAGAATCGCTGGCAATATACGTTCACACATCATTTCTTCCCCGATTATTACCAGACCTATGGATTGGGATTCTACGAGTATTTCGTGCTGAGCGAATTGTTGGGTGCGGCTCCGCTGCCGGTGCTTAATGTTGGTTTGTCGTGTCAGTATCAGAACCACGATATGTCGGCGCACGTGCCTGTTGATGAGCTTGATCCTTACATCCAGGATGCTCTTGACCTCATTGAATTTGCGAATGGTCCCGTAACCTCAAAATGGGGTGCGCTTCGTGCGGAGATGGGTCATCCGGAGCCTTTCAATATGAAATACATTGGAGTCGGCAACGAGCAATGGGGTCCCGAATATGTAGAGCGCCTTGCTCCATTCGTGAAAGCTATACGTGCCAAATATCCGGAGATAAAGATTATTGGTTCGTCAGGTCCAGACTCGGAAGGTGATAAGTTTGAATATCTCTGGCCCGAGATGAAGAAGGTGAAAGTTGATCTGGTCGATGAGCATTTCTATCGTCCCGACGAGTGGTTCCTCTCGCAGGGAACACGTTATGATTCATACGATCGCAAAGGTCCGAAAGTGTTTGCCGGTGAATATGCTTGCCACACCAAGGGTCATAATCAGAACCATTTCGGTGCAGCTCTCTGTGAGGCAGCGTTCATGACGGGTCTCGAACGCAATGCCGATGTTGTGGAGATGGCTACATACGCTCCTCTGTTTGCGCATGTGGATGGTTGGCAGTGGCGTCCGGATATGATCTGGTTCGATAACCTGCGCAGCATGCCCACAGCAAGCTATTACGTTCAGCAGATGTACGGACTTAACCGCGGATCGCGTGTGGTTCCTACGTCGATCGACAAACGTCCGGTGGCGGGTCTTGAGGGGCAGAATGGTCTTTTTGCTACCACTGCTTATGACGAGGCTACAAAGCAGTACATAGTCAAGATTGTAAATACTTCAGACGAGGCGCAGGAGGTTAAGCTCGACTTCAAAGGGCTCAAAGGTAAGTTCGATAAGGCGAATGTGATCTCATTCCACGCCGAAGATAAGGATGAGAACACGCTTGACCATCCGAATACAGTGAAACCGGTTGAGTATAATGAGTTGTTCGATGCCACCGCCGCGCCGGTTGTTAAGGTAGGAGCAAAGACTTTCAAGATTTTTAGATTTTAATTAAGATGCCTAAGTTTGATAAATTGCAGGTATGGAACAAGATGGAGAAGGCTCCGGTCGTGCCTGTGTTCTATAATAAAGATATTGAGACGGCCTGCAAGGTTGTGAAAGCCTGCTACGATGGAGGTATCCGTCTGTTTGAGTTTACCAACCGTGGAGACTTCGCACACGAAGTTTTTCAGGGTGTAGTGAAATATGCAGCCAAGGAATGTCCGGAGATGGCAGTGGGTGTCGGCAGTGTTGTCGAGCCCGCTACTGCCGCCCTTTATATGCAGATGGGTGCTTGCTTTGTGGTTGGACCTCTTTTCAATGAGGAGGTAGCGAAGGTTTGTAACCGACGCGGTGTTCCTTACATCCCCGGATGCGGTTCAGTGACGGAGGTCGGAAAAGCTCAGGAGTCGGGATGCGAGATCTGCAAGCTCTTCCCCGGCGATGTGCTCGGGCCGAAGATGGTGAAAGGTCTGATGGCGCCCATGCCATGGTCGAAGATCATGGTAACCGGCGGAGTGGCTCCCGAGAAAGAGAATCTTGAGAGCTGGTTCGGGTCAGGAGCGTTTGCCGTGGGAATGGGTTCGAAGCTATTCCCGAAAGAGGCTGTGGCTTCCGGCAAGTGGGAAGATATCTCAAGACTCTGTGCGGAATGTCTCTCTTTCGTTCCCGGGAGATAAGACCCCTGCAATAGATAGATATTAAATTGCGTTATTGTTATAGGTGTGGTCCTTGATGATCGCACCTATAACAATTTTTTTTGACTCTATGAAATCAGTTTCATTCAAAATATTAGCATTGATTTTTGCTGTGGTTGCACTTGTGAGCTGTAAGACTCCTAAACTGACCGAAGCTGACGAGCAGATGGGGCGCGGGGAATTTTTCAATGCAGCCAAGACCTATCGTTCGGTATATAACAAACTGTCGCCAAAAACCGACAGGGAGTTGCGCGGAGAAGTCGCCTATAAGATGGCTACGTGCTATCGCCGGTTGAACCAGTCGGCGCGGGCTGCCGCCTCGTATCAGAATGCGATACGTTATGAGTATCCTGACTCCACCGCTTTCTATTATCTCGGAAGGTCGCTGCAAGGGGAGGGGAAATACCCACAGGCGATAGATGCTTATAAGACATACCTCGAATGGCGACCGGACGATGCGTTGGCTAAGGAGGGTATACGCGGATGTCAGAAGGCTATCCGCTCCAAGAATGAACCCAAGACCCATTATATAGTAAAGAACGCCAAACTCTTCAATTCGCAGCGTTCCGATTTCGCTCCGATGTATCTCGACAAGACCCTTAACACTATCTATTTCACATCTTCGACGGAGAAGGCCACCGGCACCAACAAGTCGGAAATCACCGGCACAAAGAAATCGGATATCTTTTTCTCTACAAAAAATGAGCGTGGCGAGTGGCAGCGCCCCGAACCGGCGGGTGGTGAACTTAACACGGAGGCGGATGAGGGTATTGTCAGTTTTTCGCCGGATGGTCAGACGATGTACCTGACCGTGGCGCGTCGTTCCGAAACATCGAATACGTCAGTGGAAATTTTCACTTCGCAGCGCTCTGACGCGACGTGGAGTGCGCCGCAGAAATATGAGATTACCGCTGATACTCTTTCGGCCTACGGTCACCCGGCTGTTTCTCCCGATGGGGTGTATCTGTATTTCTCTTCTGATATGCCGGGAGGATTCGGGGGTAAGGATATATGGCGGATAAATCTGAAATCTCCTGTGGGATCACTCGAGAACCTCGGAGAACAGATCAATACTTCCGGCGATGAGATGTTTCCCTACGTGCGCACTGATTCGCTACTCTATTTCTCCTCCGATGGACATCCCGGCTTCGGCGGACTCGATCTGTTCCGAGCTAAGCTCAATACCACCGGACAGAGGTGGAGCGTTGAGAATATGGGCTTGCCGATGAACAGTTCGGGCGATGATTTCGGAATCACATACGGTGAAGGTGAGTCCGGATTCTTCAGCTCCAACCGTAAGGATGCAAGGGGTTATGACAGCATATATAGCTTTGAATTGCCCGAAATACTCGTTACCATTTCAGGTTATGTCCTTGATAAGGATGAGGAACCGGTGCCGGGCGCTGTTATCAGGATTGTCGGAGACGACGGTTCGAACCAGAAGGAGGTTGCACGCGACGACGGTTCGTTTAAATTCAAACTTGAACGCGGCGTGAAATATGTGATGAAGGCCGGTGCAACGGGTTATCTGAATGTGAAGCAGGAGTTTCAGTCGGGAATGGAGGAGGAGAACGCTGATTATGGCGTGGATTTCATACTTGCCGCCATCAATAAGCCGCAGGTAGTGGAGAATATATTCTACGATTTCGATAAGGCGACGTTGCGCCCCGAATCGAAGGAGGCCCTGAATGAGATAATAGCTACGCTGAATGAGAATCCGAATGTTACCATAGAGATGGGTGCTCATACCGACCGTAAGGGATCTGACGAGTATAACATCAATCTTTCGAACCGCAGGGCAAAGAGTGTGGTTGATTATCTGATAGCGGCGGGAATAAATCCGGAGCGTCTGACATGGAAAGGTTACGGCGAGAGTGTGCCGAAGCGGGTTACAAAGCGAATAAACCGCGAATTTCCGCAATTTCCGGAGGATACGGTTCTTGATGAGGCGTTTATAGAGACGTTGTCGCCCGAGGATCAGGAGGCAGCGGATCAGATAAACAGACGTACTGAATTTCAGGTAACCTCCATTGATTTCAATTATTATTGATGTCGGAAGATGAGAATGGATTAAGGCCCCGACTGCCATTTTTTATGAGTCGGGGCCTAAAACCAAAAAGAAGAACGCATTAATGCGTTCTTCTTTTTGCTCCTGTAGCCTTCTCAACTCCGGTTGCTATATTGTTGAAGATTTCATCAACAATTCCCGAGCCGTTGATTGGGATATATTTACCCTCTTTTGTGTAATACTCCTTGAGGGGATGTGTCTGGTTGTGATAAACGTCCAGGCGACTCTTGATAGTTTCGAGGTTGTCGTCGGCGCGTCCTGTTTCCTGTCCACGGCGGATCATACGGTCGATCAGCTCCTCTTCCGGCACCTCCAGACCGATTACTGCATGCAGATCCGTGTTGCGTTTCTGAAGAAGTTCCTTCAATGCCTCAGCCTGCGGGATAGTGCGCGGGAAGCCATCGAAAATCACACCCTTTTTGTCCGATGCCTCTTTGTCGAGCACATCGTCGAGAATTTTGATCATCAGATCGTCGGGGATAAGATTACCCTTGGAGATATATTCGTCGGCAATCTTTCCGAGTTCCGTGCCACGTTTAATGTGGTCGCGGAGCACTTCACCTGTAGAAATGTGATAGAGCCCGTATTCGTCAATCAGCTTGGCGCTCTGTGTGCCTTTGCCGCTTCCGGGGGCTCCGAATAATACTAAATTAAGCATAATCTTCTTTTATTACATAGATGTCTTTCAAGTTGCGCACTTTTCCGTCGAGGTCAAGACCGTAACCGATAATGAACTTTGGCGGAATGGAGAACGCGATATAATCGGGAGTGTAGCCGGTGCGTGAGCTTTCCGGTTTGTGAAGGAGTGTGGCGAAACGTACCGAACGTGGATTGCGTGTCTTCAGGTCGGCAATCATTTTCTGCGCGGTGAGACCAGTGTCGACTATATCCTCTATTATCACTACATCCTTACCGGCGATGTCTTCCTTGAGACCGATAACCTCTTTAACTTTACCGGTGGTTGAGGTCCCTTCATAGCTCGAATACTTCACGAAAGTGATTACGGAGTTGTTGATGCCGATTTCGCGATAAAGGTCTGCGGCAAACATAAATGCACCGTTGAGCACACAAATAAAAATAGGGCTTGAATCGCCGAGGTCGTTGCGGATCTCATCGGCAACGCGTTTCACCTGCTCTGCGATCTGGTCTCTTGTTATGTAAGGAACAAAAGTCAGACCGTCTACTGTAATTTGATTTTCCATTGCAATCTTTTTACTATGGAGAGAGTGATAAGAGTATTAGGAGAGAAGAGTAAATATAAATATATGATTGATATTCACTGATTGATTCCGACAGGAACTTCTCAATGCAAAGTTAATAATTTGTGCTGAGAAATGCAATGAAAAAATGCGGAATAATTAAATAATGTTAAAAGACAAAATTTTTTATATGTTTTGTAGCATATATTCGAGAAATTTATTAATTTTGCATTGAGTTTTTCATGGTATTAGATTTTAAGGTTAACGAAAGATTGGTTGTCGGGATGACAATCAATTTTTTTTATGCCTGAATTTAAGTAACATAAAGTATCCAATTTATGATGTCTGAATCCATATTGACTCCTGCTGAAGGTGAAGAGTCTGGAGTTGCAATAGAGCTGTATAAAGAAAAATCGATAAATACGTTGTGGATTATGGTTCGCGACGGGCGGCGCTATATCTTGAAAGGACTGAGCGCATCGCGTAGAAACCATCCGCAGGAAGTGGCGCGACTGAGAAAGGAGTATTCTCTCGGCGTGAGATTAAATCATCCCGGTGTGGCAGCCACTTATGGTTTTGAGGATCATAGTGTCACCGGCCCTGTTATCGTGACGGAGTATGTGGATGGAGTGACTCTTGATGAGTTTCTTGATTCTTCACCTGGCTATGGCGTAAGGTTGCGTGTTGCCAAAGAGTTAGGAGACGCGTTGGCTTATATACATCAGCAGGGATTGGCTCATAGGGATCTTAAGCCTGATAATATAATCATCGGGCGGCGCATGAATGAGGTGAAGCTGATTGATTTCGGACTCGCAGACAGCGATGATTCAGTAATATATAAGAAATCAATGGCTACAAAGGAGTTTGGTGCTCCCGAACAGCAGCAACCATCGGAGGGGGATGCCGGAGCGGATATCTATTCTTATGGTAAGATTCTTGAAACCTTACTTCCGGAGCGCAAATTCAAGAAGTTGATAGCCATGATGTTAAAGGAAAACCCGGCAGCGCGTCCGACAATGCCGGAGGTCTTAAAAGAATTGGACAGCATAGAGTCCGGTGGCAGAATCTCTCGTTGGATAATATCATTAGTTGTGTTCGGATTGGTATGTGGTATTGTTGGGGTTTATCTTTTTACACGTGACACGAATGAAGTTCCCGTATTGGAGGATAATGTTGCAGCAGAGCCTGCAATTGTCGATTCTTTGCCTATCCCGGCATCGGCTGAATTGTCTCCGGTAAATGAGGTGTCGACTGATGAAGTTCCCCTCGTTAAAGAGGAGATTAAGCAGGATAATCCGCTTAATGAAGTGTCAGGTGAAGAGATAATAAAGCAATATGTAACTAAGCAAGATTCGATATTCCAACGTTATGGGAAGCTTGATATAACATCTAATGATCGAAAAGTAGACGTCCAAAGGTTAAAAAGATATGAGGAGATGGGAGAGTTGGCAAAAGTTGCCGAAGGCGAATTGAAAAAACGAGGAGTGCCGGATGCTAAAGTCGGAGAACTGCTTAATTCATTTTGGATAAGCTATGTATATAAAATGAATGACATAGATGGTGTCAATGATGCGGCCGGTAGGGCTCAGGCGGTTATTGATAGTGTGAATCGTGCATTGAAGGAATTGGGTCTTGAGGAGTAACTTTAAGTCAGGATTCTAATAAGCAAAAGCTGATGCCGTTTGCAGTGCCGGCTATGTAGGTCATAGGAGAAGCTCCTTGTCGAAACACGCGGGTGAAATAAGCCGGAGCATTTTGAGTGAAGCATCCACATTCTACAATATCTCCCTTTTTCAATCGTGCATTTTCGGAAGAAAGCACTTCAAAGAGAGAATCATTCATGTGGCGAAGTATGCAATGCCTGTTCGGTTGCCATCTGATCTCAATTTTCGCTCCTATCTCCAAGCCTCTGCTTTCCAGATACTGTCCGGTATATTCCTTGGACTGGATAGCGAGCTTTTGATCCGCGAATTCATTGAAATCTCTGAACCCCAATAGATTTGATAGGGTTCTGAGAGTGTATGTACCCGGACAATAGTCATTACCGGTGTCAGTGATGTAGCCCCACACTCGCTTGAGTGTGGTGGGACTCACGTAGCCGTATCCCGAAGAGTTCAGAATATTTGACAGCCGGGTGAAATCGTCAGGAGTCTGCATAGGGAAGCCGGCAAAATGTTCCACTTCCCCCCTTAATCTGTCTATTTCTTCAGAATTCACTCTATATCTTTTATTCATAAACTTCGATTAATTAATTATTAATTCACGGTGACTTGATGATTCAAAATTAATGAAAATAAGTGTAGCTTGATAATTTAGTGGCATAAATGGACTAAAATGGATTAAAAAATGGAATAAAATGGACTTCCGGAAACTGAATGGAAATATATAATTTTGCAGCGAAGACGTTTAAACGAATTAAACTTCTGTAATAATTTTATCACAACTAATCAATAAATTATGATGAAAAGATTATTTAAAATTGGGGCAGCTGCCATGGTGTTTGCCGCCCTCCTGGGTCTGCCATCCTGTGGTGGCAAGAATGCTGCAAAACTGGAACTTAAACCCGAAATTGAAGGGCTGAGCGAATTCATGCAGTTTGAATCGGATGCGGTCGCAATCAACCTCGATGAAACATCCGACGGTGTGAAATTGTATTCCACTATTCAGGTAAAAGTATCCGAAGCCGTGGCGTCCGACTGGAGCTTCCGCTTCGATGCCGAGGTGCTTGATGAGGATATGAACAAGATTGGTTCATTGCCTTCCGATTTCGAGATTGAGAGTAAGTCTGACTATGACAATGATTTGCACAACTATCTTGCAGCAGGTAACTATCGTATGGTTTACGAAGTAGAGGCGAGCAAAAAAGAGTGGGATGAGGATGCGCAGGAGACATGGGAGAAAATTAAGAAAAAAGGAAAATATCTTGTTTTGAAACCGGGTTATAGTGGTGCCAAATTTAAAGCATACAAAGGAACCGGTGAATCTTCAGACTCATCAGATTCATTTGATGGCGTAGATACAATCGCGGAGGTTGAAGAGGTAGCTGAGGTTGTATCATCTTCGGCAGGTAGTGAAGATTGGGATAAGATTCTTGATGAGTATGAAAGCTATTGCACCAAAGCAGCGGCGTGTGCCAAGAAGGCGATGAATGGCGATATGAGTGCCATGAGCGAGTATACTTCACTTCTCGAATCGGCGCAGTCGTTACAAAACAAGCTTGAGAATGCAAGCGGAAATCTTACCGCTGCTCAGGCCGCTCGACTGAGCAAGATTGCTGCGAAGATGTCTTCCGCATTAATGTAAATCCGACATACATCCTAACTAAAGAGTAACTTCCTTAATCGGTGTTGACGTGCTCGGCGTCAGCACCGATCTATATTTCCCGATTTCTTTACATGCATACGGAATCGGAGAGCGCATCGCCGGTGCGTGCTTTGTAGGAATTCGTATTCAGTATCTCGACAGGGCTGGGAAATGGTCTAATTGTTAAATGATGTTAAGATGGGAGAAATTTTTGTGTTGTATAGCATAGTTTTCAAAATAAATTATTAATTTTGCATTGAGTTTTTCATGGTATTAGATTTTAAGGTTAACGTAAGATTGGTTGTCGGGATGACAATCAATTTTTTTTTGCCCGAGGAAACCAACTTCCTCGGGCAAATTTTTAAGTAATATTTATAAAGTATTTATAATTTATAATTCGTTGAAAATTTTGTTTTGAAGAAAAAAAGTGTTACATTTGCAGCCATATCAATGAACCCATATAGGTCATCTTTAGTTGAATAACCAAAGAGTCGATTATATATAGAAGTTGTTTAAACAACTTCATGATCAGAAAAATTCATTAATATCATAAGACCGAAAAAGAAATATTGAATCGCACACCAATGAAGGCAGAGATGTCCCGGTGCTAATTTTTTATTGAAACAATGGAAGAAGCAAAAAAGTCAAAGCGACCCAGAATCGGCGCGGGCATGAATATGTCTGCGGCTGATCACACTGATAACGAGTCGCGTTACGAAAAAGTAAACTATCCCGGCGATTCGGCCCGTACATCTTCAAATGAGGAGGGAGCCGAGAGTGAACAGAGATCTTATCAGCAGCGTCCGTATGGCTATAACAATCGTCAGAGTGGCTACAACCGTGGCGGAAGTTATGGTAATCAGGGAGGCTATCAACAGCGAAATCAAGGATATAACCAGGGAGGCTATAACCGCAACCAG
This sequence comes from Bacteroides sp., assembly GCA_014802175.1. Lineage (GTDB taxonomy): Bacteria > Bacteroidota > Bacteroidia > Bacteroidales > Muribaculaceae > Lepagella. The sequence goes on from JAAVCU010000012.1 coordinate 44,646, forward strand.
CAGGGTGGATATCACCAGACCCGTCAGAGTGGTTACGGTCAGACCCGTCAGCAGGGTGGCTACAATCAGGGTGGCTATCAGCGCTCAAGTTATCAGCAGCATACATCGGAGAATGGCTATCAGCAGGGTTCTCCGGAGAATACATATCAGCAGCGCCCGCAGGGTGAAGGCTATCAGCCGCGTCAGCCGCGCCCGCAGGGTGGTTACAATCAGAACCGCCAGGGTGGCTACAACCAGAACCGCCAGCAGGGTGGTTACGGTCAGAACCGACAGGGTGGTTACAATCAGAACCGCCAGCAGGGTGGCTACGGACAGAACCGTCAGGGTGGTTACAATCAGAACCGCCAGCAGGGTGGCTACGGACAGAACCGTCAGCAAGGTGGTTACAATCAGAACCGTCAGGGTGGTTACGGACAGAACCGCCAGGGTGGTTATGGACAGAACCGCAATCAGAACCGTCAGAACCAGGGGATGCGCTTTATGCCCCGTCCGAAGCAGATCGATTATGTTTTGGACGATATCGATCCGAATGAGGAGGTACGCCTGAACAAGTATATGGCAAATGCAGGTATCTGCTCACGCCGTGAGGCCGATGAATATATCACATCAGGCAAGGTGAAAGTTAATGGTGAGGTTGTAACAGAACTCGGTACAAAGATTTCACGCAACGATGTAGTGGAATTCAATGATAAGGTGGTAACGCCTGAGCGTAAATGCTACGTGTTGCTCAACAAACCGAAAGATTGCGTTACAACCAGCGATGATCCCAATGGTCGTACAACGGTTCTCGATCTTGTGAAGAATGCCTGTCAGGAGCGAATCTATCCTGTAGGACGCCTTGACCGCAACACAACCGGTGTGCTCCTTCTCACAAACGATGGTGATTTGGCATCGAAACTCACACACCCCAAATTCGTGAAGAAGAAGATCTATCACGTATGGACCGATAAGGATATTACCGAGGAGGATATGCAGCGCATCGCCGACGGTATCGAACTCGAAGATGGCGAAATTCATGCAGATGCCATCAGCTATGTATCTGACACCGACCGCAATCAGGCTGGTATTGAGATCCACAGCGGAAGAAATCGTATCGTGCGCCGTATATTCGAGAGTCTCGGTTATAGAGTAACCAAGCTCGACCGCGTTTACTTCGCCGGTCTGACAAAGAAGAATCTTCCCCGTGGTCGCTGGAGATACCTCACACAGGAAGAGGTGAACTATCTCCGCATGGGAGCATTCGAATGATTCACTTAAACTTCTCATTGAAAATTAAAATGAAAGATATAAGAAGAAAAACGGTAAAGGAACTTCTGTCGGATCCTGCAAAATATGCAGGGACAGAGGTGGATGTGAAAGGTTGGGTACGTACTCGCCGTGGTAACAAGAATGTGCAGTTCGTGGCATTGAACGACGGATCCACCATCAACAACATCCAGATCGTGTTCGACCTTTCGAAATTCTCCGAGGAAAGCCTGAAGCCGGTAACAACCGGTTCAAGCATCCACGTTCAGGGAATGTTGGTGGAAAGCCAGGGTAAGGGTCAGAGTGTAGAGGTTCAGGCCGACGAGCTTGAGATCTACGGCACAGCCGATCCTCAGGAATACCCCTTGCAGAAGAAGGGTCATTCACTGGAGTTCCTTCGTGAGATCGCTCACCTGCGTCCGCGTACAAATACCTTCGGAGCGGTTCTCCGCATTCGTCATGCACTTGCTTTTGCAATACATAAATTCTTTAACGATAAAGGTTTCTATTATTTCCACACTCCGCTGATCACAGAGTCGGATGCCGAGGGCGCCGGCGCAATGTTCCAGGTGACTACACTTCCCCTTGAGGAGTTGCCCAAGACAGAGGATGGAAAAGTAGACTACTCTCAGGATTTCTTCGGAGGTCAGGCTTCGCTTACCGTTTCCGGTCAGCTTGAGGGAGAGCTTGGAGCCACAGCTCTTGGCAACATCTACACCTTTGGTCCTACATTCCGCGCTGAAAATTCAAACACTCCGCGTCACCTCTCGGAGTTCTGGATGATCGAGCCGGAGATGGCGTTCTATGATGTAAACGACAACATGGATCTTGCCGAGGAATTTATCAAGTATTGTATCAACTACGCGCTTGAGCATTGCAAGGATGACATCCAGTTCCTTAATGATCATTTTGACAAGGAGTTAATCGATCGCCTTAAATTTGTGGTAGAGAATGATTTCGTTCGTCTGCCTTACACTGAGGGCATCAAGATTCTTGAAGAGAGTGGTCAGAAGTTCGAGTTCCCGGTATATTGGGGTGCAGACCTCGCTTCGGAACATGAGCGTTACCTTGTAGAGAAGCATTTCAAGCGTCCGGTAATGCTTACCGACTATCCGAAAGAGATCAAGGCATTCTACATGAAGCTCAATGAGGATGGTAAGACAGTTCGCGGCATGGATGTTCTCTTCCCGCAGATCGGCGAGATCATCGGCGGTTCGCAGCGTGAGGAGAATTATGATGTGCTCCGCGCGCGTATGGAGGAACTTGGCATGGCCGATATTCCATGGTATATGGATACACGCAAATTCGGATCAGTACCTCACTCCGGTTTCGGTCTCGGTTTCGAGCGTCTTGTGCTCTTCGTGACCGGTATGCAGAACATCCGCGACGTGATACCCTTCCCGCGTTATCCGAAGAATTGCTCATTCTAAGAGAGTATGAATATTAAATTGGGTTTAAATCCAAACACTCTCTAAGGATGAGAATAAAAATACTCACGATATTATTGATGGTTCTTTTCGGGTTTTCTCTCCATGGAGAGGAGACTCGAAAAGACTCTATTATTGTGAGTGTGATAACTTGCGCGCCCGGTTCTGAGATTTATGAGCTTTGCGGGCATTCCGCTATAAGAGTTAGAGGAGAGGTTGAAGGACACGCCATAGATTCCGTATGGAACTATGGACTTTTTGATTTCAATCAACCCAATTTCGTATATCGGTATGTCAAAGGTGAGACCGACTACAAAGTAGCCGGTTATCCGTTTGCATGGTTCCTGCCTGAATATGTGGAAGACGGACGAACCGTCACCGAGCAGGATCTCAACCTAACCGCGGAGGAGAAGAGAAAAGCGCTTGAGGCGCTGCGCACAATCAGTTTGCCTGAGAATTGCGTATATCGTTACAACTATGTCAAGGACAATTGCGCCACGCGAATTGCAGATGTTCTTGACACGGCGACAAACCACGGCGTAACCTACCCCGATGAAGTCAGTTACGGCACATTCCGCAATGAGATGCGTGCCTATCATAAGGCTTATCCCTGGTATCAGTTCGGTATCGATCTGGCTTTGGGCTCAGGGCTTGACTACCCCGTGAATGGGAAGGAGGAGATGTTTGTGCCCGAAGAGATGATGAAAAAGATCGGAGGGGCGCACCTCTCTACAGGGGAGCCGTTAGTAAGTAGCACCCGCGTGCTCTTTCAAGGCGTGGAGAACGCTTCACTGCCGCCAACTCCATGGTATTTGACACCGATGGCATTTTCAATAGTCATATTGCTGCTTTTTGCCTGGGTGTCGTATCGTGAAATAAAGAAAAATAGGATATTTAAGCCGTTATATTCGATTTGGTTCGGTATTTGCGGGTTAGCAGGATGTCTGATTGCGTTTTTGGTGTTTGTATCCACGCATGAGGCATCTTCTCCGAATATCTTGCTTTTATGGCTGAATCCATTGCAATTGCTTCCGGCAATTACTGTATGGAGCCGAAAAATGAGATATGTCGGTTTGGGAATGGCATGGATAGATGTTGTGGTGATCGGAGTGCTGCTGCTTGTGTGGCCATTCCAGTCGCAGAGTGCGAATCCGGCATTCTTCCCACTGATGGGGGCAACATTGGCGTTGGCGCTGGCTTACGCCATAGTGACACAAAGAAACTTAAGGACAACTTAAGCAATGAAAAGATTATTAACTTCGGTGCTATGCGGTCTGGTGACGCTCAATGTGGCGGTACAGGCCGCCCACGATGAAGCGGGGCGACCCAAACTCGTTGTGGGGATTGTGGTGGATCAGCTGCGCACCGACTATATAGAATATCTGCAAAGCTACTTCAACGAACGCGGATTCAAGCGTTTGATGAACGACGGCGCCTATATGCGAGATGTCGATTTCAAGGCGAAAGGTCTTGATGCGGTGTCGGCTACAGCGATGTTGTACACCGGTGCATACCCGTCGACCACGGGAGTGGCTTCCGCAGACCTTTATGATCCGGCCACCAAGAAGGTGAAGCCGGTTCTTTCAGATCCCAAGACATTGGGAAACTTCACCAACGATTCCTATTCTCCTGAGAATATACGTCTCTCCACGCTCGCCGACGAGGTTGCGATGGATGGATTGGGTTTGTCGGCGGTGTATTCCTTCTCAGCAGATCCGCAGGTGGCGATAGTGATGGCAGGTCATGCCGGCACCGGAGCCTGCTGGATCAATCCGAATACAGGCAACTGGGCTACAACCACATATTACAAGAATCTGCCGACTCCGGTCAGCACCCGGAATTATTCATCGTCGCTCGCCTCGCGACTCGACACCATGCAGTGGAAACCTTCGATCCCGATCGATAAGTTTCCCGGATTGCCTGAGCAGAAAAGGATATATCCCTTCCGTCATTTATTCCAGCGCAACGATAAGGAGGTTTACGATAGATTCATAGCCTCTCCGATGGGAAATGCGGAGGTTACTGATGTAGCCATCGAGTGTCTGCGTCAGCTCAAGATCGGCAGCAACAGCAACGCTGTGGACATGCTCAATGTGGGGTATACGCTGGCGCCATACCGATATGTCACCGACGGCGATTTCCGCCCGGAGCTTACGGATGCCTATCTCAGACTCGACGGTCAACTCGGACGTCTCTTTGATGCCATAGATAAATATGTGGGGAAAGAGAATGCCGTAATCTGGCTCAGCTCCACCGGATATTACGACGATGCCGTAATAGAGGATAAGAAATATAGATTGCCCGGTGGTGAGTTCTCAATGAAGAGGGCTAAATCTCTGCTTAACTCATATCTCTCCGCGCGCCATGGCAATGCGGATTATGTGGGCGCGTTCCGCGACAATCATCTCTATCTGGACCATAAGGTGCTTGAAGATAAGAACCTTAATGTTCAGGATGTGGTTGCGGATGCCCGCAGCTTCTTGACAAAAATGAGCGGAGTGCTTGATGCATTTACGTTCTATGACATATTATCACCCTCCACACCGGAGGAGGAGCAGTTACGTCTCTCGCTCGACCCGAAAACAGGAGGTGACATTTATGTTTCCTTCAATCCGGGATGGACTATAGTGAACGATATTGACTATCCGGCTGTTACTAAATCGGTGCGTGAGACACCGGTGCTGACGCCTGCCTTCATCATGGCAGACGGCGTGGCTCCGAAGCGCATTGATTCCACAGTGGATGCAACGGCGATAGCTCCGACCGTGAGCAGTATTCTCCGTATTCGCTCACCGAATGGTGCGGTCTCCAAACCGATACTTTTTTAACAATTAAACGAGACCAGAAACCAAAACAAGAAATAATAAAATACAACATAAATGATTTCTAAATTATTACATAAAATTTTCGGCGATCAGTCAGAGAGAGCGGTGCGTCCGCTTTGGCAGCGTCTGGAGCAGGAGATCAATCCGATCAGCAAGGAGTTGACAGAGATTTCCAACGATGAATTGCGTGGCAGGATTGATACAATCCGCGACCGTATCCGCAGCGGAGCACAGCAATATAAAGATGAGATGGCTGCTGTGCGCGCTGAGATAGAGACTCTTGAATACGACAAACGCGAACCGTTGTGGAAGAAAATCGACGAACTCCGTGAGGAGATGTTCGATAACTATGCGAAAGAACTTGACGCAGCCCTTCCGGAGGTTTTTGCCGTTGTAAAAGAGACCGCACGCCGATTCAAGGATAACGATACGATAGAAGTTACTGCAACTGAGGCTGACCGCACTTTGGCAGGTCAGGGTAAGGACTTTATCACTATTGATGGTGACAAGGCAATCTATAAGACAGAATGGCTTGCCGGAGGAAACCTGCTCAAATGGGATATGATGCACTATGATGTGCAGCTTATCGGAGGTATGGTTCTCCACGGCATCATGAATAAAGGCAAAGTCACAAACAACATTGCCGAGATGGCTACCGGTGAGGGTAAGACTCTCGTGGCAACACTTCCGGTATTCCTCAACGCTTTGACAGGTGAGGGTGTGCATGTGGTGACTGTCAACGATTACCTTGCAAAACGTGACTCGGAGTGGATGGGTCCGTTGTATCAGTTCCATGGTCTGACCGTGGCTTGTATCGACAAGACAGAGCCCAACTCGGAAGAGCGTCGCAATGCTTACCGCAGCGACATCACATTTGGTACGAACAATGAGTTCGGTTTCGACTATCTCCGCGATAATATGGCGACCCGCATCGAGGATCTCGTGCAGCGTGATGAGCATTATTACGCCATTGTCGATGAGGTTGACTCCGTATTGGTTGACGATGCTCGTACGCCGCTTATCATCTCCGGTCCTGTACCCAAAGGTGACGACCAGATGTTCAATGATTTCAAACCCAATGTAGAGAAAGTTGTCAATGCGCAGCGTAAGCTCGCCCAGCAGCTCCTGCTTGAGGCAAAAGATAAGATTTCAAAAGGTGACGTAGAGGAGGGTGGTCTCGCACTCTTCCGTGTTTACAAAGCGTTGCCGAAACATGGTCCGCTGATCCGCTATCTCAGCGAAGACGGTATCAAGCAGCTCATGCTCAAGGTTGAAGCAAAATATATGCAGGACAACAACCGCGAGATGCCGAAGGCAGTCGAGCCCCTTTACTTTGTAATCGACGAGAAGAATCATTCAATCGAGTTGACAGATAAAGGTATCGAGGTGCTTACCGGCACAACTCAGGATCCGGACTTCTTCATCCTTCCCGATATTGCATCACAGCTCTCGGCTGTAGAGAATGAAGAGCTCTCTGCAGAGGAACGCCAGGAGAAGAAAGATGCCCTTCTTCAGAATTATGCTACAAAAGCTGAGCGCGTTCACACCGTTAACCAGCTTCTTAAGGCCTACACCCTCTTCGACAAGGATGTGGAATATGTGATTGACGACAACAAGATCAAGATCGTAGATGAGCAGACCGGCCGTATCATGGAGGGTCGTCGTTATTCCGATGGTCTTCATCAGGCAATCGAAGCAAAGGAGGGAGTGAAGGTTGAGGCTGCCACTCAGACTTACGCCACAATCACACTCCAGAACTATTTCCGTATGTATCGCAAGCTGGCAGGTATGACCGGTACGGCGATGACAGAGGCAGGAGAGTTTTACGATATCTATAAACTTGACGTTATCGAGATCCCGACTAACCGTCCGGTTCTACGTAACGATATGAACGACCGTGTCTACCGCACGAAGAAAGAGAAATATGCAGCCGTAATCCAGGAAGTCGAGGATATGGTGAACCAGGGCAGACCTGTTCTTGTCGGCACAACGTCGGTGGAGATCTCCGAGCTCCTTTCAAAGATGCTGAAGCTTCGTAAGATTCCGCATCAGGTGCTGAATGCTAAATTGCACCAGAAAGAGGCGGATATCGTTGCTCAGGCAGGTCAGAAAGGAACAGTGACAATCGCAACCAACATGGCCGGACGTGGTACGGATATCAAGCTCCCGGCTGAAGTTAAAGAGGCTGGAGGTTTGGCAATCATCGGTACGGAGCGCCATGAATCGCGTCGTGTCGACCGTCAGCTTCGTGGTCGTGCCGGACGTCAGGGCGACCCCGGTAGCTCCGTGTTCTTTGTGTCGTTCGAGGACACCGTGATGCGTCTGTTTGCTAACGACAAGGTTGTTAAAATGCTCGACCGTCTCGGCTTCAAAGAGGGAGAGATGATTGAGAACAGCATGGTCACCAAATCGATCGAGAATGCGCAGAAACGTGTAGAGGAGAATAACTACGGTATCCGTAAACGCCTTGTGGAGTATGATGATGTGATGAACGCACAGCGCAAAGGTGTGTATGGCCGTCGTCAGAACGCCCTTAAGGGTGAAAGAATCGGTACGGATATCGCCAATATGATGTATGAGCTGGCCGATGATCTGGCTGCTCGTAAGTATGACAGTTTCGAGGAGTTCTCGGATCAGATCGGTATGTCGTTCGCAATGGAATCGCCCGTTACAGCTGAAGAATTTGCGAAGATCGACAGCCGTGCGCTCGCCGATAAGATTGCTGAAGAGGCACTTGCTACCTTCGCCCGCAAGAAGGAGAAGATGGCCGCCGCCGCCGCACCATATATCAAGGACTTTGTAGAGCAGCAGGGTGCTCAGGGATTGATCGGTGTTCCGGTATCCGATGGTCGCAGAATGTTCAATATCAAGGCTGATATCGAAGAGTGCTATGCTAATAACTGCAAGCCCATCGGTAAAGCCTGGGAGAAAGCAGTGTTGCTTTCATCTATCGACTCGGCATGGCAGGAGCACCTCCGCGATATGGATGAGTTGCGCAAATCAGTGCAGAATGCATCTTACGAGCAGAAAGATCCCCTTGTGATCTATAAGATCGAGGCGTTCGAACTCTGGAAAAAGATGCTTCTCGACATGAACTCGAAAGTTATCGGTACACTGATGCGCGGTCAGCTTGCAGTGCCCGATTATGAGGAGGCAAAAGCAGCGCAGGCCCAGGCCCAGGCGCAGCAGGAAGCACAAGCACAGGCACAGGCACGTGCGCAGCAGCAGCGTTCCTACAACCCGTACGCAAATTACAGCACCACGCAGGATACTTATCCCGGCGAGAGCGCGCAGCGCAGGGCTGCAACCACCGTCAATCGTCCGTCGTCATCAACAACCCAGCCGGCGCAGGCGTCACCGAAGATCGGACGTAATGATCCCTGTCCTTGCGGATCAGGCAAGAAATATAAGAATTGCCACGGCAAAGGACTCTGATCCTCATAAATTTTAAAATATAAATTCAAAAGCCGGGGCTCGTGATCATTTTATGCGGGTTCTCGGCTTTTGTACTTAATCTTACTACATATATCGTTTTATTTTTAGAACTTACTTAATTAGATATGGAGTATTATTTCGCGATAATTGATGGTAAACAGGCTGGTCCCATGAGTAAGGAACAACTCGCGTCTGCCGGAGTGACAAAAGAAACAATGGTGTGGCGAGCCGGAATGGCTGACTGGGTGAAAGCCGGTAGCTTGCCGGAACTTAATGATATCTTTATGGATGATTCCGCATTCGGTGGGTATGCCCGTCCGGAGGAGCAACTGAATCCATACGCCGGCGATAATGGCTTCGGCAGATCCGGCAACAGTGTGCCTCCGCATCCTTATCAGGGGAATTATGGCAGCCAACGTCCGAATCCTTACAATCAGTTCCCGGCTGAGCCTATAGAGCATACAAACTGGATGGCACCCGCTATCATTGGATTGGTGCTCGGCACGCTTTTCTCTTGCATCGGTTTCATCTTTGGAGTGATTGCCGTTGTCAAAGCCTCAAATGCAAATAAATATTATGCCAACGGATTGAAGGCTGAGGGTGATGTGGCGAATTCCTCAGCTAAAACGATGTCGATAATTGCACTCGTGTTAGCAGGAATCGGAATTTTAGGTACGATATTCCTCAGAGGGTGGTATCTGGAGTTAATGCAAACATTAAACTCGATGCAGTAACTTATCGCGTCGGCGTATAGATAGATGCAGTATGGCATTATATTTCGCGATGATAGATGGGGAACAGAAGGGTCCCTTTACACTTGACGAACTTCACGAAGAGGGAGTGCGTCCGGGCACTTATGTCTGGGCGAAAGGGATGGATGACTGGAAGAAAGCCGACGATGTGGCGGATATATGCCGCTATTACCGTCAGCGAATTTTCGACAGGATGCATCCCTCGCCAAAGTACCCGGAGAATGAAAGCAATGTTCAGGCGAGTCGCGAGGAATTCGATGAACAGAAGATACGCGGTTTAAGGGGATATCCGTTCCCGATGCCGGAGGAAGATCCGTCGAGGTTACAGAATCCACCTATGCCCACGTTAGGTGTGGCTATTGCCGTTCTCTTGCTTTGTTTTCCGCCCACCGGTGCGATAGCGTTATATTTCTCTATCATGGCGCGTAAGGAATGGGATAAAAGTGTAGAGATTTCAGAAGGTAAGGTTGAGGGAGATGCCGACAAGTTTCGGCGTGATGCCCATAATTCCGCCCGATTGGCGAAGATGTGGATAGGGATCACATTCTTTCTGGGTTTGATTTTTTATGCGTTCATGGTCAGCATGGTTGGCTGATCTTAACGATAAGTGATTATGAAATACGATTCAATTCTGAAAGTAATCAGGGAGAGGTTTGGTGCTAAAGAGGGGGAGTTTGTGCCTCTACACGCACCGACTTTTGCCGGCAATGAGAAGAAATATCTCGAAGAGTGCATAGACACTACATTTGTGTCGAGTGTGGGAGCATTTGTAGATCGCTTCGAGAAGGATATGGCTGAGTTCACCGGAGCGAAACGCGCAGTGGTATGTGTTAACGGTACAAATGCGCTGCATATTGCCCTGCTGCTTGCCGGAGTGAAGAGGGGCGATGAGGTGCTGACCCAATCGCTCTCTTTCATTGCCACTTGCAATGCAATATCATATATCGGCGCGCACCCCGTGTTTATTGATGTGGATATGGACACAATGGGATTGTCGCCTAAAGCGTTGCGCGATTGGTTGAAGGTGCATTCATATAAAGATGAGGCAGGAGAATTGCGCAACCGTAAAACCGACCGCCGTATTAAGGCGGTGGTGCCGATGCACACGTTCGGGCATCCATGCCGCATTGATGAGATAGCGGATATATGCCGGGAATATGGATTGGAACTTGTGGAGGACGCGGCTGAAAGCATAGGGTCTTATTACAAGGGACAGCACACCGGCACATTTGGCAAGATTGGCGCCATTAGCTTCAACGGTAATAAGACAATAACCACCGGCGGTGGAGGTATGTTGCTTTTTAACGATGAGAAACTTGCTGATGAAGCCAAACATCTCACCACCCAGGCAAAACTGCCGTCGAGATGGGAGTTCATACACGATGAGGTGGGCTACAACTACCGCATGCCGAATATCAATGCAGCATTGGGTTGCGCTCAGCTTGAGCAGATTGATAGATTCCTTGAATCGAAACGCAAAACGGCGGAGGTTTACAAGAGATTCTTTGCTGATGGACCGGAGGGAGTTAAGTTTATGGAGGAACCGGAGGGTTCACGGTCTAACTATTGGCTGAACGCCATAATGCTTCCCTCACGTGAGGAACGTGATGAGTTTTTGCAGTTCAGCAACGATAATGGTGTTATGACGCGCCCGGTGTGGGAATTGATGTGGAGGCTTCCGATGTTCGAGGATTGCGAGCGCGATTCACAGACCAACACCATAGAGTTGGCAGACCGGTTGGTGAATCTACCCTCTTCAGTAGTGAGTAGTGAGTAGAGAGTAGAGAATGGTTAGTAGTTATGGTGTCCATAATTACTAATTCCTAATTACTAATTTCTAATTGATAGAAATTGATAGAATTGAAAGATATAATTTTGGTAGGGGGTGGCGGTCATTGCCGCTCTGTGATTGAAGCCGCGGAGAGTGCCGGACGCAAGATCCGGGGTATTCTTGATATGCCGCAGTTTGTAGGTTCCGAGGTGTCGGGCTATCCGGTGATCGGCACAGATGATATGATACCCGAATATGTCGGCGATTGCGAGTTTATTGTGACTTTAGGTGCAATAGAACATGCCGAACCCCGCGCTCGTTTGCACAAACGCATCAAGGAGGCAGGTGGAAGTCTGGCTACCGTGATTGCTTCAACGGCTTTCGTATCTCCACGCTCAAGCATAGGGGAGGGCACTGTGGTGCTTCATCAGGCTGTGGTCAATGCTAACGCCAAGGTTGGCGAAAGTGTGATAATAAATACGGGAGCCATCATTGAACATGATGCCGAGGTGGGAGATGTTACGCATGTGTCGACCGGAGCTAAAGTCAACGGAGGGTGCAAAGTCGGAGCACGCTGTTTTGTAGGAAGCGGAGCCATAATGGTGCAGGGAATCAGTGCCGGTTATGATGTATTTCTTGGCGCGGGATCCTTATTGGCTAAGGATGCCAAAGAGCCCGGCACTTATGTGGGTTATCCTGCGCGTAAACTTAAATAAGATAATGATACGGATTATTGCTGAGGCAGGTGTGAATCATAATGGTTCGCTGGAGATGGCTAAGCAGCTTGTGGATGCGGCTGCCGATGCCGGGGCTGATTTCGTGAAGTTTCAGACTTTCAAGGCAGAGAATCTTGTGACCAAAGATGCAGCCAAAGCTGAATATCAACAGAAAAATATTGGTGATAGCGACAACTCTCAGCTCAAGATGCTCAAAGCCCTTGAGTTGAGTCGTGAAAATCACCTTGAACTTATCGAGTATTGCCGGCAGAGGGGGATTCGTTTCCTTTCCACTGCATTCGACCTTGAGAGTATCGATTTTCTACATTCCCTCGGGCTGGATATCTGGAAGATTCCATCCGGAGAGATTTCAAACTATCCATATCTTCGCAAAATTGCCGGATATAACCGGGAGGTTATAATGTCGACGGGGATGTGCGAGCCGTGGGAGATAGCGGAGTCGATACAAGCACTCCGTGAGAATGGACAAGATGTGAGTAAAATCACACTGTTGCACTGCACAACTCAATACCCTACACCTATGGAGGATGTGAACTTGTTGGCAATGTGCTCATTGAGAAAGTTTACGGAGAATGTGGGTTATTCGGATCATACGCAGGGGATTGAGGTTCCGGTAGCTGCCGCTGCGTTGGGCGCGACGGTAATAGAGAAACATTTCACGCTATCGCGCGACTTACCCGGTCCGGATCATAAGGCATCGCTCGAACCGCATGAACTCAAAGAGATGGTTAGGGCGATCCGTAACATAGAGAAAGCGTTGGGTGATGGAGAGAAGCACGTGGCTGTCTCAGAGAAAGAGAACAAGTCGGTGGCGAGAAAAAGTATAGTCGCAGCTCGACCTATAAAGAAGGGGGAAGTCTTTACGGAGGAGAATCTAACCACCAAGCGCCCGGGTGATGGTCTTTCACCGATGTGCTGGCCAAAACTCCTCGGGCAGACAGCCGATCGCGACTACGACATCGACGAGCAAATCGGGATAGTTAGAGGTGTCCATAATTACTAATTCCTAATTCCTAATTAAACGAAGTGCGTAAGATTTGTGTTGTAACGGGAACCCGCGCTGAGTATGGTATCCTCAGTCGGTTGATGCTTGAACTGAAGAATCGTGAAGATGTGCGGTTGCAGATTATTGCGACAAATATGCACCTTTCCCCGGTATACGGTATGACTGTGAATGAGATTGAGAACGATGGTTTCTCGATAGATTATCGTGTGCCGTTACCCTTGGATGATAATTCCGCGCGGGGCACTGTCAAAGCCATGTCTGTTGCCATGTCGGGTTTTGCCGATGCATATACCGAACTTGAGCCGGATCTGATTCTGATATTAGGGGATCGTTACGAAATGTTGGCGGCGGCCTCCGCTGCGATGATTTTCGGAATACCGGTGGCGCATTTTCATGGAGGAGAAATCACGGAAGGTGCGTATGATGATGCCATCCGGCACGCAATAACCAAATTGTCGGCATATCATTTCACTGCAACCGAGGAATATCGTGATCGTGTCATCCGTATGGGAGAAGAGCCTGCACGGGTTTTCAATATCGGCAGTTTAGGGGTAGATAATATCCGAAGGGAGGAGTTTATGAGTCTTGCCGGGTTTAACGAAAGTCTGAAGGAGATTGCCGAGACAAGTGCACTTCCGTTGGAAGAGGGTTTCCTTCTTGTGACATTTCACCCTGTGACACGTCAACCCGGCGATGAAGAAGCGCAGACCAAAGCATTGCTCGATGCCCTTGAAAAAATCAAGGATAGAAAGATATTGTTCACAATGCCCAATTCTGATACCGGAGGGAAGAGGGTTGGAGATATGATCAGGGACTGGGTGAAAACGCACTCGGACAGATCCCTGTGTGTGACATCTCTCGGCCGCAAACGATATTACTCCGCCTTGAAGCATTGTGGGGCGGTTATCGGAAATTCGTCAAGCGGACTTATCGAGGCTCCCTCGTTTGGCATACCGACGCTGAATATCGGCGACAGACAGTTAGGTCGAGTATATGGCAACACCGTAATTAATTGCGCACCTGACCGAGAATCCATAACCTCAGCTTTGACCAAGGGATTATCCCCGGATTTCACTACATATTGCCGAAGACACGGCGTTAATCCATATTCCGGTACAGACGCTCTTAACGAAGCGCTTGCGCTGCTCACCACACTGCCGGCAACGCGCCATCAGGCAAAACATTTCTTCGATAAATAAGTAAGTTCAAAAAATAAAACGCTATATGTGAAATAAAATACTTGAACAATAAAACTTGTTCTTTTTGGATGCTTTGAGTTTGTCATTCAGTTGCATAGCGCGCTATGCTCCTTCATTCCGCACTCAAATCATTTCAAAAATAACTTTCTTTTATTTGTTCATTTATTTTTCTCACTTACTTAAGGTATGTGAGCAAAATGAGGGGTGGATGTGTTTTATATATAAGGGATAATTTGTAATTTTACATTCTGAAAATAATAACCCCGAAATGATGGACAACAAATATATGCTCAAAGTTAAAGATCTTCACGCCCGCATCAACGGAAAGGAGATTCTCAAAGGTATCAATCTTGAAGTTAAACCGGGTGAGGTTCACGCCATAATGGGTCCTAACGGCTCCGGTAAATCAACACTCTCAATGGTGCTGGCAGGTAGCCCGGCATACGAAGTTACCGAAGGTTCGGCAGAGTTCAACGGCAAGGATCTGCTCGCGATGCTTCCGGAAGACCGAAGCCACGAAGGTTTGTTCCTCGGGTTTCAATATCCGGTAGAGATTCCCGGGGTGTCGATGGTAAACTTCATGCGCGCCGCTGTCAATGCGAAACGCGAATATCATCACGAGCCTCCGATGAGTGCTACCGACTTTCTCAAGATGATGCGTGAGAAGCGCGCGGTTGTGGAACTTGACAATAAACTTGCATCGCGCTCCGTCAACGAAGGTTTCTCCGGTGGTGAGAAAAAGCGTAACGAGATCTTCCAGATGGCTGTGTTGGAGCCGAAGTTGTCTATCCTTGACGAGACTGACTCAGGTCTGGATGTGGATGCACTGCGCATTGTTGCCGACGGTGTGAACACCCTGAAGAATGAGAACAATGCCACAATCGTCATCACTCACTATCAGAGATTGCTTGATTACCTCAAGCCGCAGTTCATACATATCCTGTACAAGGGAAGGATTGTAAAATCAGGAGGTCCGGAACTTGCCCTCGAAATCGAGCAGCGAGGTTTTGATTGGATCAAGGAAGAGGTCGACAATAAAGAGGGGGAGTGATCATGAGTGCATTGAATCAATATTTAGACTTATACCGGGAGCATCAGAAGTTGATAGATGCGAACGGCGCGGGTCCACTAAATGACTTGCGTGGCGATGCGTATGCGCAGCTGTCGGATATGAAGCTGCCTAAAGCTGACAGTGACAATTACGAAAATTGTGACCTTGAGGCAATCCTTGCACCGGATTACGGTATCAATCTTGCAAAACTCAACATAGATGTGAATCCGCAAGCCACTTTCCGTTGCGATGTGCCTATGCTCACTGAATCGCCGTTCATGCTCATCAACGACACTTTTGCCGCTTCTAAATCCATGATAGAGGGGTTGCCCGAGGGGGTGGAGGCTGGTAGCCTGCGCGTGTTCGGACTCGATTATCCGGAAGATATAAAAAGATATTACGGCAAGCTTGCCGACATTAAGAATCCTATTGTTGCCTTGAACACATTGTTTGCGCAAGATGGTTTCTATCTGCGGGTGAAGAAGGGTGTACATCTTGAAAAGCCGTTGCAATTGGTGAATATCCTTGAAAATGGGATGCCATTGATGGGTGTGCGCCGTCTCCTTATCATTATGGAGGAGGATGCTGAGGCTACACTGCTGGTGTGCGAGCACTCACAGAATCCTGACGTTCAGTTCCTCGATCTTGAGGCTGTGGAGATCTTTGCGGCTCGCAACGCACGCTTCGATTATTATAATCTTGAGGAATCTACTGAAAAGACCTCAAGACTCTCGGCATTGTATCTTTCGCAGGAAGAGGGAAGCCATGTTTCCATCGATGGCTTAACACTCTTCAATGGCGTGACACGTAATGAGTATTATACCCGTTTCAATGGAGAGCACGCAGAACTTCATCTTTATGGAATGGGTATTGAGGATGACTCACGCAAAGTCTCTACATACAGCCACATCAATCATGCTGTGCCTGATTGCATCTCCAACGAGCTCTTCAAATTCTCCCTTGATGATGAAGCAAAGGGTGCTTTCACCGGTAGAATCTATGTTGCTCCCGGTGCGGTAAAAACCGAAGCATATCAGTCTAACCGAAATCTTGTGGGGAGTGACGATGCGCGGATGTTCAGCCGTCCGGAACTTGAGATCTATAATGATGATGTCAAATGCTCCCACGGTTGCGCAATCGGTAAACCCGATGAGTTGCAGCTTTTCTACATGCGCACACGCGGTCTCTCGGAAAGCACCGCAAAATTGTTGCTGAAACAGGCGTTTATGGCAGACATTATAGATAGAATCCGTATCCCCTCTTTGCGCGACAGATTGCATCTGATGGTGGAGCGGCGTTTCGCCGGCGAACGTTCGGCATGTGCCGGATGCCCGGTGTGCAAGAGCCACGAGGCATAATGACAGGATCTTCTGAGGCATAAATGTATTGAAATGAAACTGGATCTGAATGACATAAGAGGGCGATTCCCGATTTTGGAGCGCACAGTCGGTGACAAACCTTTGGTATATCTTGACAACACAGCCACATCGCAAACTCCCCGAGAGGTTGTAGAAGCGGTTGTGAATATGTATGAGCATTACAAGGCCAATGTACATCGCGGCGTGCATACCGTATCGCAGGAGGCAACCGATATGCAGGAACATACCCGCCGAAGAGTCCGGGATTATATCAATGCCTCAAGTGTAGAAGAGGTAATATTCACACGCGGTACCACCGAGGCTATCAACCTTGTGGCATCATCGTTTGGCGACAGATTCCGCGACGGCGACGAGATTATACTCACCGTGATGGAGCATCACGCCAATATCGTTCCCTGGCAACTGCTGCAACGACATAAAGATATAAAGCTTCGCGTTGTCGATATCAATGAGCGCGGAGAACTCGATTTAGAGCAATATAAGAGCCTCTTTAACGAACGGACGGTGTTGGCTACATTCACACACGTCAGCAACGTCCTCGGCACTGTTAATCCGGTTAAAGAGATGATACGGATAGCTCACGAGCATGGTGTCACCGCCTTGGTCGACGGAGCGCAGGCATCGCCCCATCTTCCGATTGATGTCAGGGACCTCGATTGCGATTTCTATGTGTTTTCGTCGCATAAGATGTATGGACCAACGGGCGTGGGAGTGCTTTATGGCAAAAAGGAATTATTGGAATCCATGCCTCCTTATCAGGGGGGAGGGGAGATGATAAAACATGTCAGCTTCAATGGCACTACGTTTGCCGATCTACCTTTCAAATTTGAGGCAGGCACACCGGATTTCGTTGACATAGCGGCATTCGCGAAGGCTCTGGACTTCATAGAGGAGGTCGGACTCGACAATATCCGTGAACATGAAGAGGAACTGCTGAGATACACCACGGAAAAGATTGCGGAGATTCCGGGCGTGAAGATTTACGGCACTGCTCCGCATAAGAGCGCGGTGTTGTCATTTAATGTGGGAGATGCACACAACTATGATGTAGGTTTCCTTCTCGACAAGTTAGGCGTGGCTGTACGCACAGGTCATCATTGTGCCCAACCGCTTATGGAGCGGCTTGGTGTTCCCGGCACTGTGCGTGCGTCGTTCGCAGTCTATAATACAAAAGAGGAAGCCGATATCTTTATCAGCTCCCTCAAGCGTATAATTCCTATGGTGCTTTAAATATTACTTTTTTTCATCCTCGTCGGCAAATCTATTAGGGAAAGAGAAGTGTTTGCGTGGGTGAGTCAAAGCCCAAATCACCAAAATCACTCCGAGCAGTATGAACGGGATGCTGAGCACCTGACCCATATTCATGCCATATTTCGCAATCATCTCATATTCCGATTGCACCTGCACATTCTTTACATATTCGATAAGGAACCGGGGCAGGAAGATTCCGATGAAGAACACGCCGGTGATGAGCCATGGGCGCTCTTCGGCATTCCTCTTCCAATACATCCACATCAGCAGACCGAAGAGGCAGAAATAGCATAATGCCTCGTAAATCTGCGTGGGGTGCGCCGGTATGGTCTCTCCGTTGCGGAGGAATATGAATCCCCAAGGGAGATCTGTCGCACCACCGTAAATCTCACTGTTCATAAGATTACCTAAGCGGATGAGTCCTCCGACAAGGGCAATCGGGATCACAACCTTGTCGAAAACCCATGAAGCGGGTTTCTTGCTTACAATCCAGGAGAAGAGGAACAACGCGATAATAAGTGCGATAGTTCCGCCATGGCTTGCAAGCCCACCTTCCCATATCTTGAAGATCTCTACCGGATGTTTTGAGTAGTAACCCCATTCGTAGAAAAATACGTGACCTAAGCGGGCGCCGACTATAGTGGCTACAACCATATAGATCAACAATGTGCCCAGCCATTTTTCAGGCGCACCTTCGTGTTTGAACATTTTTGCTACAATCCAATAGCCGATAGTGAACCCGATGGCGAACATAAGTCCATACCATCTCACGGCTATAGGTCCGAAGGAGATGAGGATCGGATCAGCATTCCAGTAGATATAGTTTAGCATAGCTGTGTAATTTAATTATCTGCGTCGTTTGCCGAGGAGGTCGCGCAGACCATCCATATCAAACGTCAGTGAGAAGCGCAGTGTCTGGTCAAGCGGACTGCTCTGAGCTGTGGCGAGCATATAGGAGGCATCGAGCTGCACAACGTTGAGCGAGAATCCGGCACCGAACGCGAAGTAGCTGCGGCCACCTTTTGTGGGGTGCTCGTAGTTGTAACCGGCACGAACGAAGAACTGCTGATTGTAGGCATACTCCGCACCGAAGCTCACACCGATCTCCCGAAGCTCCTCCTTGAATCCTCCGGGGGCATCGGTAAAGCTCTTGAAGATACCGGTGATGGGTGACATGGTCTCCCATTTGTCAAGCGCATCGTCATACTCCTGCTGACCTTCCGCTGTAGATGTGTCGTAATCCTTCTGATTCGGCTTTGTCGGGACAAGCAGTTTGTTGAGGTCAAGACCGAATGAGAGTGTGTTGTAGTCTGCGAGGGGGAACATGAAGTTAGCTCCCAATCTGAAGTTGGTAGGGAGGAACGCATTTGACGCGCCGTGGTCATAGCTCACCTTCGTACCGATATTGGAGATGTCGAAACCCCATGAGAACTGACACTCACTTCTGCCTACCATGGGGAACGAAGTGTAGTAACCCGAAAGATCGACAGAGAATGCTGAGGCCGCTGTGTTCGATTCTCCTGTCTGAGTGTCATTGTAAGACAGATCGGAGAGGATATATCGGAGCACTACTCCCATTGAGAATTTTTCGGAAAGTTTACGGGAGTAACCTAAGTCGAGTGCGAACTCGTAAGGGTTAATGGTCTGAACATTTCCTTGCGATTCATAACCTTGGGTAGTCACCTCACCGAGAGAGAAATAGCGTAACGACGCACTGAACGCCTGATTGTCGCCTTGACCCGGCTTCCAGTAACCAGCAAGGTTTGCAAGGAAGATGTCGTTTACAATCTTGCGGAGCCACGGTGTGTAGCTCAGCGACAGACCGCCGGTGGAATAGCCGAACGCATATTTCGAGGGGTTCCAGAACTGCGAGTTCATATCCGGATCCGTTGCCGCACCGAGGTTACCCATTGCACTTCCTCGCGCATCGGGGGCGATTGAAAGTGTGGTCACACCGGTGTTAACCGGGTTGAACTCATTATCCTTGATATCATTTTGCGCAAAAGCCGCTGACGTTCCCACGAACGCCAACGCTAATGCCGATAATATTCTATTCGTCAATTTCATCATATTATTAAACTGAGATTTCGGCAAATTATTGTGAAAAATGGTCAGAGGATGCCTACTCTATAGGTCTCAATACGGCAAATTCAACCCATTCGGAATATTTGGGATGCACCTCTTCGTTAGAACGCACACAAACACGGTAGTACCCCTCCCGCACACGTTTGCCGGAAATGTCACATAGATCCCACTCAAACTCCGAACCTGAGGCGGAGAATGAAGTCTGCATCACACCTTTGCCATCAGTGATCTCAACGATAAGCGAGCCGGAGTATTCCCCCTCGACAAATCCGGAGATTCTGTCGACACCGGCTTTTGATTCAAGTGTGAGGAGCAGCGGTGCAGTTGTCGGCTGCTTGGTGAATTCATAAACTTGCGAGGCTTTGTTGCCTGCAATATCCGTTGCTTCAATAGTGATGGTGTGAGCGCCCTCAGGAAGTGTATTAACATTGCAATACCCCTTGAATCGGTTTGCGGTTTCTCCTGCCGAATAATATTCCTCATTGCTGATTTCAACTCTTTTGCCATCAATAGTCGCAAAATATTGATTCGGATCAAGAGAAACAGCCGTGTCGTCTGATATGTCGAAGCTCACGATCTGTCGCGAAGAGTCATAACCAGGCATGATTGCCGGCGCCTCATTGTCTATGTGCGCTGAAGAGGAAGGTGAGTCAGTGATACAGAATGAAACGCTCCCCGCTCCTCCAAGCCATCTTGAATTGTCGAATGCCCCGGCGGTAATTTTTACGGTTTCTCCGCTGAAGTCTGCGGCAGTTGCCGGAATTGCAATCTCAGCGGTGAATTTTCCATTCTTAACCTCAGTCTCGACCGCAGTCATGATCGTAGACTCGTAGGGCACATCAAGCACCGGGTAATAATAGCCGTTTTCACCCTCTACCTGGGTGTTGCATGTGCCGGTGGCGTAATCGCGCGAGCGCAGTGTCACTGCTGGTTCCATGAGTTTCAATACAACCTTCCCGTTGAAATTGGAATCGACCTCCCCGTCGGAACTGAGAATGTTACCACCGATGCTTACTTTCTCTCCTGCTGAAGCCTCCGAAATAGGATCGAGTGCTATGGTTGCAGCAGGCGACGGCACTTTCAATGCAGGGTCTGCAACAAGTACAAACGAGAGGTGATTGAGTGCATTGGAATTCGATTTTGCTTTTGCGAATATCTCACCAATTGTTGATGTTGTGTATTTGTCGGTAGGATTGAGCCATTCCTTCGTAAGTATATCGCCCAGATATTTATTTTGGCTCGACCAGGCAGTTCGGGTGCTGACAATGGCACCGATCATTCCATGTTCGGTGTCGAGTACGAAACTTTCTCCGATGCCGCGCACACGCACATCAGGCAACGAGAAATCGCAACCACCCATAAAAATGAATCCTGTGTGATTGTTTTTCAGTCGCACTAAGTCTCCTGTCGTGAAGAAGTGTGCATCCGGTCCCATCGTAGTTCCGGCACCATGTCCGAAATAAACACTCCATATCTTTCCTCGATTCAGAAATGATTTGAACTGATTCCCGGCATCCTCCTTCCCGTAAGCATCGATAATAAGAGTATTATGCGCCATCCCGTCATTACCCGGCAGCTTCTTCATATATTCACCGGTGTCGATGGCCTGCTCATCGTGCAGGTGTATATCTCCTGTTCCACCTATTGTGAGGCTTTCGTTGACATACCATGCTCGTGATTCATCGGTGAGATAATGCTCAATCTTACGGATAATCCGTTCGCAATCCTCCGGTGTTTCACAAGACAGCAATCCGACACCAATCTCCTTTTGCTCAACATGAAGTGATGCTTCAACCGGATTGTCGGTCATAACGCCATAAAAATCGTAGGCAGGCACAGATTCCTCCTCCGGTTTAACGTATGAATGTTGCAATGCTATGTGATGATCGAAGTGGGTCTCTCCAGGAACGTCAGCAAGCATATTGCGCATGCTCGGACCAAACAGCAGGATGTTTTTCAACCCATTGTTATAGAACATTTTCGCAACAGCGCGATATGCCATAGGATCCGGCACACCTCCTGAAAATTCATTATAAATCTCCTCGGGAGTGACTACCAGCACCTTGATTTTGTCGTATTTGCGATGAAGATCCGCCAATCTTTCGGCGTAATCTCTCAGTTTAGGTGTAGACACAATAAGAAGCTCGATCCCTTCCTCCTGCTTGCCGTGAATGTTGATGTTGTCAACCGCTGCCCACCCTGAAATCTGTTTCTGTTTACGTTTAGGGTCAAAGATAGCCACCGGCAGAGCAGCGTTAGATGTCAGTCGGAATCCCACAAATTCCGAGTCTGACTCTACCCGTGGCAGGGATTGAATGTTGCGGGAGTCGGAGACATCCCAGGCACATAGACCCTCATCGAGTGGGAACATATAGTTTGTGTTGCGAGTGGCATTGAAATAGTAAAGCTCAGCCGGCTGTGACGAGCTCAACGGATTTGACTTTACAGCCTTGGGGTAAGTTAGAAGCCAGTAATCGAGATTGAGATAATTCGCGTTAATATTCTCCGCTGCAATTGAGATCTCAACCTCCTGTTGCGGGTTCGCCACGAAACGGATAGTGTCGGGAGTTGCGTATTTATAAGGGTCGGCGGCGAGTCTTCCCAACAATGGGAAGAAATAATTGACATTTGTGTTGGTGACATTGGAAACTTTCTCATTGCCTCCTGCCGAACATTTGGCGCGTAACGTGAACTTGTCGTTCGGACCGGAATAGACCTGATAGGAGAGATGTGCTGTCCCGGAATCCATATTGCTCACGGGAACCTTCCAGCTCATAGCCGGTGAGTCATTGATAAAACTTTCACCCCAGAAAAGGTTTCCTGTATTGGTGGAATTCATTTGAAGATCCACTTCATGGCGGGCAAAGCCCCATGCTTTGGAAAGAGGATTGAATGTTCCGGCAGTGGTTTGTGCCTCGGTCGGAGAGAGTACCTCCTCAGAGTCGCAAAGAAAATAGTATGCGGTTTTTGAATAGATATTTTGGCGGTAGTTTTCCAGATAGGGGGCATCCCCGGTAGATTTGGTGCCGGGTTGCATATATACATTCTCAATCCCCTCGCCCCAGAATATCAGGGCATCGTTGCTGTGAAGAGAGGGAGTCTGCGTCAGGTCATCATCGTAGTTCGCACCCGCCGAAGGGGAGGAATTTGTAGAAAGTTGAAAACACATCATCTTACCCCCTTTGCCAAAAACTCCTACCTTATCGGGCGCAGTAAATCCCATCTCCCGAAGCTGGTCGTAAGAGATGCTGTAAATGCCTGTGCCATCGATTTCGATCTTCACCCATTTTCCGGATGCCAGTAGCGAATGCTCCTTGAATGTAAATTCGCAGTGTCCCCAGAAAGTGATGAAAACAGCTGTAAGAGTGGTGGATAAGAATCGTTTCAAATTCATTTTACTTTAATTTCAAGGAGAGTTTCATTATTTATGGCGGCATGGATATCCATCTGAGGTTTCAGAGGAGTGCCGTCGGGGGTTAGGGGTATAATCACGATGTCGCCAATCTTCAGAATATTATCCTGACTGATGGCAGAGATCACTGTGTCAATTTGCTCTTTCAGATCTGTTTCGATAAACGTGTAGCTTTCACTTCCGATCACGGCTCTGATGGAGTCGGGATACCAGTCGTCATCTATCGCTTTGAAATCGCCGATCATGCAGCACTTGTCAAAGATTGCAGCCTTATCCCATGGCATTCCCGCCTCGCGGAGCTTTTGCAGAAGATTTGTAGCGCGGATTGTCACTGCGACCGTCACCTCGTGATAATACCGGTAGGCGAATTTCGGTGCCACACTTTTCCCCAGGCGTGAGATTTTGACAGCCAAAGCCGGGAAAGCACTGAATTTCGAATCAAAATCAGGTACAAAAAAGGGATTGCCTGAACGCACAATCGCGGAATCAGGCATTATAATCCAAAGAGGGGACTTCACTCCGTCGGGAATCTCCTCGTTGTGCAGTAAATTGAAAATCTTCATCTGTGTCAGTTCCTGTGTTTGTTAGCCTCCAGTCGGTTGAAAATAAGAGCAAGATGCGCATAAATGGAAGTATTCGCCATCACAACCCCCTCAGCTACCTTCACCCGGTAAGGTGAGAAATTCCAGATAGCCTTGACTCCTGCGCTGATGGCAGTGTCGGCACATTCCTGTGCCGATTGCGCCGGCACGGTGAGTATGGCTATCGATGCGGGATTTGTCTCCATGACATCATATATCTGGTCGATATGATAGATAGGCACACCAAGATCCTTACGGGCTATGGTGTCGGGATTCACGTCGAATCCCGCTACGATCTCCAGACCATAGTTCGACAGACCGGAATCACGGATCAATGCCTTGCCGAGACTGCCGGCGCCGAACACGTATGCTTTGTGTGAGCGTGTGAAACCGAGGAAGTCAGAGAGAGCCTCAATCAAGGTCTCCACTTCATAGCCGATACGGGTCTTCCCTTTGATGTTCAGGAAAGACAGATCCTTGGCTATCTGCGATGCGTCGACACTTAATGCGCGCGAGATCTGGGTGGAGCTTACATACTCCGTGCCGGCGCTCTTCAGTATCTCTACATAAGCCAGATACCAGGGTAGGCGGCGGAGTGTGGGCTCCGGTAATATGAGGTTATTGTCAATATTCATCTTACTGCGCTGTTACTGCAAGTTTCTTAGTCTGTGAGCTGTGCATTCCGTCGGATGTCTCTACACGAGTGCGGTAAAGATATATTCCACGGGGAACACGTCTGCCCATCTGGTCGCGAAGATCCCAGGGGGTGTCGATGTTGCCCTGCATATCGCTGGTGACGTTTCGGTCTGATGACCAGACACGTTTGCCTGAAAGATCGAACACTTCAGTGAGACATTGAATCTTGGTGTTGGGTTGATCCACAGTCACGGTGAACACCACCGAAACCGATGCTGGATTCACGTCGGTACGCATGTCGCGGATTCCGGGACCTTTCGTTTCCGCCACGTTAAATGTGATGGAACGCGATGTCGCATTGTTCGCATTGTCATAGACGGTGAATTTCAATGTGTGCTCACCGGCGGCGAGATCCTGGATCGGGTAGGCGATGCTGCCGCCAAGCGGATTTTCAGGATCCGGCTGATAACATGTGTAGACGTCATCGAACACTTGATCGTTGTCAAGACTCACCGACATCTTGTGACCGATACCCGATTCCGAGATGTTGATTCCGGATTCATCAAAGAAAGAGGCGTGAAGCACCGGATTGGCATTAACTGATTCATTCTCGCCGAATTCGTGATTATTGAGGTAGAACTCGGTGATCTTCGGCCCCTCGGTGTCGGAAGATTCCTCCGCAGGATAGCCGATAACGTAGAGTGATTCCGTAGAACCGCCGGCCTCTGTGCCCTGGTCGCTGTAGGCGTATGCCACAATACGCGCCGGGCTCATATTGTTCGCGATTTCGGCGGGGAGCAGAAGAGTTGCTTCCCATGCACCATTCTTAACAACTGCTGAGACAGATGCCAGCTTCGACTTGCGGTCGTTATAGAATTTCTTCTCACCGTTGGCACCATTGCCCAAGGTTTCAACCACCATTTCCGCGTCGTAGAGATCGAGTGACATTGTGCCGTTGAAATCCGTGGCATCCGAACCATCAGGTGTTGTCACCTTACCTTTCACCACAGCCTTACTCAAAGCCTCAAGCTGAGGTAGATCCTCGGCTGTGTCGATTTCTATGCCATTGATGCTCTCGAATGATATTTGGTGAGTCGGTTTTGGCAGACGCAGAGCCGGGTCGGCAATAAGACAGTAACGGAGTTTATTGTCGTCGCGGTAATCATTCTTCGCATTTATGAAGACATCTCCGACACGAGTGGCACCGCCATCGTCCACAGTGGTCAGGATATGGTCTGCCATCAATCCGTTGAGCACGCCGTTCATCGACATGAACACGGTTCGGCTGGGTGCTATGGCACCGATAAATCCTGCCGTCGGGTTGAGCACCAAAATCTCCGCACCGCAGATCACATCGCCGTCCCAATGTCCGAATGAGCAGGTTGCTGCAATCAGGAATGTGAGGTTCGTGTTGCTGAACGAATTGATGTCGCTCCAAGTCAGCAGTTTCTCGTGGGTCCATGAAGTAGTGGAGGCGTGGCCGATATAATTGGTGTAGATGACGCCATCGTTAAAGAGGCGCATCATACGCTCCTTAGCTTTAGGATATGTGTTGCCGAGACTTGTCGATTCCAATGGATAGGAGTCAAGATAAAGTTTCTCGTACTGATAGTGAGGAGCTTTCTTTACGAGTCGGCTATACACATCCTCGGTCTGGGTGAAGTGGATGGCGCCATCCTGATCATCGGCTATCAGCATCACGCGGTTGCGCCATGCTCCGTAATTGGGTTCCTTCACATATTTCTCTATCTTGGCAGCAACCTGGTTTGCCTCCGATGCTGATCTTACCGGAAGACGCCCCACAGCCACGCGCATCTTAGCGCTGCTCATGTCAAAGGTCTGCTCGGTGCAATCGTCGAGCATGACGAGATAATCGTCGGTAGAGAAAGCTGTGATTTCGGTGAGTCCGGTAGGCGACTGCCACATAGGGATAGGGGTGAAGCCGGGTCTGCGTACACCGTTGGCGACTAACTTGTAATCGTAGGTGCCGCGGCCGAGTATCATGCAATATCTCAATTTATGGTCACCTGGACGGTCATACCACATCTTAAGTAACTTACGGATAGCCGACACATCGGCGTGACCTCCGGAAAACTCGTTGTAGATAGCATCCGGTGTAAGGATCTCGACTTTGAAGCCATCGTGCTCCTCATGCAGACGCGCAAGACTCTTAGCCGCTTCCATGTATTCACTGTTGGTGATGATCACCATATCGGGCGACGCAATCCCATGTATATCCTGATTGGAGACCACTCCTGCCCGGGCCACTGTTCTGCCTGATGTTGAGGGGTTGAATGCCACAAATTCGTGGTAGCCGTTGGTTGGGGTGAAGTATGCTGTTGACCCTTCGAGTGTGTAATTAACCTCAACGGGTCGCCAAGGATAGGTGACATCCCAGATTACTGTCTCCGAAGAGCAACCTTGCAGTGAAGCGGTTTCACCGGTAAATGTATGATAGAAATGGAGTTCCGAGTTGGAGCCCATTTTCAGCGCACGGTTGTAGAACACCTCGATATAGTCGAGGCGTGCTGTGAAGAGTGCGCCGCTATACGAATATTCGATATTGAGAGCAAGCTTGTCGCCATCGATATCAAAATTCTTAACAGTCAGCGCAGTGCGTATAAACTCCTCCTGACTCTCCTGTATCCTGTCGGAGGCAGTGGATGGAAGCACCTCACCATTTGCGGAGATTTTAAGTTGGGAGGTACCGTTAGTGGTGCGAGCGCCAAACTTAACCGCAGCCGCCACATGAGGGTTTACAATATCGGGCAATGTGAAATTGAAAGTCTGACTCTTTGTGGAGCGGAAATCCTCGCCTAACAGCATTCGTCCCATATCGGATGGAGCCTCAAGATCTTTCTCGTAAGAGATTCTCTCCTCGAAAGCGTCGAGAAGATATTCACTCTTTGCCGGCGAAGCGGTTGGGGTCAATTCCGGATATTCCCCTGCTTCACGGTCGGAAACGAAATAGTAACTCTCCGA
Source organism: Bacteroides sp. (assembly GCA_014802175.1). Taxonomy (GTDB): domain Bacteria; phylum Bacteroidota; class Bacteroidia; order Bacteroidales; family Muribaculaceae; genus Lepagella. The sequence continues at coordinate 72,420 of JAAVCU010000012.1, forward strand.
GCAATATGGATTCAGCGTGTGACGCTCACCGATAGATTTATTAGGATTCCAGGAAGTATTGTCCACCCCGAAGAAGAGTATTCCTCGGTTTGTGACAACGCTTTTAACCATCGGGAGATCATCGGGCATATCGGCAGCCAATGCTTCGCGCACCATATTTCCACCCGTGCCGTAGACACGAACCTTCGATATATCGTTGAACCCCATGGCTTTGAGGTCGGCGTTGCTGATGAGCTGCATACCGGTGGCGCTCACCTTCACACGTTGCCATCTTCCCTCTGAAAGTGCAGAGTTGGTTGAATAGTGCGAAGCGTCTAAAGCGTAAGTCGATAAGCTGCCGGTAATTATGCTGACAAGCGCCAATATGTAGGCGGATATTTTCATATACGTATCAAGAATCGTTTCAGTATAATTTATCGATAAAACAAAGTAGTGTTTATCTATTAAATAACGTTGGGAATGGTCTGTTATTGTGGCTATTTTGAATGGCACTGACCGAATATTAATCATTAATTATTTTGGTTGAGCGAGTTCAGGAATTCCTCACGCGTGCCGTTGAATGTGTCAAGATCCACATCTCCTTTGATCCCTTTTACCCTGCCGTGATGATTGAATTGCCAGTAAGACCAGTCGGCGTCAATCGGATGGCTTGAAAAAGAGCATATCCATAACGGATATCCAGGGAAAGCCTCAAGGAGAAAACTCTCATACCCTGATTTATTGGTGTAGAAATATGCTCTAATACCTTTGAGGAAGAGGTAATCGGTCATGGCTGTCAAACGCTCCACTACCACCTCTGCCGGTATGGTGTCGGGATTCCCTTGTTGTTCGACATCAATGGCAAGTCCGAGCTGCATCTTGCGGTCGCCCACGGCTTCTAAGAAATTTATGGCCTGATCCACACCATCCTTATCGAAACGGAAGAAATGATAAGCTCCCGTCTTGATTCCGGCTTTCTGTGCCTTCTCGTAATTCTTGGAGAAAGCCTTGTCGCGGAAATCCACCCCCTCCGATGCTTTTAGAAATGCAAATTCCATGCCATCTTTTTTTACGGCTTCGAAATCAATCTCACCGTTATGGGCAGAGACATCCACACCTCTGACAGGATATCTCTCCGGATCTACATAGGGAGGATTCGTGATATACTGATCCCAGACCCAGGCGCAAGAGAGCACCAGTGTCACCATCAGGAACAGAAATCCCACGGCCGTCATTATATCTTTTTTTGGAGGTATGCGCACTTCTTTAAATAATATAAAAAGCACTCTAAA
>JAAVCU010000013.1 GCA_014802175.1 Bacteroides sp.
CAAAGTTTCATCAGTCGCAATGCCCGCATTGCTCCTTCTTCAATTTTGAAAAATCACTCCGAAATCTCTCTTTGTGCTAAAATCATTTAAAAGCAAACACACTCTAAGATGCAAAGTTAGCAATTATCCCTGACGCGCCCAAACGGCAAAGGCGACTCGAAGCTGTAGCTTCTGTTGTCGACAGGGAAGGTGAATACTATCTTTTGAGCGTGAAGGTGCAGACGTGTCGCACCTCTGCCGAGACCTTTGCCATATAGGCGGTCGCCGGCTATGGGCATGCCGAGACCGGATTCAGAAGCAGCATGCACGCGCAACTGATGAGTGCGACCCGTATGTGGATAAAATTTCACGCGACTGCACCCGTGAGCAACCTCAATAAATTCATAATCAGTCACTGCCTCTTTCCCTTCGGCATAATCAACCCGCTGTCGCGGACGATCGAACCAATCGGGCGATAAAGGGAGTGTAATCCGTCCGGAACGTGGGAGCCCTGACAATTCGAAATCTCCTTCAAGGTCCGCCACGTATGTTTTCACCACTTTGCGCATGGCAAATAACGATTGCATTATTTTATAAGTGTCGGGGTCTAAGGCAGCTATGAGTAAGCCGGAGGTGTCCTGATCAAGACGGTGCACCATCTTCACATATTGTCCGGAACCATAACAGTCGGCAAGCCATTGCTGCGCAGAGACGCCTCCCCTTTTGCCGGGCACGGATAACATTCCCGAGGGTTTATCGATAACACAGAACCACTGATTTTCATAAATTATTTCCGGAGCCGGAGCTGCCGACGGACATTGATCTTCTTCGAGTGGAGGTGTGATCTCAAGACCTTGCAACATCCAGCCAAGCACTGGCAGGCATTTCCCTCGACATGCCGGATAATGCTCTCCGTGTCGACGCACCTCTCCCCCCTTCGGCTTGCCATACCAATATTCAGCTATTTTCAATGGCTTCCAACCTTTCAGGTAAGCAGCCTGCAACAATTTAGGGGCGCAACATTCCCCAGCTCCCGAGGGTGGTATCTTAATTGAAGTTTCGGCGAATATATCGCTTAGAGTCTTACTTTCGCCTCTGGCGTTCAACAGTTTAAAATTGGCAAACAACCAGATCTGTAATGCTTCGGAGTCGGCGTGGCGCTTACTTTTTAATCTGTCGAGTTGCGAGCGCGCTTCTTCTAATTGCGTGACGTATGGCACAAGGTCGGCAGCCACCTTTTTCTTAAGTCTATGAAGTTCTGCCTTTTCAAATTGACTTTGACGTATCATCGCTGCCAACTCACTTTCTTCGAGATCGCCGTTTTTTCGCAAGGCATCTCTCCTTGATTTCGACAACCGACAGCTCTCTTTAAATTCCGAGACTTCCGCATCGAGTCTGCGCGTCTCTCGCTCGTAATCGGATTTCAACCGGGCTAATGTCTCATTTTCAAAGCGTGAGATCGCGCGGTTCTGACAAGAGATATCCCGCTCGGTTATTTTGAAATAGCCTTCAGGATCCAGATAGTCAAACACCGGACCGACAAATCCATCATAATAGAAACCATGCACACCCAATTGTCCGGAAAACGCATATAAGCTATGGTGCACACCCATGGAGTCCTCCGCAATCAGCACCCCCAACATCTTCCCGGCATCCAGCTCCCGGCAGAAATTAAGATCTTCCGGTTTCCCGCTGACTCTCAAGTTATCAAGATGCTCTGTCAGTTTACGAAACGCGACCTCACACTCCGCATCCGGCACATAATCGAATGGGTTATTCATCTTCTATACTTTGTCTCGCAACTCGATTTAGAGCGTTGATATCTCTTGTTCGGAGAGACCTGTCGCACTGCAGATGCTTTCAATCGGTAATCCTTGCCGCTTCAATACGCGGGCGACATCAAACATAGCTTCAGTACGTCCTTTCTCAACACCTTCGGCAAGTCCTTTCTCAATACCCTCGGCAAGACCCTTCTCAAGTCCTTTCTCAAGTCCTTCGGCAAGGCCCTTCTCAAGTCCTTCGGCAAGACCTTTCTCAAGTCCTTCGGCAAGGCCCTTCTCAAGTCCTTCGGCAAGACCTTTCTCAAGTCCTTCCTCAAGCCCCTCTTTTCTGGCCGTATCCAGCACATCGTTCTGAACCCGCAGATTATCGAGATGTTCATCGTAGGCACGTTTCTCTTTGGGCGACATCGATAGAATACGGAGTTTTTCCCTTACTTGCTGAAGTCCGGGTGTGCGGGTATCTTCCTTGATCTTTCCGGTCTTAAGATAAGTTATCCACTCATCGAGAGGCGTATCCGGTATTTTATCGTACGCGTTCACCCTCACAAGATAATATTCCGGGAACACTTCGCGCGGCAGATGCGGAACTATTACTCCTTCTTCTTTGATGTTGACAAAAAGATCATTGCCTGTATGAATTCCTTTAAACACGGTCTGTCCATGATAAACATAATCATCTCCCTGGCCGTAATCGCAGTATAGGATGCTGATCGAATACACCTTCTTGACCTGGTCATACTTGTCGCCGATGTTTATGTGCTCCGTAATTGCCTTGCAGGTACCGTAAAGTATACGTTCAAGATAATACAGCTGACGTGTCAGTTGCACTTCAATGATGATGATATGACCCTTGCTGTTCTTAGCCTTGATATCCACTCGGTTGAACTTATCGCGATCGTTTTCTTGATTCGATTCGCTCTCAAGGAGCTCCACAATCTCCACATCCTCTCCAAGAAGCACTGAAATCAGACCCTCGAGAATATCGAAGTTTACCTTATCTCGCAAAATATGTTTGATGGCCCAGTCGAACCGTATATAAAGATTATCTTGATCCATAATCAGTCTTGTTTCATGTTTTGTTTAATGTACTCACTGCAACATTCCATTGCTCTCCGCAAATATAATCATTTTCCACGTATCTGCAAATATGACACCTATTTACTTTTGAGATATTCGATCAAGTCAGGGTCCTGAAAATGTGGCACGCCGTCTGAAACCAATGAGCCATCTCTACCTATAAATTTATAAGTCGGGAATCCATTAACGCCGAGAGCTCCTATGATCTGATTGCATGTGTCATCATCATTAACAAAAATCTGAACGGCATTGTCTATTGTCGGAGCTATTTTTTTCCAATCGTCGATATCTGACTTAAGCCATAAAATCATAAACACGACATCTGTTCCCTCAAAATGTTTTCTAATCTCCCTGCTTTCATTGATTGCAGCACGACAGGGACCGCACCATGTGGCACTCACATCCAGATAGACCGGTCTCCCTTTGCAGAAATCCCTTATCCATTGCAATGCATTACCATTCCCGATCTCCACGATTTCACCTTCGCTATAAACATAGAATTCACTATCGCTGATGTCGGTCAGCTTTAATTCACATTCCCGGTTAATTCCAAACACAAGATCGTAATAATCCTCATTATAAAAGTCTGACCGCGATGGAAGATGTTCGGCATATTCCCCATCCAAAGCATACAAAATATCGCGCAAAGTGCTTTTCGGCAAAGACGTTACGAAGTCCGGCTTCAATTCTCCCAAACCTGACACATGATATGGAAAGATCATCAGCTTTGTATTATCCGGATTCAAAAGATCAAAAACTTCGTCAGTAATGAACGCTATCCTGTCATCGGCCGACCTGTTGAGCCAATAATCCAACGACATATTTGACATGTCGTACAAGGCTGCAACCCTGAGCATCGATGTCACATCCTCCCCTATTTTATTTTCAGCAGCATACTTTTCCAGGCCTCCCTTCACACGCTCATATTCACTCCTGAATATTGACATATACTCCTTGTTGTCAATACTATCCTTAGGAAGTTCGACTCCATAAAAGAGAGGATCCAGTGCTTCATAAGCGTGTGCGAACTGTTCGTTAAAACATCCTTTATTTCCCGATATATGATATTCATAGGGTTGCTTGGATGCATCTATTGTGATATGTATTGAATCTCCCGGTTCTGCATACAGATTAATAAATCTGCCTCGTGTGTAATTGATTGTAAAGGTATGAGGATATGCCAACGGTATACTCTCGCAAAACATCGTCATNGTGGAATCAAGANTNACCACTCGCCTTTCNNTATTCTCTCGCGGGTCACATTCATTGATTATCAATGTCCGGGCNCCATCCGGCAATATATTCTTAACTTCTCCTGACACAATTATTGAATCCACGGCATGAGAATAANATTTCACCGACATCACCGCCAGCAGCANCGATATGATTAAGATAGAATTANGCATAACTTGTNATCGTATTACATTGGAATACGCAAATTTAACAAATTTTGCGATGCCTCNCTTATCTTTCATTCAGATTTTATTGAAGTTGTTTAAACTTCTCCGGACACACTCTTAAACAACTTCTATAATTTTATTGCTCTGCATAAAATTTATCGCTATATTTGCTAATCGAAACAGTTCCCTAATACTCTTTACAGTTATCGTGACACGAATGAATATATCACGCCTGCTTNCGACAGGTGGATTTTTAGCAATTTTGGCAGGAATCGCAATGCCNGTTTCTGCGAAGTGGCTGCCAACCGAGATTCACACAGGCATAAGACTTCTGGATTGCAGTTACGACCGGCAGCACCTCCGCAATGCTACGCCCCTCGTCGACTCTCGTCGCTGGANCGTAGNTCCTCAACAGACTTCCCGAAAGATATTTATCACCGCGCTTAATGACAGCGCCAGCGCGACAACAACTACTTACCGATTCATAGCNCGCGAANATATGTCGGAGAGCGGTGTGGCTGTGGCTTACGATTTCAGCGACTGGAGCAGCGACAATTATGTAATGATTCCGGCTTCGGTTTATAACGGCAACCGACAGCGGATCGTGAACAGACGCTATGCGACCGGTCTGGACCCCACGGACTACGACCGTCGTGATCTCGCTCTGACCTCAAACCCTATACCTCAGCTCAACCCTGATTTCGGAGTGCCTTCACTGCTGGAGGTAAGCGTATGCAATGCTGCCACNCCGGCTATTGCCATCCTTGACCGCCGAGGTAAAGAGGCGGTTATACTGCTNACCGAACAGGGTATCCCTGAAGGAGATGCCATACATGATCATGCGCTTATCGTTGAGGAAAGTGCCGACCGTTCGGTAGCATCGGCCGTAATAGCNGCGCCGGGAGTAAGGGGAAAGAAACCTGAATTCATCGGTTTCAGCGATAGCCCAGACAGAGCCATGAATTTTGTAAAGGGTGACACACTGACTATAAGTGTGACGGAAGTGAGATTTCCNGCCCTTAACACCANCGATCTGCTGTGCGGTTTTATGAACGTTCGCAAATATCACACGTCACCGACCTCGCGCGAACCGCGCAATTTCTACCCTATGAGCCGCATGCTGGAGGTGATGAACAAAAATATCGATAACCGCTATTTTGTTAACGACAGCGTGGAATTCTATCGTCCGGAGGGNTGGGACTGGATGGCTTACGGCTGGATCGGCGGACTGATAAACACATACCCTATGATCGCACTTGGAGATCAGGAACACCTGCGCAGGGTCAGCCGCACNTTCGATTTCGCGCTCCCTCAGGGAAAAGGGGAGTCAGGNTATTATTACGACATACTCAAACCGGACGGATGNGTGGAACAGCGCGATGCAAGCGCTGTGGTTCCGGGCATCGGACTTACACGCAGAAACGGCGATGTATTGTACTGGATGGTAAAACAACTGGAATTACTGAAAGCCACCGGACACTCGGCCATGATAAAACCTATGTGGGAATCAGAGTCCCGACGGCTCGCCGATNCATTTCTGAACACGTGGGAGAANTATGGCAGCTGGGGTGGATATATACATGTGGAAAGCGGCGAACCCGCCACTTACAACACCTCNGGCGGCGCAAGTGCGGTTGCCGGAATGGCTCTGGCATCGCGATATTTCAACGATCCGCNCTACCTGCTGGTGGCTGGCGAAGCNGCCNGGAATCTGTATGATAATTTTGCAGTGGTAGGTTTCACCTCAGGAGGGTGCGGCGATATTCTTCAGAATGCCGACTCCGAAACCGCCATAGCTCTTGCCACCGCTATGGTTACACTTTACGAAATCACGGGGAACAAGGAATACCTCGCAATGGGAGAACGGTTAGCAGACCTATGCGCCNCCTGGACCGTTTCGTTCGATTACCGGCTACCGCCGGATCTTATGCTTGCCAAGACAGGTGCAAATATGATGGGTGCCGTGTGGGCGAGCACACAGAACAAACATGGTGCTCCCGGATTCTGCACACTTTCGGGCGACGCTCTTTTCAAGCTGTATCGGGCNGGAGCAAAGCGCGAATACGGNGAATTGNTGCGAGACATAATACACGCTCACGCGGAAGGGATACAACCCGACGGCACTATCAACGAACGTCTCACCTATTGCGATGCCGACAGCCGCGGTTATCTTGATCCAAACTGGAAAACNGGATGGAACGAAACCAACGGTGCTCTTATGGCNCTGGAGATTCCGGGAATTTATGTGAGAGGATCTCGCGACCTGATGGTATTTGACCACGCCGAAGCTCGGATCATAAAATCTGACAGTAGAAAAGTTACGCTTGAGATTACGAATCCGACTGCTATGAATGCGACTTACACCGTAATGGCAGAAACTGAAGATNCGGCGGAAACACCACTCGGCGATAACGCTTTTGTAAATCGTTTTACATCCGTAAACGTAAAAGCAGGTAAAACCAAACGNATCACACTCCCCTATTAGGCAGGTTTTAGAACTTTTATTAAGTGAGAAAAAACAACTTACTTACAATGAAGATAAATATTGAAATCACGGCCGACGGCTCGCCGACATTCTATCGCGAGGACATCGACGAACACTATCATTCCGTAAAGGGNGCTTTAGCCGAAAGCCTGCATGTATATATTAAGTCGTGCTGGCAAGAGAGCGCGAAGTCGTCAGACATCGTGANAGTNTTTGAAGTGGGATTCGGCACCGGACTCAACGCTGCCCTTACAGCGCAAGCAGCCCTGGAGCATTCCACGCCAACCGAGTATTTCTCCATAGAGCTCAATCCGTTGCCATCATCAGCCACAGCAANCTACTCNGAATCGCTGCCCGNNGNATTGCGCCGTANACTTAACGCTGTCAACGAAGCCGCTTGGCTGCAACCTGTCAGCATAAACCCCTATTTCACTCTTCACAAAATCGAAGACAACCTGCTGACNGCATTACTGCCCACGAATTTAGANGCGGTTTACTTCGATGCGTTTGCTCCCGAGAAGCAACCTGAGATGTGGACGGAAGAAATNTTCCGCAAGATATACGNTGCNATGAAACCCGGCGCCATCCTGACAACTTACTGCGCCAAGGGCGCAATNCGCCGCATGCTCGGCAACATCGGTTTCCGCACCGAACGCCTCCCCGGNCCCCCATCNGGAAAGAGGGAAATCCTCCGAGCCATCNCAGAGAAANGACAACTATAACAGACTGGACTAAAATGGACTGGCAAAATTCCACTCTCCCATATTATCTTTGCAAAAAAAATTTCCTCGATATTGTCATATCCGAAACTTATTATTATCTTTGCACNTGATAATCTCCTNGCAGAAGCCTCGGTTATCGGTGCNTGTTAAGGAGTNACTTANATATTGATTTTTAAGAAATGCGTTTACTCGACGCTCTTTCTTGACTATCTGAAACCTGGAAAATTTCAATCACTGTCAAGAATGCAGCAAACGGTAGATGCCTTGTGAATATGTATATTCCGCCATCTGCGGGCGCGTGAGCGTCAGCAGTTGGTATTTTTACACATATTCTGCGTGAGGCTTCTGCAAGTTTGCTCGTTCAACAGTGATGGGCAATTCCAGGGCCTCAGATAGTGGGACGAGCAACAGTACGGCTCTCACGCTTTTCTTTTCCCTAACCTAACGCCAACGAAGAGAGTCCGGAGGCAATAATATTAATTATGAAAATAAGATTGATTATTACTTTAATTTTAGGAATAATTTATCAGACTCATGCGGCTCAAGGTCAGGAAACTTCCACACAGCCTACACCGACCCAAAAGCTCTATCAACTTTCTACCCCTGTCAAAGTATTCCGCGAGTGGGATATTTCAGATGAGGTTCTGGCTGAAAATCCACAATTCAACACTTCCGACTATAAGATTATTGAACAAGCAATTAAAGACGGATATATCGATGGGATGTCAACACATATCGTTAAATATGAGTTTGCTAACGATGGGAAAGTTAATGATTGGGTTGAATTATACTCACATCAAACACCCCAAAGAGTTACGGTTAATGGCCTGCCCGGAGTTTTCAAAGTTGAGTTTGAGGATGGGATGCCAACTAAATTCACCCTCGACCAAGAAGCATTTCAAAATGCCTTAGATGAAGGACTGCTATTTCTCGACTGCTATGATAACGGTCTTGAATATTTCACCATTACCTATGATGAAAAAGGATTCCCATCTGAACTCTCTGGACAATCAATGGATTTTTTTGGAGGCAAACAATATAATGAGTCATATTCTAAATATATGATTGACAGAAATGGGAATTGGATAAATAGAATTGTGTACACACCCTACGAAACAAAAAAACAATACCGCTCTTATGAATATTAAATATCTGATATTACTTGTCTGCATATTAACTGTAAAGACTGCTTTGTCGGCAGACTTGAGAATCTTTGAAAAAAAAGGTAAATATGGCTTGGAGGATAAGAATACCGGCAAAATTATCCTCAAGGCAAAATACGACTCCATTTACCCTTTCCATGGTAATTACGCGAGAATTGAGAAAAATAATAAATACGGGATTATTGATAAAAATGGTGCGGAATATCTTCCATGTAAATACAAAAGTATTTTGCAACCTATTGCACGGAGTTCTTTCAACAAAGACTACTTTTGGGTCAGTCCTAACGGGATTTCATACTTCCTCACATCAAACACGAATTATTACACTAATGTTTGGAGTAATGTAATATATGGTCCAGACAATGTTTGGTATGGCTGTGATGCTAATGGCAGATGGTTTTATGGGATTAATGATCCAAATACGGTGCCCCGTCCGGCTAAATTCAAGGACAATATTCTCCGGAGAATCAGACTTCCAAAGAGGTATCTATTGTTTAATGATAAGCTTTATTCTCCGCAGCGCACACTCATTGCACAAAATGTGGTTGATGTGGATACTATGAATATAAAAGGGAATCGTTTTATAATTGCAACCATAGACAACCCTGCACAAAAATTGCTCATTGATTTAAGTTCCGAAATCGTATGGAGGAAAGAAAATTCAAACCGAAATGGATATTATCATACCGACTTACCTGAATATTCTTATCTTTTAGGCGTGGATAATGATAATATCTTTCATTTGGATATTTTAACTGACGGTTCCAACCCTATTTACATCATAAAGAATCTGGAATATGACCTAAGTTCGGTGCATACGGCATCAAAAGAACTACTCCCTTTCAGATTTAATAAAATTCTGATTGATAAAAACGCAGGAATACTTGATAGTAAGCCTCTTTGGAAGATTACCTTGGAATGTAAGCAGCCTATCCTGGAATCTGAGCTCAGTGATTTTGTTGAGACCTTGAACTCAAACTATCCGAATTTTATCATAGAGGCAAAGACCTCAATGGGCAGAAGTCTTTTCGGAAATACCGGTAAAGAACTCGTACATAACAATCTCCAGAACGTTAGCACACATGACGGACTTTTGATAGTAAAATTTGATGGTAAAAATCATATTGCAGGCATGAATGGAATAATGACTTTTGAACAATACGACAACGTCTGGCAGTCTGAGAAAGGGAATCTTACTTCAAAAGACTTTGTCGTTTCAAAAGGAAACAAAGTAGGATTGTATGTAGAAGGACAAGGAGAAGTCATACCTCCGCTATACGACGGTGTATCACGATTACAAGGTCACATTTTTGTTTACAAGGATGATTTAGTTGGATTATATGACAATAATGGTCATAAGATTACCGATCCTAAATATAAATCTATTGAAGCGGGCTACTACTATCCTACTAATAAAAATTACTTCGCTGTTAAAAACGCTTCTGGCAACATGATGATAATTGATAATAGTGGCAATGCAAAGATTCCCCCCGGTCAAATTGACAGAGTAGACTTCCTAAGTGGTGAGGAGGGAAAGTGGGGGAAGGTATATAAAAATGGTAAAATGGGGATAGTAAACCTCCAAACCTTTAAGATTGTCGTTCCTTGCAATTATGAGGATAATATATTTTTCGGTGATGGTCACTGGTCGAATCGTAAGATTGGAGTGTATCGTAAAACCACGAATGGTGATGTTGTTGACATTTGGATAATGTCCGGTAAAAAGGTCGCGTCTCGAGTCTGCCCGACAAACACACCATATCTAAACAAACGCTGGATTGAAAATCAACTAAATGCCCATCTTTACTATAATTGACGCATAGTGCCGAACCAGTACACTCGTGTGCTTAAGAACAAAAAAGCGATTGATAAGTTTCCCCACTTATCAATCGCTTGTATTTTAATTATTTAAGAGATAATTCCGCCGGATTACGTATTAATTCTCCTCATCGTTGAAGAGAAGAACAAGCATTATTGCGCTGTACACTTAACGCTGTCAACGAAGCTTCTTGGCTGCAACCCGTCTGCATAAACCCCTATTTCACTCTCCCCCTCCGGAAAGAGGGAGATCCTCCGAGCCATCTCAGAGAAATGACAACTATAACAGACTGGACTAAAATGGACTGGCAAAACTCCACTCTCCCATATTATCTTTGCAAAAAAATTCCTCGATATTGTCATATCCGAAACTTATTATTATCTTTGCACCTGATAATCTCCTTGCAGAAGCCTCGGTTATCGGTGCCTGTTAAGGAGTGGCTTACATATTGATTCTTAAGAAATGCGTTTACTCGACGCTCTTTCTTGACTATCTGAAATCTGGAAAATTTCAATCACTGTCAAGAATGCAGCAAACGGTAGATGCCCTGTGGATATGTATATTCCGCCATCTGCGGGCGCGTGAGCGTCAGCAGTTGGTATTTTACACATATTCTGCGTGAGGCTTCTGCAAGTTTGCTCGTTCAACAGTGATGGGCAATTCCAGGGCCTCAGATAGTGGAACGAGCAACAGTACGGCTCTCACGCTTTTCTTTTCCCTAACCTAACGCCAACGAAGAGAGTCCGCCGGCCGTAATTATACAATGAAAAAAGAATTTAAAAATTGGCTCATAGAGGACTATGGTATGCAAGAGAACTCAGCCTACGCCCGAACCAAGAATATTTCCACTATTGAGAAATACTATGGAGATATAGACAGCATCATTGCAGCAGGAAAAGTAGCCACTCTTTTGAGCGATTTGTCCTACTCTACAGATGATGAACGCAACCATCGTGCTCCAGCGCACAATATTCCAATCAATGGGAATATCCGAACCGGATCAGCAACCCTTAAACAAGCCCTGAGACGCTACTTAGAGTTCCTTCAGACCACATCGAAGACTCACCGATCAACCCAATTAGAGGATATCTTAGACACTTTAGTTGAAGCCCTTGCAGAATTCAAACCTGTTAAGAAAAAACTTTCTTATGACCGCTCAGAAGTAAGGGATTTCATCCAACAACCACTTCTTAAACATCTTGAAAAGGCTCTCCCAAATATTAATTGGGAAATGGAATTTAAAATCAATTCCGATAAAAGAGATAGCATCGATATTTTCGGTAAGGTGGATGACGACACATGCGTAATTATAGAAATAGACACTGAAAGAGCAGATCAAGTGTGCAAGAAATATGTCTCAAGACAAGCTCTAACCGATGATCAGAACTCAATTTACGTGATCCTTACCTACCCCAATCAAAACTGCAATTCAAAATCGGGACGAAAGGAACTCTTGAAATACAAAAATTACCTCACCTCCCTTACGAATCTTTCTGAAATAGGAACCGATCTTGAGAAATACATCTATTTTCATAGGTTGTAATCAATTCTCGAAGATAGAATGATCATATCACTCATCAATGTCGGATTGCATTCGTATCGCAGTTCGACATTGAGATGAATAACCAGATGTTAGTTTCTCAAAAAACATAAAGTAAAAAATTCCACTATGATTTAACACGGACTGTTGATGAAATCCGCCCCAATTATGAATGGGAAGTCTCGTGTCAAGGCTCTGTACCGGAGTCAATCATATGCTTTCTTGAAGGTAAAGACTTTGAAGATGGTGTTCGTCTCGCTGTATCACTCGGTGGCGATTCAGACACAATGGCATGCATCGCCGGCTCAATCGCTGCCTGCGTTTATCCCATTCCCGAATCTATTGGCATGAAATGTTTGAAGCTTCTTAGAGAAGAACTAAAACAAGAAGCAAGGAGATTTGACCGGATTAGATGGCTCAACATGTTTTTTTGACAATCATAATACCATTTATCTGACGAATGAATAACTTATAGTACATGACATTTGAGGTGTCGGATTTAAATCCGCTGGTATATGGAGGAAGAAAGATTTATAGACTTGAGTTCTTTTTGCTATTATGATGAATCGGTAAATGATGACGGCGGATACTTCAGAGCAACTGGAATGTACTATAAAAAACGGTCAAACAAGCCCAGTGGATTCAAGCGAATTTTCCGGGTGCAGATGTCAACAAAGGATTCTCATTCGGAATAAACATAAGATAAGACACTGATCTGCGTTATTAGACTAACAAGCAGAAACAGGAAATATCATTATGAAATTCAAATCAATCACAGCGTGTGCGCTGGCAATGGCTATGTTGCCGGCTTGCACAAAAACCGATAGCAATGAACTCTATCAGGAGATCAAATCGGTTGACAAGATGGTGTTTGCTTCCATGGCAATCACAAAGACGGCAAAAATGGAAAGTTCCGACTGGTACACCGTTGGTAAGAGGATAGCCGTTTACTCTTACGACACATACATGCGTGCCTATATCGATCTTTCTGCCCTGCAGATGGATGATCTCGTTTTTGATGAGGATGCAAAGACCGTGAAGGTCACTCTCCCTCCTGTCGTGACTGAAATAACAGGTCGCGATATGGAGATGCGCAAGGAGTACGAGAATATTGGAATCTTGAGATCAGACCTTGATTCCAAGGAACGGGCCGAAATCAAGGAGAAGGCGAATGCTTCTTTTAAGGCCGAGATGGAGGATAATCCTATGTTCAAACAGCAGTTAACGGATGCTGCCAAGAGTAAAGCCCGCAAATACTTCGAGACCATTTTCGAAGCTAACGGATATACTGCAAGTATCGATTTCAAACCTTCAAACACAGACAGCCATGTTAAAGATTAAGAATCTCATTATAATTGCGGTCGCAGTAATTGCAATCGTTGCAATCGTATTGTATTTCTCCACTACGACTCCCAATAAAACAATTGACGTAAGAAAAGGCCAGATAAGCAACGTCGCGACTATGGCACAATTGTGCGCCATCGACATATACAGCGAGGTTCCAATTCTGGATACAATCAACAATAAGGTTATGTTTGCCGTTCAAAAGCAAAAGGGAAGTATATCGTTCGACCTTGAGAATATGCAGATGGACGCGGAGGGTGACACTGTGAAGATTACCCTGTCGCCGGAAATTGTTGACTTATATGAAGCGACAGAAGATAATTCCTGGGAAGTGATCGACACGAAAGCTATCGGAAAAATGGCTTTGCTGAGGAGCGACAAATTCACAGACGAGGAGGAAAACGCATTAAAAGCAAAAATAAAAAGGAACTCCAAGAAACTCCTATACAATAACGGCACAATCGAACGAGCACGAGCAGAGGGCTCAAAAAATCTTCAGGCACTGATGGAGAAAGTATACAACAAGCCGGTACTCGTTGTGGATCCCACCCCCAAAGGGGCACATTATGAAGAGTTCAAATAAAAGATTTCGACAAGACTGACAAATAGATTCCTCAATCCTTAATCAGGCAAGAATAATGTTGCAACATTATTCTTGCCTGATTAGCTATTCCGAAAAACATCAATTTGACTATTATAAGCCTGATAATAGTTCCGAACCGGTCATTACTTCCATCTTAGAGAAGGCGAATAGTTTCTTGCCGAGGTCCTTAAGAGAGGCTCCGATATGGTAAACAGCTTCATCAATTATCAGGCATCGGTCATGAGCCTTAGCATATTTATGGAGAGTTACACCGGGATACTGCTCATTATGTTTCTCTACATCTTGACGCAATTGTTTTGAGATCTGCCCATCATAGATATCAACTGCCACTCCGGGCTGACGTTTGGATAATTGCACTAATACCGAATCATCAATATAATTGTCTATAACTACAATCCTCTTATTAGCCTGACGTATCAAATCGGCAATCAAAGCATAGGCATCGAAAATCTGTCCGTTGAAAAAAACTCCCTCTTTCGGTTTATTATTGTTGCTGAGTTTGTCAAGAATAGCGTCCACTTTCTCATCAGTCTTCAACTGCTTCATCTCCAACTGATCCATACGCTGGAAAATGGCAGCGTTATTCATAAGGAAGTCTCGCATCGCAGAGAAGGCGCGCATTATATTAATGTTGACTTCAATAGCCTTGTCTGAGCGTAAAACACTACTAAGCATTGCTACCCCATTTTCAGTAAACACATGTGGCATATATTTAAGATGACGCCCCCGACTTTCTTTTAAGGTCACAAATTGTGACCTTAAACATTCCTCTTTTGTCAACTGGAACATAAAATCCTCCGGGAATCGTTGAATATTGCGTTTTACAGCTTGGTTCAATACTTTAGTTTCAACGCCATAGAGTCTTGCCAAATCCGAGTCAAGCATCACCTGTTGGTCTCGAATAATATAGATAAGTGATTCGATGCGTATCGGAATAATCGACCGGTCACAAATTGTGACTGGTTCTACCTCTTGTCTTGCATTCTCTTCTTTAGATTCCATCCTACAAATTTAGCGAATATTTTTCATAGATCGGCGTAAGTTATTCGGAAATTCCGAACAACTTATTTCTTATCAAGTTCTCAGTCTGCGAAGACGTGCTTAATACGCTCACTTACCTTAGTCTTATTTGTATTATGTAGTTCGCAAAGCCACTGCTATGAAAGCCACACAGTCTCACCCGTAAACTTCACCTCGACGCGGGTCTCTCCATCCTCGCTCTGATATATGATTATTTGATTGTTATCGTCCATTGCCATTTTGTTTTCTCGATCCAAAATTAGACTAAAATAACCATTTAACCAAATTTTCGGCGGAGTAACTGCCTGAAAATAGGCAAGTTTATTTTGTGATAAAACACAATAAATAGCGATTGACATGTTTATTCCCATTCTTACCTATCGCTTGTGTATTTATGAAGCATGATGCCAGGATACAGTAATTAACCATTCAATTTCCCTCCTTTTGAACTGTCGCAAATTTTGCGACAACTGGGATTCCTTCCAACTCCTTCCTTAAGGCATTAGCAATATGTTTACCAATAGTTTTAACATCACGTCCGAACATTACCCCCTAGAACGACCCAAGATATGCCTCCTCTATATAAAGTAGGAATATTCCGGAGGATTTTTATACGCATATAATTTTAGCGAAATTAATGGCTCAATCATTAGTATTATCATTGAATATGGCCAAACAAACCAGACCATCTGAGGCTATAAAACACCAATGGTCAAATATTTTGTTTGATTACTGATTATTAGCTACTTGTGCAAAATTATCGCCTTAATACACCTCTTCGTTGAAGAAGATATTATCACCTGGCTATCAATTATTAGCTCTAAAGCAACCAAAATATGACAAGTCTCAGATGACCTAAAAATACTTGAAAGGTCATTCCGGACAAATTAAGACAAGTTTACTATATCCAAGACTTCAGACAGCATTATCAAGTATTCTTATCTGACAACTATAGTCCTCGTTCCATTCATCCTTATGTTTTTGGAAAGAATATATCTTACGGAAACCTTTTAGAGTGTCGGCAAAGTCATCCATC
>JAAVCU010000014.1 GCA_014802175.1 Bacteroides sp.
TAAAACTTTTGGCACAACTTTACGTTATGCCTATACAATGTAAGTGCTTTGGCTGTATTGCCACCGCACGCAACTAAATATTTGTTCAGGCGAGCTGGAGAAAACGCCTTTTCATACTCGGAATATTTCACTTCGTAATTTTTAACTTATTTCGATTTGCAAATTTACGAATATATTCCTAACTTTGCAACGGAATCCCCCGAGTGTCCCTGTCTTCGGACAAACCTCGGGGTTTAGTCTTTTATAGCCGCTCCAATTAGGGCGGCTTTTGTTGTCTTTTCACATTATCGCGCTTATATCGCCGGAGTTCTCATATTCATTTTTCTGCGAAAAAAGTAATACGTCACTCATTGAGCGATATATCCTCTTTGGATATATCGCTCTGTTTTCGTAATTTTGCATCATAAAATATGGAAACGTCATCATTCGGAAATATACTGATAGTTGATGCCGGTTCGACCAAGATCGACTGGTGCATCATCTCGTCAACGGGCGAGGTGATCTGCAACATTACCTCTCCCGGCATCAATATCGCCATAGCCTCGGTGCAGGAGATCCACGACTGTTTCCTGACAGCCCGCGAAACGCTGAATCAGGAATCGAAACCAGCCGCGGTTTTCTACTACGGCGCCGGTTGCGCATCGCCAAACCTGTGCAACGAGGTTGCGGATGCTCTGGCCACAGTGTGGGGTGCAACCCACGTTGAAGCAGCATCCGATATGCTTGGTGCTTGCCGCGCTTTGCTCAAAGACTCACCTGGCGTGGCGTGTATTTTAGGCACCGGCTCAAATTCCGCTCTCTACGATGGCAATGCAATCATTGCCAACACTCCCCCACTCGGATACATTTTAGGCGACGAAGGAGGCGGAGCCGCCCTCGGCAAAAGACTAGTCAGCGATATCTTCAAAGGATTGACTCCGACAGGTGTCACCTCCGATTTTCTTACAGAGACCGGGCTTACCAAAGAGGACGTGATACGCAAGGTATATCGCGAACCGGCAGCAAACAGATTCCTGGCGTCGCTCGCTCCATTCATCGCACATCATATCTCTGAAGAATATTTACGGAATCTCGTTAGTCAGGAATTCTCGCGTTTCATTCGCAGAAATCTTCTTCAATATCCGGATATAGAGAACCTTCCGATTTCTTTTATCGGTTCGATAGCTATACATTTCAAGGATATCCTTTTCGAAGTCATCGCAGATATGAACCTCAGCGCAGGGAAAATCATTAAATCGCCGATGGAAGGTCTCATCGAATTTCACAAGTATCAAGAGTCCAATAATTAATTATTAACCGCTTATGACCCTAAGATCAATATTTACAGCTTGTCTCATTGCAGCAGCGGCATTCGCTGCCGATGCCGACAAATATTGGGAACAGCGTGTATCACTTTTCAACCAGCTTCCCGTTACGCAGAACGATATAATATTCCTTGGAAATTCCATCACCGACGGGGGTAATTTCGAGGAACTTTTCTCGCGCGACGATGTCAAGAACCGAGGAATCAGATCCGACGCAATCCCCGGAGTCATGAAACGACTTGATCAGGTAACCAACGGCAAGCCCCGCAAAATTTTCCTCCTTATCGGCATCAACGATGTTTCGCACGGTCTGACAGTCGACAAATTGGCTGAGCGCTACGAGAATCTCGTGAAAGCGATTAAGGAAAAATCGCCTGATACCAAGCTTTATGTTCAGAGCATCATGCCGATCAACAATGATTTTGGCGTTTATAAGGGACTCAAAGGGAAAGAGAATACAGTAGTTGAATTTAACAACCGTATCCGGAAGATAGCGTCCGACAATTCTGTCACATACATCGACCTCTGGCCCGCCCTTTCCGACGGCAAAGGAAAGCTCAAACGAAACTATACCAACGACGGACTTCATCTTACCGGTGAAGGATACCGCGCCTGGACCAACCACATCCGTCCTTATATCGACGAATAGTTTCTGAAATAAACCGCCTCACCACTTAATTAATAAATTGATTATCCTAAAAATTCCCCAAATTACTATAAAGATAACATTGTCGCAAAATATAAACACAGAGTCACGGAGGTTCAGAGCATGGATAACAATGTGTTGATAATAAAGGATATGGCACTGAGGAATTGCCAGCAATTCTTCAGAGACACAGAGATTTGTCACCGAATGGCTCTGTGCCTCAATTGATCACTAAGTGATCCTCTGCGCCTTTAAATTTGCGGCATTTCTCTGCACCTCTGTACCTCTGTGTCAATAAATTATAGTCTAAGAAAACTTTGGGTAGTTGTCGGAATAGTCAATTTAATAATTAATACAGAACTTTTACGTTATAAGGATAGGGATGGTAGGCTCTGACNATATTTTCANGCCTGCAATCCAATNTTTNAACAACCTATATCCATGATTAGAAAGAATTTGAAATATTTAATTGTAAGTTTAGTGATGGCTTTCTGCGGANTCTGCTCNATGAAAGCCGAGGTGGTTTATGTTGATCCTTTGTTTGAATATCCTGTTGCCCCGGAAGAGCTCACCAACCTCTCCGACAAATGCAATTGGGTGATGCAGCATTTCTGGGAACCGATGGATTTCAAGGGTAAGAATGCGTTGAATCAGGCTGCCGTGAACGATGCGTTCAAAGTCTACTCCCTACCTATGCAATGGGCTGACAAAACCGAAGTCGACAAATCCATTGACAAGCTCAATGCCCTGCTGCTGAAAAACCCCACGCGCCACATCCAGTTTATGAAGGCCGCCGAAGAGAATCTCTACAGTCAGCGCGCAAACGTCTGGATCGATGAAGTTTATGTAAAACTTCTTGAGTCTTTCATGAAGAACAAGAAGGTGCCCGATTCCCGCAAGATCCGTTATCGCCGTCAATTGCAGCAGATAAAGAATTCACTCACAGGCGCTGTGGCTCCATCGTTCGATTTCACCACACCCACCGGCAACCCCGGTAAATTTCAACCGATCGGCGTTTTCACAATCATTGAATTCGGTGATCCGGACTGCGACGATTGCCGCCATGCAAAACTGAAGATGGAGACCGACATGAAATTTACATCACTTGTGGACCGCGGTCTTGTAAACGTGATGTTCATCATTCCCGACCCGGTTGAAGGATGGCAGACTCAGCTTAGCGACTATCCCTCTAAATGGGTAGTCGGAGCGTCCGACAGTGTTAGCGATATCCTCGACATTCGAACCACTCCGTCGTTTTTCGTTATCGGCAAAGATGGCACAATCGTTGGGAAAAACCTCTCTATCGACGAAGCTAAACGGCTCGCATTCCAGGAAGAGGCTAATCAATCAAGTAAGTGAGAAAAAAAATTAGAACTTACTTTAGCAAATAATCACATATTTGAACATTACAATTATGATGAACGCGTTTAAAAAGATCTATATCTGCACAACCGGATATTCCTACACCAATATGGGGCGCCTGTTTCTGCGTCTGTTCGTAGGCATTATGCTTATGCAATTCGGTATAAAGCAGTGTTACAATTTTGACGCAGCGGCGTCCGTTTTCCCCGAGATATGCGGACTCAGCTCCACAGCCGGACTCACTGTGATGATCTGCATCGAGATTATCTGCTCCTTCTTCATAATGTGCGGATTCATGACACGCATCATGACCGTGCCACCGTTCATTGCCATGATCGTGGCGGAGTATTACATCCTGCACGACTTGATAAAGGAAGCTCCTTATATGCTGAGCTGGGCGCACCAAGGATATGTGCCGATAATGTTCCTCGGCATATATTTCTTCATCATGCTCGTTGGTCCGGGCAAGATCTCGGTAGATTATTTCCTCTCCCTATATTTTATTCACTCTCACGATCATAGCGAATCAGAACTTGAGGAAGTATGAAAATTGCAGTATTGGTATCAGGAGGTGTTGACAGCGCGGTCGTTGTCGACACTCTTTATAAAGAGGGTCATGACCTTCATCTCTTTTACATCCGGATCGGGATGGATAACGGCGAGGGCGATTGCTCAGCCGATGAGGATATCGAGATGTGTACACTCATCGCAAGGAAATATAACCTGCCGCTTCAGGTAGTGTCGCTCCACGAAGAGTATTGGGATCACGTGATGGCTTACACCCTTGAAACCGTAAAGAAGGGTCTCACCCCGCATCCCGACATGATGTGCAACAAGCTCATCAAATTCGGATTCTTCGAGGAGCGCTGGGGGAAGGATTTCGACAAAACCGCCACAGGGCACTACGCATCTATTGCGGAACGCGACGGCAAGCTATATCTTGCCACTGCCAACGATCCCGTCAAGGATCAGACAGATTTCCTTGCGCAGATCTCCTACGAACAGTTAAGTCACCTGATGTTCCCTCTCGGGAATCTGCCCAAATCCGAAGTGCGTAAGCGCGCCGTGGAGGCAAAACTTCCCAACGCCGCGCGTAAGGATTCACAAGGAATCTGCTTCCTCGGGAAAATCGACTACTCCGACTTCATAGAGCGTCATCTCGGCACACGCCCCGGCGCCGTAATCGAGATCGAGACCGGAAAGAAAATAGGCACCCACAAAGGCTTCTGGTTTTACACTATAGGTCAGAGGAAAGGACTCGGCCTAAGCGGTGGACCCTGGTATGTGGTGAGAAAAAATGTCCGCGACAACGTTATATATGTATCGAACGGTTTCAACACCGACAAACAATACGGCAGAGAGATCTCATTGGAGGAGATGCACTGGATCACCGAGAACCCGTTCCACACCGAGGAGAATGCAATCAGAATAGCTTTCAAGACTCGCCATTCTCCCGAATTTTTCGATGGTGAGATCTTGCGGAACACCGACGGATCATACACGGTGAAATCAGATCGCGATATCCAGGGAATCGCTCCCGGACAGTTTGCCATTATTTATTCACCCGATCGTAAACTTTGTCTCGGATCCGGAATGATCTCGACACCGTCAAGAAAAAAGAAAGACCATGGAAAGATATAAATTAGAATTAGTAGGAATCACTTACAATCAGATAGAATCGGGCGTCTACGCCGTGATACTGAAGGAGGTTGGCGGACAGCGCCGGATTCCCATCATCATCGGCTATCCGGAGGCGCAAGCAATTGAATGCAAATTGCAGGATGTGGTTACACCCCGCCCCCTTACCCACGACATGATGATCAATTTCATGCAGGAGTTTGGCATACGGCTTCAGGAGATCGAGATCAGACGTCTCCCCTCGGGGGTGTTTGCCGCCGATCTGATCTTTACGGATGGAACCACGATTCACACTGTCGATTCCAGATCGTCGGATGCCATCGCACTCGCTATCCGTGCAGATGCCCCGATCTATACCTCCGCCGAGGTGCTTGAAGAGGCAGGATTCTGCCCCGAAGAGAAGGAAACTGAAGAGAAACAGTCACGTCAACGCACCGGCCGACCGGATTTCGCAGCATCTCCCAGAAAACAGAAACCTGCTCCGCGAACTGCCGAGGAACTCCGCGAACTGATGCAGAAAGCCGCCGAGAACGAGAATTACGAAGAGGCGGCACGACTTAAAGCGGAACTTGACGCCCTTGAGCAGGAAGAGGATACGGACGCAAATGAAGTTGTTTAAACAACTTCAATACATAATTTATTCAATTATTATGAGTTTTATTGAATATTTTTATTAATTTTGTGCTGTTAAGTAAGTCTGAAAAAATACAATCTAATAATATTTCGAAAACTTACTTAAGAAAAATTATGACTGATTAGCACATGAAAAATCGTAAAGCCAGAATCGAGATGGTGGTTGACCTGATCAAGCACCAGTGCATCGGGAGTCAGGAGGAGCTGTCTGCATTACTTGAAAAAGCGGGCTTCCATGTTACTCAAGCCACACTTTCACGCGACCTCAAGATGTTGCGCACCACCAAAGTTCCGACCAACAGAGGAGGCTATATGTATATCCTGCCCGACAGCGATTCGCTGAAAGATAAATTGCTCAC
Organism: Bacteroides sp.; assembly: GCA_014802175.1. Lineage (GTDB taxonomy): Bacteria > Bacteroidota > Bacteroidia > Bacteroidales > Muribaculaceae > Lepagella. The sequence goes on from JAAVCU010000014.1 coordinate 5,943, forward strand.
AAAGGGTAAACTACCCCGCGACGCAAATTTCCAGAGCGGTTTCATTTCGCTGACTTTCTCACGCAACATTGCCGTGATCAAGACACGAAACGGATACGCATCAGGCTTGGCTTACGATATCGACATGAGCAACGCCCCCGAGATATTGGGCACGATCCCGGGATCAGACACAATATTCGCAATACTTCGTGAAGACGTGACTCACGAGTGCGCCAGAGAAGTTTTCTCCCGCATCCTTCCCCTCGATCAGCAAGCACCTTCCTATAAATTATAAGTAAGTATTCAAAATTAAACGATATAGTATAAATTAATTTTGAACACTTACTCAAGATAAAAAACTTACTTATGATAAAAGTAGCAATCACCGGCGCCGACTCTCCGCAGGCAGGTGAATTACTCAGAATTCTGGTGAACCATCCGGAGGTGATAATCACCACCCTCTCTGCTCCGGGCAAAGAGGGTGTGGCGGCATCTTCCGTTCATCATGGACTCATAGGCGAAGAAAAGATGAACTTCTCCGGACCGCTCTCGATGACTCCGGACTGCAACGTGGTGTTCATCTGCGGCAATTCAATGACCGCAGCCGAATTTTCTGCATTGCAACTTGCACGCCCCGATCTCAGGACAATCATTATTGATGGCATCGACAACCTTGATTATGATCGCCTCGGAGTGGTTTACGGCTTACCGGAGATCAACCGCAAGATGCTGGTGCGCGGTGCGGTTGCTGCACGCGTTCCATCACCCGCAGCGTCGGCTGTGCTCACTGCCCTGTATCCTCTTGCGGTGAATATGCTCCTTAACGACACACTGAAAATCGAAATCTCTGCCCCGGCTGATCTCCTGAACAACATATCAAAAGCTGAGTCCGAAATCAATCAAACACTCTCTGAAACGCAACTCAGTTTCAACGGCAAAGTTTCCATTGCTACAAATGATTCAGGCGACGAGCGTAAAATGAGAGGTGCGATTACCTTGGCGTGTCCTGTTTCGCTGGAACAGATTCAGGATGTCTACAATATGTATGACGACCACAACTTCGCTTATCCCATCATCTCCAGCGCTGCTGAAAATGAAGTTATGGGCACTAACAAATGCGTGATCACCTACAGCAAACCCGACGACTCCACACTTCTGCTCGAAGTGGTGGCGGATCCGAGGATGCGCGGAGGAGCGGGTGAAGCGGTTCACATCATGAACCTGCTGTTCGGGTTGCACGAAAAAACAGGTCTGGCACTTAAAGCTTCTGCATATCATGTCGGTAAATAAAGTAATTCTGTTGGGATACGTCGGAGCGGATCCGGAGATCCGATATCCGGAAAAAGACAGGGCAATCGCTTTCGTTTCGCTTGCCACCAACGACCGCTATGCAAACTCCGACACGGAAGTGACCGAATGGCATTCCCTGGTGATGGGTGGAAAGAATGCTGAGATTGCCGAACGATATATCCGCAAAGGGACACGTCTCTATGTGGAAGGGAAATTGCGGACACGGGAGTATGAAGACAGGATGAAAATTCACCGTCGCAAAACCGAGATCATAGTGGAAAGGCTCGAACTCCTCGGCCGCAAACAGGAATCCTGAAAAAACTGATAACTGATATCTGACAACTGATAACTGAAAACTGAAAATGAGGAAATGGCGTATCGAAGATTCCGCGGAGACATATAATGTTCCCGGATGGGGTCTTAAATACTTTTCAATAAACGACAAAGGTCACATNCAGGTAACTCCCAAGGAGGGAGGNCCCTCGATTGACCTTAAGGATGTGATGGACACCTTGCAGTTGCGCGATATTGACGCGCCCCTGCTGTTGCGTTTCCCCGATATCCTTGACGATAGAATCCGAAAAATCTCAAACTGCTTCAAAAAAGCAGCTAAGGAATATNACTACCAAAGCAAGAACTTCATAGTCTACCCTATCAAGGTTAACCAGATGCGTCCGGTNGTGGAGGAGATCGTGAGCCATGGCAATAAATACAACATCGGTCTGGAAGCCGGCTCGAAACCTGAGCTTCACGCCGTGCTCGCCGTTAACACTCACGAAAATTCACTCATCATCTGCAATGGCTACAAAGATGAGAATTATGTAGAGTTGGCTCTGTTGGCACAGAAGATGGGGCGTCGCATTTATCTGGTTGTTGAGAAGCTCAACGAGCTCAAGCTCATAGCCAAGGTTGCCAAACGTCTGAATATTTCACCGAACCTCGGCATTCGTATCAAGCTTACCTCCTCGGGTTCAGGAAANTGGGAGGAATCGGGTGGAGATGTCAGCAAGTTCGGTCTTAACTCTTCGGAATTGCTCGATGCCCTTTCATTCCTTGAAAAGAANAAGATGACGGAGTGCCTGAAACTTATTCATTTCCACATCGGCAGCCAGATCACCAAGATACGCCGCATCAAGAACGCCCTNCGCGAGGCTATGCAGTTCTACGTGCAGCTTTCCAAACTCGGATTCAATATCGAATTCGTGGATATCGGTGGCGGCTTGGGNGTTGACTATGACGGCACGCGCTCCGCATCGGGCGAAAGCTCCATGAATTATTCCATCCAGGANTATGTCAACGACTCTGTGTCGGCGCTGGTTGATGCTTGTGTGAAAAACGACCTTCCGCAGCCGAATATCATCACAGAAAGCGGACGCTCGCTTACCGCCCACCACTCGGTGCTTATAATCCAGGTGCTCGAAACCGCTCAGCTCCCGATCTGGAACGATAATGAGGTGCTGGAGGACGACGAGCATGAACTTGCCAANGAGCTTTATAACATCTGGGATAAGATCGATCCTAAAAGTGTGTTTGAGGACTGGCACGATGCTCTCCAGATCCGCGAGGAAGCGCTGGAGCGCTTCAGCCTCGGCTTGCTNTCGCTCCGTTCGCGCGCCCGCATCGAGAAGCTGTTCTGGTCTGTGGCTCGCGATGTCCGCGATATGACACGCTCCATGAAGCATCCACCGGAAGAACTCCGCAAGGTGGCGAGAATGTTGCCCGAGAAATATTTCTGCAACTTCTCACTCTTCCAGTCTCTCCCCGATTCGTGGGCGATTGATCAGATGTTCCCGGTGATGCCTATCACTCGTCTTGATGAGAAGCCTACTCACGATTGCACCATCCAGGACGTTACCTGCGATTCCGACGGCAAGATTTCCCACTTCGTCTCCCCGCAGGGCACAGCCTATTCCCTCCCGGTGCATGAGCTGAAAGGTAACGAACCATACTATCTCGGTGTGTTCCTGGTTGGAGCTTATCAGGAAATTTTAGGTGACCTTCATAACCTGTTCGGCGACACGAATGCCGTTCATATCTCCCTTACAAAAGATGGTTATGAGATTGAGCAGATCATCGATGGTGAGGCCGTGGCTGATGTGCTGGATTACGTGGAATATAATCCGAAGAAACTTGTGCGCAACCTTGAAGCGTGGGTCACCGCCTCGATGAAGAAGGGAGTGATCACACCGGAAGAGGGGCGCCAGTTCCTGAATATATATCGTTCGGGACTCTACGGAATCACGTACCTCGAAAGAGATTGATATGCGTTATTTTCTGAAGTTGGCATATAATGGAGCGCCNTTCCATGGCTGGCANTCGCAACCGAATGCGGTGAGNGTGCAGCAGGTCATNGAGGAGGCTCTGTCCACAATCCGCCGATGCAAAACGCCGGTTTTGGGTGCAGGACGCACCGANACCGGTGTTAACGCNCGGGTTATGTATGCACATTTCGATTCAGANCCGATTGAAGATAAACGTCGTTTCCTTCTCTCCATGAATCGCCTTTGCGGACCGGATATCGCGATAGAGGANATCATCGAGGTTCCGGCTGAGGCTCACGCCNGATTTGATGCNACCGAAAGGGAATACAAATATTTCGTGACTTTCGAAAAGTCACCCTTTCTGTCATCCTTCTCCTGGCATTCACCCACGCGNCTGGATGTTGAGGCTATGAATGAGGCAGCGCGGTTGCTGACGGAAGTCAGNGATTTCACCTCCTTCGCCAAACTTCACTCCGACGCAAAAACCAATATATGCGATCTGCGCCATGCTGCTTGGGAGAAATGGGACAATCCATACGGAGTAGACGGCATCGTGTTTACTATTCGTGCCGACAGGTTTCTGCGTAATATGGTGCGGGCTGTTGTTGGCACATTGGTGGACGTCGGCAGAGGTAAGCTCAACATCGACGGCTTCAGGAAGATTATNGAAGCACGCGACCGCTGCTCGGCGGGAACATCCATGCCTCCGCAGGCTCTGTTTCTGTGGAACGTGANATACAGCTTCATTAATTAGTAATTAGTAATTAGTAGTTAGTAGTTAAATGNACATAAATAATTAATATGCCGAGCAGNTCAATTATTAATCATTAATTATTAATTATTAATTTCTTAGCGAATTAATATAAAAATGGATATTAAAGAGAACATCGACCGTCTGCGGTCAGAGATCAACAAGCATAACCACAACTACTATGTGCTGAACTCTCCAGAAATCTCCGACAAGGAGTTNGATATGCTCCTGAAGGAACTTGAGTCGTTGGAGAAGGANCACCCGGAGTTTGCCGACCCGAACTCCCCTACNCAGCGTGTCGGCTCGGATCTGACCAAGGGTTTTGAGCATGTGGTTCATGCNCGTCCCATGATGTCTCTTTCCAATACATACTCTATAGGCGANGTCGACGANTGGTTCGAGCGCGTCAGAAAANCCCTCGATGGTGAAGAGTTCAGCATTGTAGGTGAAATGAAATTTGACGGCACTTCGATCTCGCTTACNTACCGCAATGGTCAGCTCGTACGCGCCGTAACNCGCGGCGACGGAACTCAGGGCGATGACGTGACCGCTAATGTGCGCACNATCCGTAGCATCCCCCTTCAGNTGCTTCCGGGNGACTGGCCNGAGGAGTTCGAGATCCGTGGNGAGATACTNATGCCGTGGGAGGTGTTCGAAAAATTGAATGCGGAGCGTGCTTACAACGAGGANCCTCTGTTCGCTAATCCACGCAACGCAGCTTCGGGCACTCTGAAAATGCAGGATCCGCGAGAGGTTGCGCGCCGTCATCTCGACGCGCGATTCTATTACCTGCTGAGCGACAATCTCCCTTCCGACAACCATTACGACAATATGCTTGAGGCTGAGCACTGGGGCTTCAAAGTNTCCAAGGCCATGACCAAGCTNCATACCCTCGAAGAGGTTGATCAATATATTGCCTATTGGGATGAACATCGCAAGGAATTGCCGGTGGCTACCGATGGTCTTGTGTTCAAAGTGAATTCACTTCGCCAGCAACTGAACTTGGGATATACCGCCAAATCGCCCCGGTGGGCTGTAGCGTTCAAGTTTAATCCGGAAAGAGCCTGCACTCCCCTGCGCTTTGTTTCGTTTGAGACCGGTCGTATGGGGATAGTGACTCCTGTGGCGAATCTTGAGCCGGTGCTCCTTTCCGGCACTGTAGTCAAACGCGCGTCGCTTCATAATGACGATATTGTTCAGGAACTCGACATTCATGAGGGCGACAGTCTCTATGTGGAGAAGGCGGGCGAGATCATACCGCAGATTACGGGTGTGGATAAGTCCCTGCGTCCGGAAGGTGCACAGAAAATCACTTTTGTTAAGGAGTGTCCCGTGTGCGGCACACCGCTTCAACGCATTTTCGGTGTGGCAGCTTGGGTGTGTCCGAACAAATATGGATGCCGTCCGCAGATCACGGGACGTATTGAGCATTTCTGCGCGCGCCGCATGATGAATATTGATGGCATCGGCGAGGAAACTGCCGAGCTGCTTTACAGTTGCGGTCTTGTTGAGAAAATCGGACAGATCTACGACCTTACGGAAGATAAGCTGGCGGGGCTCGCCAGGATGGGTGATAAGAGCGCCCGACGCATAATCAAGGGTATCGAAGACTCTAAGTCTGTGCCTTTCGAGCGTGTGCTTTACGCTTTGTCGATTCCGAACGTAGGTGAGACCACAGCAAAACGTCTTGCGCGAGCCGTGGTCAGTATGGATAATCTTCGCAATATGGAACTCGAACAACTCAGTGCCATACCCGATATCGGTCCGATTATAGCACAAAACATCTACGATTTCTTGCGCGAGCCGGTGAATATAGAGAATATAGAGAAATTGACTCTGGCTGGCGTGCAGATGAAGGTGGATGAAGAGAAGCTCGCCCCTTCGGGTAATACTCTTGAAGGTAAGACCATCGTCATCTCCGGCACCTTCCAACATCATAGTCGCGATGAATATAAGGAAATTATCATGCGCGAAGGTGGTAAAAATGCCGGAAGCATCTCGAAGAAGACATCATTCGTGCTCGCCGGTGAGAATATGGGACCCTCAAAACTCGAGAAATGCAATCAGCTTGGAATCCCCCTGCTCTCCGAAGATGAATTCCTGAAAATCATCGGCGAGGAGAGAGAGTAGTGAGGAGGGAGTAGTGAGTAGAGAGTAGTGAATAGAGAGTAGAGAGTAGAGAGTAGTGAATAGACACTATGAGGAGATACCGTCTCCTAAATTATTAATTATTAATTATTAATCATTAATTACAAAGATGCTCGTTTCTCCGTCATTATTGGCTGCGGATTTCACAAATCTCAGCAAAGACATAGATATGATAAACCGTTCGGAAGCTGATATGCTACATCTTGATGTGATGGATGGCGTGTTTGTTCCGAACATCTCTTTTGGCTTTCCGGTGCTCGATTCCGTTGCCAAGATTTGCCGTAAACCACTTGATGTGCATCTGATGATCGTGGAACCGGAAAAATGGATCTCTCAGGTGCGCGATCTCGGTGCGTATATGATGAATATTCATCAGGAGGCCTGCCTGCATCTTTACAGCACTGTCTGCCATATCCATGAGGCTGGCATGAAAGCAGGTGTCACATTGAATCCCGCCACGCCCGTGTCGACCTTGGAGGATATTATCGCTGACCTCGACATGGTACTTCTGATGTCGGTGGAGCCGGGATTCGGCGGACAATCATTTATTCCGCACACGCTCGAGAAAGTTCGCAAATTAAAGGAACTGATCATACGCTCCGGTTCTAAGGCTATGATACAGGTAGATGGCGGAGTAAACGCTTCTACCGGTAAGGCTCTTGCTGAAGCCGGTGCAGATATTCTCGTTGCCGGGAGCTATGTCTTCAAGGCTACGGATCCCGCCGCCGCAATCAATTCCCTCAAGACTCTATAAATATAAAAAGCTCTATAAATAACAAAGGCTTCGATCCGGAAATCGAAGCCTTTGTATATTTAAGTGGTCTAAATTACGCTGCAATTACTCAGGCATATAGCCATACTGGTTCTCAAAGGGCTGAGAAGGCTGAAGCGTGAATACGAGGATCACGATGGAGCCGACTACCGGAATGAAGCTGATCAACCACCACCAACCGCTGCGACCTGTATCATGCAGACGACGGAACAGTACTCCCAAGCTGGGAAGCAGAAGCACCAAATACAAGATATAAGAAATCACAGGCAAACCGGGCTCGGTTCCCTCTGTCACTGCCTTCGCTGCTGTAATACCGTAGGGTATAGCAAAAAGGAAACCAAGGATCGCGGTGAAAAGAACCCACCACCAATACTCGCTGCGCGATGCGCGACCTGTAAAGCAACAATACTTTTTGAAGCATGTGCTGATTGATTGTCCGAATGTCATAATCTCTAATTTTAAAGTTTGTTATTAATTTTACAGTTCATCCATTAAGTTCTGAGAATGGATAGAATTTATGCAAATTTAAAACATTTTATCAAAATCACAAACAATTTGGCTCGATTTATGTTTTTTAAACATCTATCATTGCTACCGCTGAATGATATTTAGCGATATTTGATGCCTTCTTTATTGCTTTCCATGCCTTGCGGCCAATCTCCTCTTCGGCATATTCCCAAAAGGGTTTGATTTTTGACAATATCTGCGAATCGCCGCAAAGTGTTGATTCATAATAGTTCAGTAGCATGCGGTGAAACTTGAGCATCGTTTCCACCCGCTCCTCACGTCTCCATTCCCTGCCGGATTCATATTCTGCAAGCAACGACGGTCTGCCCAGTATGCCACGCGCTGTCATCACACCCCCTATCTCCGGAAACTCACCGAACACCTTAGTGATATCCTCGGGTGTCTTGATTTCACCATTAAAAATCACAGGATGCTTGCATGCTTTCTGAAACTCCGCGAATTTATCAAGATAGAGTTCTCCACCATACTGCTGCTTGGCAACGCGGGGATGCAACGTTACGTGCGTCAAAGGGATGTCGTTTATAGCCCCGATCACACCCTTCCATTCATCGGGATCAGCAAAACCGAGACGCATCTTCAATGAGAATTTCACATCCGGAAACTCCTTCAACAAGGCCGGAATCTTGCCATATTCCTCCACATTCGCGATGAATCCCGCACCTCTCCCCTTTGCAGTCTGCAATGGAAACGGACAGCCGGTATTCAGGTCGATCTCCGTTGCCCCTTGAGCGACCAATCCCTCGATCAAGGGTCGCAACTCCTCCATATTGCGGAATATTACCTGCGCAACAACATGATGATTTGCATTTAGTTCCGAAGTGAAATCCTTCAAATCATGTTTGCGGAACTCCCCCCGTTCCAACCTTATGAAAGGGGTATAATACAGATGCTCTCCACCATACACCTCCTTATGAAAATGCCGCCACGCAGCATCCGTATGCCCCTGCACCGGAGCAACCATATTAGTGAGTAGTGAGTGGTGAGGAGTGAGTTGTTGTTTATCATTATTTAANTCCATATACATACAATTTATTTCGATGGAAGNAANGCAAAAACTACTGCTGCTACAAGGCAGAGATAGGAGGCNGCATGATTCCACTGAAACTTCTGTCCTTGAAAGCATAGCATAGCAATAATAGTAAACACGGTCAGGGTTATCACCTCCTGCAAAATCTTAAGCTGAAACAATGTAAACGGTCCGCCATTATCCTTGAATCCGATTCTGTTCGCAGGAATCATGACGCAATACTCAAAGAATGCAATTCCCCACGACACCAATATCACCAGAAACANAGGCCAGTTCTTCGATATTCCCGAGCTGTTGAGTTTCAGATGCCCATACCACGCAAAAGTCATGAATACATTCGAAATAATCAGAAGAATGATAGTAATTATTGTTGTTTTCATTGTTATAATATAAAGACTCCAAAAGAAGTTGTTTAAACTAATTTTGTTTGAGAAAACAAAATTACAATTTATTCACTAATTTTGCAGAATAAATAGACTAAAACTATTATGAATATTCAGGAAATTGTAAAAGGTATCCACTATGTAGGTGTCAACGACAGGGTCAAACACAAATTTGAAGCCCTATGGCCTCTCCCCTATGGCGTTAGTTACAACTCATATATCGTGACAGGCGCGGAGAAAATNGCCTTGATCGACTGCGTGAGCATAACCGAGGTCCGTGAATTTTTCAATAATATAGAAAACATTGCCGGAGAGCGTCAGATCGACTACCTCGTGGTCAACCACATGGAACCTGACCACTCAGGTGCTATCCCGGAAATAGTACGCGCATACCCCGGCATCAAGATCGTGGGTAATGCCAAGACTATCGANATGATCCGCGGATTCTATCATATCGAGGACCCCGAACGCTTCCATGAAATCAAAGATGGCGACACACTCGACTTAGGNGGCAGAGAGCTGACTTTTTACCTCACACCGATGGTGCACTGGCCCGAAACCATGGTNACGTATGTTCCTGATGCAGAGGTNTTATTTTCCGGCGATGCNTTCGGCACATTCGGAGCACTCAACGGCGCTATCATCGATCGCGATATGGACANTGAGATTTATATTCGCGAGATGTACCGTTACTATTCCAATATAGTCGGCAAATATGGCAGATTCGTTGAAAAAGCTCTTGCCAAACTCGCAGCAGTCAAGATCTCATACATCTGCTCNACCCATGGTCCGGTATGGCATGATCATATCGCCGAGGTTGTGGAGATCTATTCACGNCTGGCTGCCTACAAGAGCGAACCGGGCGTGGTTATCGTTTACGGCTCTATGTATGGCAACACCGCCGAGATCGCCGAGATGATTGCTTCGGAATTGGCGGCCAAGGGTGTNAAGAAGATTATAATCCACAACGCNTCGCATTCCGAAATGAGCGACATGATCACCGANGCATTCCGTTACAGNACACTTATCGTAGGCTCCGCCACATATTCCATGCGCCTCTTCCCACCGGTAGAGACATTCATGAATGCGATGGAAACCCGCGAGATCAAAAATAAGGTGATCGGCACATTCGGCAACTACACTTGGGCTTCAGGTGTGGTCACAACAAAACTCGTGGAGTTTTGCGAGCGTATGAAACTTCCTGTCACCGCCTCACTGATCATAAAGCAATCGGCAGGAGAAAACACCCCCGCGCAGATAAAGGAATTTGCCGGGAACATCTTCAACGCAATGAACTCCGATTCAACCATACAAGAAACCAACAATGAGTAATCAGGAATTGGAAATAGAATCACATCCGTGGCCTCCGTTCATACCCGAGGGAGCAAAGGTTCTTATCATGGGAACCTTTCCCCCTCAGGCTAAAAGATGGAGCATGGATTTTTATTACCCAAACCGCACCAACGACTTCTGGAAGATCTGCGGGTTGCTCTTTCTTGGCGACAAAGATGCCCTTCTTACCACTGGAAGCAAGAACTATGACCTTGAAAAGATAAAAGCTCTGATGACCGAAAAGCACATTGCTCTCAACGACACTGTGCGTAAAGCCCGCCGACTAAAAGGAAATGCCAGCGATAAATTTCTTGACGTTGTGGAAGCGGTTCCCCTCTTCGATCTTCTAAGCCAAATGCCCGATTGCCATTCGGTAGCCACCACCGGTGAAAAAGCAGCCGGAATTGTCGCGGACCTCACAGGCACAGAAGCCCCTAAAATGGGTGAGATGGTAACAGCCCCCGCCCATCATCTCGAAATCTGGCGCATGCCCTCCACCAGCCGCGCCTATCCTCTCCCCCTTGAGCGCAAAGCCGACTACTACGCCCGCCTCTTCCGCCACCTCAACCTGATCTGATTAGGCGTTAGGCGTTAGGTTTTAGGCATTAGGCGTTAGGCTTTAGGCATTAGAAGTTAGAGTTTNGGCTTTAGGCTTTAGAAGTTAGAGTTTTAGCTTTAGGCTTTTAGCTTTAGAAGTTAGAGTTTGGGCTTTAGGAGGGGTTAGGGCTTAAAAATAAGATAATTTCCGGCTTCGATTGTGGCGCGAACGCAGTGAGTGCATCTCCCTCCGTCCATTGTGNCANCAGCGCCTCCAATCNNAAAATCAAAAATCATTAATTATTAATTCATTAACTANTCAATGTTGCTTCTATCAATCTTCGACGCAAGCGAGTTTTTTCAATGGTTTGTGAACCACGCAAGCTATCTCTTCGTGTTCATCTTCATGACAATCGAAAGCAGCTTCATCCCATTCCCCTCCGAAGTAATAGTTCCTCCCGCCGCCTATCTTGCCTGCACCAACACCGGTGTCGGCAGCGACATGAACATCTTCGGTGTGGTAGCNGTAGCNACATTAGGCGCGCTCGCCGGCGCCTTCATCAACTATTACCTNGCCCTCTGGATCGGACGCCCCATAGTCTATAAATTCGCCGACAGCCGCCTCGGNCACGCCTGCCTNATCGACCGNGCCAAGGTAGACAAAGCCGANCAATACTTCGACAAACATGGTGCCATCTCCACCTTTATAGGCCGGCTCATTCCCGCCATTCGTCAGCTNATCTCCATCCCCGCCGGCATNTCNAAAATGAACGTAGCGCAATTCGCACTCTTCACAGCCTTGGGAGCACTTGTNTGGAATGCCATCCTCGCCTCACTCGGCTACTGGCTNTCGCTCCACGTCTCCCCCGACATGCTCTTCGACAAAGTTGAGGAATATAACAAATACCTCACCTGGGCAGGCTACGGGCTNTTCCTCCTCTGCCTCCTCTACATCCTCTACAACGCCTTCCGCCGCCGAAAGACCGAAAAATAGTTACCCNNACTATTTACTTATTGCATTATTATTACTACCTTTGCGGTTGCGAAACCGTCAGTTCGGAACTGACGGTTTCGNAACCGNAATCTAATTAAGTAAGAGTTCCAATTAAACATATAGTAACCAACTTAGAACTTACTTATANATANTATCTTATGAAATTTTTCGATAGAACAAAGGAAATAAAGCTNTTGAAGGAGATNCGCGTTAGCTCTTTAGAAAACGCTCAATTCACAGTGCTGACAGGTCGCAGACGTATCGGCAAGACTTCTTTGGTGCTAAAAGCCTACGAAGACGATAACGTAGACAACGATATTACAATGCCTATGGTCTACCTCTTCGTATCACGCAAAGCCGAGAAGGATCTCTGTGCAGGATTCTCCGCTGAAATAGAGAGGGTTCTTGACAAACCTATATTAGGTGAGGCTTCTCGGTTTGCTGATATTTTCGAATTCCTTATGAAAACCGCCGGCGACACCCCTATTACAGTTTTCATTGATGAATTTCAGGATTTTATGATGGTTAATCCCTCCATATTCAGCGACATGCAGAAAATATGGGATCTTTATAAAAATGATGCAAGAATAAACCTCGTGGTCAGTGGCTCAATAAATTCCTTGATGAAAAAGCTGTTTCGCGATAGCAAACAGCCTCTCTATCAACGTGAAACGGGCATGATAAAACTTCAACCGTTTGAAACCTCCGTGCTTAAGGAAATTTTAGATTATTACCATAAAGACTATCAGAATGAGGATCTTCTTGCATTATATTCTTTTACCGGAGGGGTTGCCAAATATGTTGAGCTGCTTATAGACAACAAAGGGTTTACAAAAGATAGAATGATTGAGCTCATGATCCGGGAAGGCTCAACATTCATCGATGAAGGGAAAGTGATGCTCATAGGTGAATTCGGCAAGGAATATGGCACATATTTTTCTATCTTATCTGCCATCGCAAGCGGACATTGCACTCGTGCCGAAATTGAATCTATTGTAGGCAAAGAAATATCAGGCTACCTCTCACGACTTGAAAATGACTATGAAATTATTGCCCGACGCCAACCTTTATATGAAAAGACCTCAAACAAAAATGTTAATTATACACTCCGAGATAATTTCCTGACCTTCTGGTTTAGGTTTATATATAAATATGGCTTCATGCTCGAAGTTGGCGCATACGGAAAAATGAGGGAACTGATTATCAGAGATTACAACACATTCTCAGGTTTCATGCTTGAACGATATTTCAGAGCGAAACTCATAGAGACCGGTGAATATACACGTGTTGGCGGTTGGTGGGATCGTAAAGGCACAAATGAGATTGACATTATTGCGGCCGACGATCTGGAAGAAATAATACGTTTCTATGAAGTAAAAAGGAATAGTGAGAGGTACGACCAACAGCTACTTATTGAAAAATCTGATACATTCTTCATGGTAAACAAGAATCTCGCTCACTTCAAAAAATCATTCGCATGCCTGTCGCTGAAGGATATGTAACCCTCATCGTCATAAAATATGCGGTTGCGAAACCGTCAGTTCGGAACTGACGGTTTCGCAACCGCAAAGTTTTCCGGATATTTCTCAGAAAGCACTGAGGCCAACACCATAGCGTTGTTCTCCGATTCGTTGCGCGAAGAATACAGCAACGTAACCAGTGGGTGCAGTTCCAAAGACTTAACGAAATCCTCCAAAGAAGGATTCGACAGTAACTCCGCCCTATACTTCTCCTCAAACTCCTGCCACCGGGCATCCTGATTATCATGGAACCAATGGCGCAAAGCATCACTCGGGGCTATTTCTTTCTCCCAAGCGTCATAATGAAAAGTCTCATGCGACAACCCCCTCGGCCACAACCGATCCACATACACCCTATATCCATCCTCCTTGTCCGCGGCATCATACGCCCTCTTCAACTTCAACTCCGTCATAACAAAATTGGTTTAAGAGTGTGTTTACTTTTAAATGATTTTAGCACAAAGAGAGATTTTGGAGTGATTTTTCAAAATTGAAGAAGGAGCAATGCGGGCATTGCGACTGA
>JAAVCU010000015.1 GCA_014802175.1 Bacteroides sp.
GCATACTTCACCGAGTCGTCGATCACGGCAAGCTGCTCACGGTTGTCAATTCGCTGTCCGTTCTTACATACGTAGGGAAGTGCATGCAACTCTGTTCTGTCAACTTCAAACTGCACTCGCGCCTTACCTTCATGAATACTCACCGGGAGGTCGGTGACAGGAGGTGTGACCATTGCCGGGATGAGCTTCTTATAAGGGTTCTCAAAAAGAGGCACAAAGGGAGTGATGCGATTGGCAATGTCGGCTCCGCATCCGCATGAGTCATAAACAAACGCCACCGCTGCCGAACGGGGGTCGATCGCTCCGGCAAGCTTGACTCTTGAACTGTAAGGAACAAGCTGGCGGGTGCGATTCTTGCGTTCAACCTCCTGAATTATGTCATGCTGCTTAATGGTCTTGAATCCGTTAAGCACACCACGCTGATAGCTGATGTGCATCTTTCGACCGTTGACCAGTACTGACGGAAGAGAGACAGTCATTGTATCGCCTGCCTTCACAATGGGTGTGATGAAAAGCTGATTGTTCGATTTCAGTCGAAGCGAGTCAAGCACGATGTCGGCACTCACAGTCAACATCTCATTGGTGTAGTCAACATGCACATTGTTGGCACTGACGGTCTGAGCCGATGCCGATGCAGAAACCTGAGTTGAGAGTACTAATCCAAGTATAAATTTGTAAAGTATCTTCATGAGCTGCAAGTATTAAAAAATGTATATAAGCGACAGACCCAGTTTGTCGACGCCGGCATAGTTGGTATGTCCGTCGCCAATCTTACGTCCGCAAGTGTCACAATTGAACTTATCATACCAGATATGCGCATACCCCACTCCTATCTCGGCCTCAAGATTCCAATGTCTGCCAAGAATCCACTGGTAGCCGTAGGTGAAACCACCTCCGATGAAGCTCCCCTCAAGATGATGGTCGCGCACACTCTTGCCGATATTCTCCCCGCTGAAGAAATATCCGGGCCAGGGGAGATTGATGTTAGCAGCGTTATACTGTCCGCCGAGTAAATGAACTCCCACGAAATGACCGTTGAACTTTGAACAGGTCCACCAGCGCAATTCAGGCATGAGCATCCAGTGTTCCAGCTTATGTTGCCGATCGTTCGACCCGTCAAAACTCCACAGGTTTAGACCATAAAACAACTGAAGAGTGTTCTTATTCCCTACTCCGATTTCCACACCAAGATTCGGTGTCGTTGTTGCGTCGTAAAGCAGGTTGGTCTTAACGGCAAACTGAGCGTTAGCGGAAGCCAAGCCGGAAACGCCCAACACNAATGCGCAGAGCAGCCTATGCATTCTTCTTTTCGAAATCATACTGTCAAATAAGACTATATAATTATAAGTAAACTTTTGCTATTTCATTAATTAAAATACAAACCACAAAGAAGCAACCNTGTAATTTATTGTATATCAGNACATTATATNATCGGGGGGGGGGTNAATTAAAAAAATAGTCCCCGAAAATTAAGTACAAAAATACATCTTTTATCGGTAAAAACCAAAATATTTGCCATAATGTCTCCAAGAAATTTGAATAATCCCAACTAAAAAGATTGCCGATTAATTNNCTCTAATNTCATNATAATAATCAATTCTAATACNCANAAAAGGCTCGGCTAATTGCCGAGCCTTTTCTGTAAGTCATAATGAAAATATAAAGGCTCCACATCTTGTGGAGCCTTTATATGAATTAAGGATAGGTTATTTAACTAACAATTTGCGGACTTGATTTCCTTCTTTTACAATGTTTATGCCAGGCACCGGCGAACTATGGGGTATACCCATCAGATCAAAATAGATTGCCGGATCACCGGTGCCGTCTACGAAAGGGGCCTGAACTCCCGAAAGATCTGTGTGCTCCCGATCTGTAGGATCGTTGCCATATAGTTTTCTCAGACGAAGAGCAGCCTCACGTATCTTATTTTCATCAAACTTGTTAACCTCACGGTCGTAGGTCATCAATCCATTCACCTCAGTCTCAACATCTGTTGTCTGAGTATATACAGCCGCACTCCAGCAGAAGGGAAGCTGCTTTCCATCGTTATTGATGCCGTTACCCATCTTCTCAATCTGATCAACGAGTTTTACGTATGCATCTGTAATTGCATTCTTAGTGGTGTAAGTATTGTAGGTCTGAGTGTTTTTCTCATACCAACGATGACCCGATGAATTGAAACCGAGACCACCATATTCCCCTAATACAAATGGACGCTCCGGATCATAGATGCCATCAAACACCTCCAATGGCTGTGCATAGGAATGTTCGTCTACAAAAGTACCCTCACCAAGTTTATAGTGATTACCACCTGAAGCAGGGTTTACAAGACGAGTATTATCCAGATCCTGAGTGTAAGCAACAATTTCACCTGTCTTGAACTGTCCCCAACGTTCATTGAAGGGAGTCCAAACAACAATACAAGGATTGGAATAATGCTGATCTATAATCTCTTTCCATTCAGCCTTGAAGTTTTTCTCGAGGGTCGGATCCTGCGAACAGTTATGATCGCGATACCAAGTGTGTGTAACCCAATCGCCTTCGTCTGTACGGAAGGTAGAAGGCATATCCTGCCAAACGAGAAGTCCGAGACGATCGCAGTGCCAATACCAGCGGGCGGGTTCAACTTTCATGTGCTTACGTACCATATTGAACCCCCACTCCTTTGTTTTCTCAAGGTCGTATGCCAATGCCTCATCAGTTGGAGCTGTCATGATACCATCAGGCCAGTAACCCTGGTCAAGAGGTCCAAACTGAAAGTAATCCTTATTGTTAAGCTGAAGACGCCAGTATCCGTCATCTGTCTTGGCGTAACCAATCTTACGCATTGCTGCGTAGCTGTTTACCTTATCTGTCGTCGTTCCATTATCATAGATAACTTCCACCCCGTAAAGATTTGGTGCTTCCGGACTCCATAGGTTGGGATTTTTAACAGGGATGGAGATAGAAGTTGTAGCCTCAGCGGGAACTGTCTGGGATGCAATTTCTTTATTACCCTCTTTCAATTTTACAGTAACATCACCTGCTAAAGTACCTTTAAGGCTAATCTCGAAATTGAAACACTCCTCATCAAGATTNGGAGTTGTTCGGATATCAGCTATGTATGATTTCTCTACAGGCTCCATCCACACCGACTGCCAGATACCTGATGTCGAAGTGTAATTGATATCACCGTTTCCGTTAGGATAACGTCTCTGCTTACCAACGGGCTGTGCTCCTTCATCTGTATCATCTATCACCTTGATATACACAAGCACTTTCCCATCTTTAATTCTGCTTGTGAGATCTGCGTCAAAAGATGTGTGTCCACCAATATGTTTAGTTACTTGATAACGAGCCTGCGGACCTGTCGCAAATACGCTGGTCTCGTAATCAGAAGCTCCGATATGAAGAATCACATTCTTGCCATTCCATTCAGCAGGAATTTCGAGCTCCTTTTTATACCACAATGCTTGTCCCGGTTCAAGAGGCATGCACACTCCTGAAAGAGAAGACTCGATCGGAAAGGGTACAAGTATCTCTCCTTTGAAGTCAGTATCNTTNGGNGTGGTTTTCTTGTCTACGATAGCATAATCCCAGAGTCCGTTAAGATTCACCCACTCCTCGCGCTCCATTAAAGGACGAGGATATTCGGGAAGTACATTCTCGGGATCTACATCTGCTGCCCATCTTGTTTTAATATGGTTTCCTTTGGGCTCCCATGCTGTAGCAGGTGTGTAATTTTTTGGATACTCACGATCCATCAGCACTTTAGCCCAAAGTCCTGCAATAACTGAACGGGCCGAGAAGTTTTTAGACAAACCGTTATCGCAAGAGTACCAGTCAGAGAGAGGGATTCTTGATCCGGTTTCGTTTATATAATCCCAATGCTTGTCAGAGAAAAGAAGGAAAGTGTCTGTGTCGGGACACAATGCTGCAGCCCACATCAGCCAGTCGCTCTTAGCGGAATCATCACGGTTATCNAGTGGGGTTCCATATTTTTTATTATTTTTGATATACCACTCAATCTCTCTATCATAAACATATTCAGGGAAATTGTAATAACCCCAGAGTTTATCCCAAAGCAGGTTATATTTCTGGCTCCATGTTCCCGGCATATTGAATCCCATCCGGTAGTGATCGCCATCACGAGCCTCAGCCTCCCAAAGAAGTGCCATATCTTTTGCATACTGACGATATTTCTCAATGTCGCGAGTGTTCGCGCCAATCATTGGGATGAGATCGGCGTATGCAGCTACAGCCGTAATAGCCTTGATAGAAAGGTTTGTGTTCTGTTCCGACGGACCTTTGAAGTCATCGGTGCAAAGCTGATTNCCGGGATTCTGACCCTCTGCACGACAATAATCCACCCAAGTCTTGATAATATTTCTATAGGGTTTGAGCCATGATCCATCACCTGTAATCTTGCAGATAGCATTGCAGAGGATAATAAGGTTGGCGCTCTCTTCCAATGGCATTGAGTCGCCATAAACCTGCCCGTTTGCCAACGGATACTGACCCAAATCGTGAGCGGCACAGTTCTTACCTTTACGCTCATCAGTGAGCGCATAATCAAGAATTGAGAGAACCATTCCCTTCATGAGCTCCGGATTATACATGAGATAAAGGGGTGATTCAGGATATGTCAGGTCCACTGTGTTCACACAACCGTTAGACTTGTTCTCTTTAGAGAAATACAGCATCTTGCCNGTCTTATCCTCGAAACACTTATGAGCTGCCATTGCATGACGATATACTCCCGAAAGCTGCTCTGCATATTTAACGTTACCAGCCTTCAGACCATCATCATAAATCATCTTATCTGTAGCACGGCACCTCGCCATAAGATCAGCATAATTCTTGGCAAACTCTTCAAANGCCTGGAATATAGTCTTACCATTACGTGCGTAATATGCTTTATAATTATTTTTCATATACTGCATATCAAACACTTCATCGTATCCTATCATCATGAAATCACGAGCCTCTTTAATCTTGCCGAGATTATTAACAAACATCATTACAGGCATGCTTGAAAGGTTTTTACTTTCAACCGGCGCTGNAGCTGAAGCCGGAAGCTCACCTGTTGTTACGAATGTAGACTCCGCAATGGCCTGATCTGCAATTGCAACCTTACCGTTAACCTCCGGAATATAAAGATAACCCCAATCTATTGAGATCATATCGCCTGATCTGCCGAGTATGTTCTGCTCCTTAGATCCCGCTTTAAGATAACGAGTGCCGTTAACCGTCTCGATCTCTGTGATTGTAGGCTGATTCATCTCATTCACNGTAAGCTGAGCTGTGGTGCCAAGATAGAACTGCACATCATGTTCCTTGCCATCAGTAGAAGTCACCTGATATGAGATGAAATTAATCGGAGTAGAAAGGATATCCGGATCATCGATCAGCAATGGCGCGGTGAAAACCAGATCAAGATTCACCGGACCACAAGTGAAGTTATAATAGCTTCCGGTTGCCAACACATCAACAGAGTTCTGACGTGCCATCTGAACGGGAGCGTTGAATTTCTCATTATAATATATACCAAAATCAAGATAAGCTCCACCTGTCGTGTTGTGGCAATGAGCCGCAAACACATTCTTTCCGGCTTTCAGTTTCGCTTTCACNGAAGCGGGAACCTGTCGGGTTTCACCCTGAAGCCAGGTTTCACCTGTGGATGCCACTTTCTCTCCGTTAAGATAAAGCTCAACTACATCATCATGAGAGAAAGTAACCCAAAGATCCTTGTTTAGATCTTCCGGNGTAAGTGTAATTTCACGACGCACATAAANGTCGGAATTCTCATCCTTCCATGAAGTCTTGCAGTTAGGATACTCCCCTCCGGAGCCCCATGCGGCAGGCTGAGTCTGCCATGACGCATCATTAAAATCTGCCTTTGTCCAGTCGGTGTTGCTCTGTTTTGTGTAATTAACTTTTCCCGACCAGTTNTCGCCATCAACAGTCATGCCTGCAATCGGACGCAGGATGGTCTCCTTTCCTTGACCCAGAAAACGGTATGCAGTGCCATCAACACGAAGAATACCTTCAATAGCTTTCTCCTGTTCACACCAATGACGCGTAGGGCCGCCATTCAANGCGTCATAATTTGACCAGATCGAGAAGAACGGGTCATTCACAAGCAGCGGTACTGAGGGAAGCCTCAGGTCTATCTGCTTATATGGCACAAAATCGGCAGCNGTCTGCCCCATCATCGGGGAAACAGAAGCCACGCAGAGTGCCACTCCGGTAAATAGATTCTTTGTTAAACTCATAATACTTGGTTAATTCTATGTATTGTTGTTTAGATTTTAGGCGTTAGAAATCTCTCCTCACTACTCCNCTTCCTTCCGATTGTAAAATTATATCAAAGATTTCGCTATGAAAAACAATTGTTATTCAATAAAAGAGAAAATGAGGTCATTTAAGCCATTTTCAGNCCCTTACTGCCGAATAAGAATAGATAATCGTATTATTTGAATAGACATTCACGTCAGCACTCCTTATTTATATATAATTTCACNCCCAAAATAATTTCCATTTAAAAAATTAACAATTAACCTTACATAAACATGAAAAAGTCAAGTTTGATCTTAGGATCATGTCTTATGATTAGCAGCACTACATGGGGCGCAGACTCTCCCTATCAGGGATCTCTGCCCGCAGAGGGTACATATTACCTCTATCAGGTTGAATCCAAACAATGGCTCCAACCTAACTGTCATAATATTGATGCATGGACAACACATGCCGAACTCGGCGACACCGGCTTCGATATTGAACTCCGAAAACTTGATGGCTTCAACGATGGTTTTCAGATCTATTGTAATTTCGAGAACAATGGTGAATTGAATGGTTCCGATGAAGATCGTTTTTANCTTGATCAGAGTAACCGCCAGCTGACCGAATGGATCTTTGAACCGATAGCGGGCACCTCCAATCAATTTAAGATTCTGGTAAAAGCTCGAAACGTTGCCGATGATCGTAAGCAACGCGATGGTGTAGAGAAAGACACTTACATCGGATATCGTGCGGGAGACTTCGGAGGACTTTCCGACAATCCCGTCTCAACCACTTGGCAGCTCGTAAGTCGAGAAGAGCGTATAAAGGTGATGCAGGAGGAAGTTAAGAGCACCAAAAAGCCTGCCGATGTTTCATGGCTGATACCGGCATGGGATCGAGGACGATTTGATAACCGCAGCTCAAATTGGAACGTGACAACAATTAATGATTTTGGAGGAAGCGATGCATTCGGAGGTTCAAATGGTTATCCTGTATATGAATGCTGGCATAAAGTAGAAAAGAACGTACAAATATCATTGAACGATTTACCTAAAGGCACATACAGCTTCTCTGTTCAAGCCTACTATCGCGACGCCGCCATAGAAGATGATGAATTGATGGAACGATACAGTAACGGGACAGAGAATCTTATTGTAAAATACTTTGCAGGAGCATCTGAAGGGGTTGTGCAGTCAATATTTGCCCAAAGCAAAACAAACGCACAAACAGGATTCCCTTATAGAGCATCTAATGGACGCTACGTTCCTAACTCCACAGGAGATGCAGCCAATGCAATGATCAATGGCGAATATATTAATGAATATATTCCGGCACCTGTAGGCGACGATGGCACAATCACCCTCGGTATCCGTAAGGAAGCTGGTGGCTATGACCGCGATTGGTTGATTTACAAACGGTTCTATCTGCGCTATGATGGACAGAACATCGATGTCTCCGCTATTCTTTCTCAATTAGATGAGAAGTTAAGCGAAGCCAATTCAATGTTAGCCGAGCACCATTACCTACAGGAAGCCGACGCCTTTGCTGTCGCCATAAAAGCAGCAAAAGAGGTNGACAGATCTAATGCNGACGAAATTGCAACAGCTTTGAACACTCTTTCTGCCGCAATTATTGCAGTGAATGGTGCACTNAACGACATATCATATTATATTGCAACNCGCAAACTTTGCGATTCGAGAGACATTGTTGATGCTGAAGAGATCTTTAAAAATGCTCAGGCTCCNGAGGATTACNCAAAAGCCCTGACAGAATTAAGATATGCGCGCCGTTATGCCGCAGCCGACAAACAGGAGGATCGTTTCACTGGTAATGCACCTGCAGCCGGAGAGTTCTATCTCTATAACGTTGGGCGCAGACAATTCCTNTGTGGCGGTTCAGACTGGGGNGCGCACGCCGCCCTCGGAATGCCCGGTGTGTTGATAACCCTTGAGGGATCGGGCAACAACTTCGCTATCGAGACCGGTCTTTTTAACGTATCTACACACCACCTTAATTACCGCGGTTATATGGANGCTNCTCCTGAGGTATGGACTTTNGTTGATGCCGGCAACGGATGCTANAACATTANNAACAACGGAAATCATGGACTTGTCTGGGNTCCTTTCGCNGGAACNGANGCAGGAAATAATGATGAAACAAATGTTGCAGGAGATATTGAGATAGATTTTGCTGATCCNAATGCTCAGTGGAAACTTGTTACAAAAGAGGAACGCGAAGCACTNCTAAGTGAGGCTACCGCGCAAAACCCNGTTGACGCNACATTCTTTGTTAAAAGNCCTAACTTTGCTAACCGNGAATCGGCCGACCGNCACTGGATNTTCTCTGATAGAACCGGAATATGGGAACCTGNAAGAAACCAGAATGACTTNGCAGCGGAATCTTATAACACAGATAATTTCGATATGCACCAGACAATCGAAGGTCTTCCGGAGGGAGTCTACGAAGTTACTATTCAAGGTTATTATCGCAACGGCATGGGCGACAACCATTTCAATAACCAAGATGCTACAAATGCTATCTTCTATGCAGGTGACAGNAATCTCGGAACCGCAAAGCAAGTGGCAATTAAGAATATCAATGAAGAGAATTTGAATGCTCCGGGNGAAGGTGACATTTTTGAAAATACTTCAAGAGGCACTGTTTGTGTGCCCAATGATATACCTCAGGCATCTGCTTTCTTCAAAAGCGGTCTCTATCGCAACACCCTTCGCGTCACAGTAAAAAATCCCAATAAGCCTAAATCATCATCAACACGCGCTGCGGCAACCCTATCGAAGGGTAATCTTCCACTCGGTGTAAAGAAAACCCAGAAAGGTGAAGAAGGTGACTGGGCGGTAATCAACAATGTGCGTCTCAAATATTACGGTCCTGAGACTGTTGAGTCAGGTGTTGATGAAATTCCTGTTGACGATGCCAAAGAGAATCTTGATACCCTCCGCGACAACAAGACCTACAATCTTTTCGGAGTCGAAGTGAAGAACCCTACTGCACCCGGAATCTATATCCGCAACGGTAAAAAGTTCATTATCCGCTGATAATAACACAATTTTAAGCCAATTGACAAGGAAATCTTATTATTTGAATAGATATTGCAACCTTGTCAATTGGCTTCTCTCTACCTTTGCAACAGAAATTTAAACAATAACAATTTATTAACCTTAATAAAAACGACATGAAACAAAGAAACCTACTCTTGAGCTTCTGTCTGGTGTCNGGTAGTGCGATTTTTGCTGCCAATTCACCGTATGCAGGTGCTCCTGCAGCTGAAGGTAGCTACTTCCTCTATCAGGTGGAAAGCGGCACTTGGTTGCAGACAAACCGTAACCCTAATCCCGGTGATGATTGGACAACACACGCCGAACTCGGTGGCATAGGATTCGATGTTGAGCTGAAGAAGCTCGATGGCTTCAATGAAGGATTCCAAATTTTCTGTAAATTCACTAATAACGGAGAGTTGAATGGTTCTGACGAAGATCGCTTCTTCCTTGACCAGGGTGATCGTATGCTCACCGAGTGGATTTTTGAACCTATCGAGGGCACTAACAATCAGTACAAGATCAAAGTGAAAGCTCGCGAAGTGGCTGAAGATCGACAGGGACGCGATGGTGTGGCTGAAGATCATTATATCGGTCACAATGCGGAAGCAGGTTATGGTGGTCTCAGCGATGATCCGACAGATCTTACTTGGCAGCTCGTGACTCGCGAAGAG
This sequence comes from Bacteroides sp., assembly GCA_014802175.1. GTDB lineage: Bacteria > Bacteroidota > Bacteroidia > Bacteroidales > Muribaculaceae > Lepagella. Next base: position 9,992 of record JAAVCU010000015.1, read on the forward strand.
CGCATTCAGAAGATGGTGGAAGAAGCTAAAGCCGGCAAACCGGCTGACGCAACATTCCTTCTCCCTTGGAATGACCATGGNCGTAANGACCTTCGCGACAGAGAATGGAAAGTAGTGGATGAAAATCTTCACGGNGGAGGTTTGGGATTGAATGGTACTCGCTTTTACCCNGTATTTGAAAGATGGCACCGCGTAAATCACTCTGCTTCTATTGACCTTAAGGATCTCCCCAACGGAACATACAGTTTCGCTGTNCAGGGATACTATCGTGATGGAGACATCGACGACGAAGGTGTTCGTGCGCGTGCTCTTGCCGGAGAGTCTGTGAAACGAGCAAAATATTTTGCCGGTGCTGAATCTGCATACGTAAAATCAATATTTGATGATGCCAAGGTAGAAGCACAGGACGGCTTCCCCTACGAAGTCGCACTCGTAAATGAAGATGAAATCGTTGAGAAGACACTCTTTGTTCCCAATAGTATGGACGATGCAGGATATGCATTCTGGGTGGAAAACAATGATATAATGAGTATGGACACTCCTTATATGAATGACTGGATCTCAGCCGGAGTGTCTGACGGAACACTTACTATAGGTGTAAGCAAAGAGGGTAACGATGACGCATGTCATCATGATTGGTTCATCTATAAACGAATGTTCCTCCGTTATGATTCCGACGCAATCAAAGGTGAGGATCTGTCTGCCCTTCAGGCGGATCTCTCCAAACTTATCGAAGAAGCAAAAGCACTCCCCACAACTCCAAAATTCGCTGAAGCCATCACTGCCGCAGAAGACGCCTTAGCAAATGCAAAAAGCTCAAGCGCTCTTATCAACGCTACGAGTGACCTTCAGGAATGGGTGATCATGATCAACCTTGCCAAGGGTGATATCAACGCATTCAACGAGACTCTTCAGTATGTGGCAGCCGCTGATCAGGTTGAGGCTCAACAAAAGTTCGACGAGGCTGACAACCGCGATGCTTTCGGTGACGCAATCAAGACTCTCCGCTATGCTCGCCGACGCGCAGCTGCAGAGAGACAAGAGGATGTATTCGTGGGTGCAAAACCTGAGATTGATGGTAAATATTACCTCTATAACGTAGGTCAGAAACAGTTCCTCGCCGGTGGTTCAGACTGGGGTGCCCACGCTGCCCTTGCAATGCCTGGTGTTGAAATCACACTTCTTGATCTTAATGAAAACGGCGAAGATTTCACTATCGAGACCGGTCTTTACAACGGACCCGACAACCATTATCTCAGCTATGGTGGTTACATGGATGGCAACTTCGCAGGTGGCGAATGGAAATTTGTTCCGGTTGAGGGTAAAGAGAATGTATTCAATATTTTCCAGGGCGATTATCCCGATGTTCACGTAGCATGGAATCCTTGGGCAAGAGTTGATGCAAATAATAGCGATGAAACAACAGTTGGTACAGAGTGCCGCGATCTTGACCCCGCTGATGAGAATGCACAGTGGAAACTCGTGACCCGCGCAGAACGCGAGGCTCTTCTTGAGAAAGCATCTGTTGAGAATCCTGTTGACGCCACAATCTTTATCCAAAGTCCGAACTTCGGTCAGCGCGAAGATGCAGAGGCTATCTGGAACTTAGGGAATTCAAGCATCTGGGAATATGGTAATCATAACCATTACGACTTCGCAGCAGAGTCCTACAATTCAGACGATTGCGACATCAACCAGATAGTCGAGAATCTACCCGCAGGTCTTTATAAAGTATCCGTTCAGGGATTCTATCGCAATGGCCACCACAACCTTCAGGCTAATAACGAATTGCTCCAGAATGCATTCCTTTATGCAGATGCCGAGGAAACTCCTCTTATGAACATCAACGAGGAAGCAGGTAAAGCACCCGGTGAAGGAAATGACTCTTATAACGAGGATAAATCTGTTTGCTACCATATCCCTGATGGTATCGTTCAGGCTACAAACTTCTTCAAGAGCGGTCTTTACAAAACATCTCTCCTTATTGAGAAAGAGGATGCCGACAAAGAACTCTCAATCGGTGTTTACAAAGATGAGAAAGGTGCAGACGACGACTGGGTAGTTGTTGACAACTTCCGTCTTACCTACTATGGTCCGGATGCCAAGAAATCTGACCTTGATGGTTCGGCTGTTGAAGAGATCGAGGCTGCCGCTTCAATCAACGACAACCGTATCTACAACCTCCAGGGTATCGAGGTTAAGAACGCTAACGTTCCCGGAATCTACATCTGCAACGGCAAGAAGTTCGTGGTTAAATAAACCTAATCATAACGATTTATAAATCTTATGAGATATTAACTCTAACGAAGGTGCAAGGAATTATCTTCCTTGCACCTTATTTTACATTCATTACAGTTTGCGATTACAAAGATTTTTCTTATCTTTGAGACACTATTCAAATTTTAATAAAATGCGTAAGTTTAGGCAATTCATACTTTTAGCGGTTATTGTAATTTCCATCTATTTACCGGAATTTACCATTGCGCAGACACGCATTCACCCCACCGGTGCAGGAGCTGAAACAACAAATCTATTTGCATTGCGCGATAAATATGGTTTCCTTTGGATCGGAACCACAACCGGCCTCGCATGTTTCGACGGAAACGGCATGCCGGCAAACAGGAATTTATCAGGAATAATCCGATCTACCTCCAATCTACGTGTCAATACACTGTTCGAACATGGTGATGATATCTGGTTCGCTACACCTGCCGGTCTTATGGTTTTCGATCGCAAAGAAAATAAGACCTATCGCTTTCCTCACAAAACGAAATATAAAGTAGAGATCTCAGCTAAGATCGATAAGATTCTTCAAGCGGATCCAAATCGCGTGTGGATCATGACCCAAGGTCAGGGATTCTTCATTTTCAATACCAAAAACAACACTCTCGAACAAGACAGCCGTCACGGATCATTCTTCACTGATGCGGAAGTTGGCTCGGACGGCAATATATATACGGCTGCCCTTGATGGCGTTATCAGGAAGTTTACACCTGAAGGAAAATTTATCGCATCTTATTCCATTCCGGGATATACACCTAACAAAAGCATGATATTCATGGAGAAAGGAAGCAACCACATCTGGCTTGCGTCCGGATCCGATCTATATAAGTTCAATATAAAAAACGGTGATATTTCTCGCGTTCATTCCACTGCGGCGGCAGGAAATATTACAGATCTCCTCAATATCGATGAAGATTGCATATTATTGGGCACTTCTTCAGGAATTCACTCTTACAACATTAATGAAAATAAATTAGAGCCTGTAAAGATTTCCAATTCAAGCACCCTCTCCTCTCCTTTCGATCCCCGGATCACCCAGCTCCTTAAAGATTCAGACAATAATATTATCGTTGTGAGTAGTGTCGGAGAATTGAACATACTCTCCTCTCCGGAATCAACTTTCAGCTTCATACCGGTGGAATCCCCCTACTCCGCCCAGAACTTTGTATATACCCTCTGCGGTTCATCAGATGGGAAGGGACTCTGGATCGGTTCCGATACGGGAATCAATTATTATGACATATCTACAGGCACTCTTACAAAGCCAGCTATCGGTGGATTGGGCTCTGAAGCTGTATCCTCAATCACCGAATATGGAGATTACCTTTGGATCGGCACAGCTCAGAACGGTCTGATTCTACATAATCTACAGACACATACATCGCAACGATTCCATTATCAGGAAAATGTGCCGTACTCAATTATGAGTGACGAGATAACAGATGTTTTCATAAGCTCCAAAGGTGAGACTTTCATTCTGACGCAGTGGGGAATATGCAGATATGACTATAAGAAATCTGAATTTTACACTTTACCGGAGATGGGTCAACAGACTCATGTCATAACGATGGCGGAAGATCATGATGGGGGGCTTTGGGCTGCCACTATAAACAACGGTCTTTTCTACAGAAAGCCGGGAGAATCAAGATTCCACTTATACAATAGCAAGACTCTCAACAAATCTACAGTGACAATAATGCTCTCTGGCAGGGAAGGCACTCTTTGGGTTGCAACTCAAGAGGATGGCATATTTCGATTCGATAAGTCTATTTCTGACTTCGTAAAATTTGAAATTCCGATGCTGTCGCAAAGATCTGCATCCACAATGGAACAAGATGCAGACGGAACGCTTTGGATCACATCTGGAAAATCAATTGTTCAGGTGACAAAAGAGGGAAAAGTTGATTTCAATTCAAGTCGCATTCTATATCGCACACCTGTCCTTCGATCATCGACATATCTTCGCGATGGCCAGATCGCTATCGGTTGCAGCGGTGGAGTGCAATTTCTAACTCCCTCCGCCATGCATACTAAAGAAGGGAAAGTTACAACTCTCCCTTCCGGCATATCATTCCCCTTCATGTCTGATGACGATGATGCTCTTGAATCATTAGGAATCAATGTGCTTCTGTATACTAAAGAGAAGATCACGCTTCCCTACGATCATAATACTTTCACAATACATTTATCGGCAAATCACCCGGCCGATCTTCCATCGGTAAATTATGACTATAAACTTGAGGGCGTTGATAAAGACTGGACTTTGGGAACAGCTCAATCGCAAGTTACCTATAATAATATCCCACCCGGGACTTATCGTTTTATGGTGAAACCGAGCGGGCTCTCTGATGCGGAGACCACGATGCTTACAATTCGTATATCTCCCCCTTGGTATCTTTCGATATGGGCATATATTGCATACGGAGTTCTTGCTATCATTTTAGCCATTGCAATCTGGATTCTGGTGCGCCGTTCTATACGCAGACACTATAATGAACGCATCGAAGGCTTGAGGGCACAGAAAGAACAGGAGGTATGGCAATCTAAAATGAGATTCTTTGTTGACCTCGTTCATGAGATTCGCACCCCGCTGATGCTCATATCCTTACCTCTGGAGTATCTCTCCAAGAGATATAAAGAGATGCAGGATATTCAAGACACAAAAGATTCTGAAATTTTCGACCAGAATGTCAAAAGCAGCAGAAAATATCTCCTGTCAATGCAAAATAACCTCGATTATCTGCTTGGAATCACCAATCAGATTCTCGATTTCCGTCAGGTGGAGAACGATTCAAATCAGACTCTTAATATTCGAAAGTGCAATCTGAATGAGATCCTTACAGTGCTCTGCAAACGTTTTGAAGATCCAATGCAGGCAGAGAATAAAGAGATTGAGCTTTATCTGCCCACTCGCGATATTATTGCGTATGTGGATCCCGGCAAAATAGAAAGAGTCCTAATGAACCTTGTTGGTAACGCACGTAAATATTGCAAAAGTAAAGTAATATTACGACTCACATTAACCGATAACAACATGGCTCAGATATCAATATCTGATGATGGCACCGGCATACCTGAACAAGAACGTAATAATATTTTCAAGAGATATTACCAGATTAAAGGTGACAACATAGCTACTTCTCTTGGCACCGGTCTTGGTCTGGCTTACGCAAAAATGGTGATAACCGAACATCACGGAGATATTCGGATAGATAAGAGTGAATACGGAGGTGCAGATTTTATTATGACAATTCCGTTAGGTTCAGAAGCCGATGAAACACCCAAGTGCGAACCGGAAATAATTACACTCCCATCTTCTCCAATTGATGATTTTACCGGAAACACACCGCAGCGAACCATCGAGCCGGGGAATATTCCGGATGAAAGTAGCATACTCGTAGTGGACGATAATAACGAGTTGCTTGATATGATTTGCGAAGGTCTGGAATCAGGCGGATATAATGTAATTCGCGCAAATGATGGAGTGGAAGCTCTTCAGATTCTCAGGGATCAGGAAATCAACTTCATTGTAAGCGATGTGATGATGCCACGAATGGATGGTCTGGAACTTTTGAAACACGTAAAAAGCGATATCAATACCTCTCATATTCCGTTTATTATTCTAACAGCCAAAACCGGACCGAATGCAAGAGCTGAAGGTATGGAAGTTGGAGCAGATATATATCTGGAGAAACCATTCTCGATGAACAGTCTTCTGCTTCAGATCGAGAATATTAAAAGAACACGAAATTTCTTCTATATGCGTCGCCGTGGTTCAGAACCAATTCCCGTTATAGAGGAAGAAGTTAAAGAAGCCATAAAAGAGGAAAAACTTCCTCCTATTAATAAATATGATGCAGAATTTCTGGAGAAGATGAATGCGCTTATGGAGGAAAATATATCTGACGAGGAATTCACGATCGATATACTCGCTGAGCGTTTGAACATGAGCCGGTCGAGCTTCTACCGTAAATTGAAAGCGCTGATGGGTATGACTCCAGTAGATTATATGAAGAATTATCGACTCGATGCTGCCGCTCGACAATTGCGCGAGGGTGCGAGAGTTACAGAGGTTGCAGCAAACGTAGGCTTCACATCATCTTCGTATTTTGCGAAGTGTTTCCGTGAGAAATATGGTATTCTCCCCCGCGACTATACTGCTTCTCTCAGATAAAACCGAGATTCAGGATTGAATCTCCATCCCATTTGACCTTCTTCAACAGAACAGCATCATGTTCATGAGGAAGGTCTTTATATTTTACCTGATATAAAAGAATCTCTCCTTCATCGTCCTTATCTGGTGCTAATGTTACATTTGAGCTTCCATGGAAACGGCTGTTATCCGTTGATGTGAATACCGGTTCCGGATTCTTTTTCCACGAATTCGGATCAAGCAGATCAGATGAAGTTTTCGCAGTAAGCATCCCGAGATTGTTATAGACGGTCCAGATCCCACTCGATGAATAGAGAAGCACAACATTCTCACCATCCGGAGATACGAACGCCTCCGGATTCTCGTTAACAAATATCGGATAAGCAGAGCGAGAACCATCCGGATTTATCCATTGCCGCTCCCACTCAAATTGTGGCCGTGAGATGAGTACACGTTCCGACTTCAAAGTCCAGGGATTCTCCATTTCTGCAATAAATATGCACTGAGTCTCAGCCTCCATCCTCCTTTTTTCCCAACCGGACCATATCAAATAACGATGACCGTTGACCGAAAAGGTCGATGGATGTATTCCATAATTCCATTCCTCATTTGTCATTATAGGACCTTTCAACTCCCAGACACCTTTTGTTGGATCGGAAGATCCGTTCTCAAGTACGTATAGATGATGATTATCTGTGTTGCCATCGTCTCCTTCAAAATAAATATACCATTTATCTCCGATTTTGTGGAGTTCAGGAGACCATATATTATTATAATTATCGGAGGTGGTTTTCCATACTACTATTGGATCAACTTTCCCCAGCTCCAGGGGATCCTTAGTTGAATATATCGATATGCGACCGGGTTGAGATTGGGGCATGGTATAATAATACGTGCCGTTATCCTTTATAATATGAGGATACGACCCGGATTCAAATATCATTATGCCCTCATTATCCTTATCGGTCGACGAGCACCCGACAAGAATAAATATTAAAGCACTTAATATTAATGAAATAATTCTATAAATCATGGCCAGTGGTTAACGTTTTTACAAAAATACAAAATTATAATCAAACCGACAATGAATTTGAACAATAACTGAGGTGCGAGTCCTTAATTTTTCTATTTATCAACACTTTTGGGCGGTTTGAATAGATATTATTCTTATTTGAACACCTTTTCACTTCTCCATATCCAACTATTGGATTATTTTTGCATTGTGGAATTAAAACTTAAAATCTATTCCAAAGAGAGAACTAACTGATATGATTATTTAAACCTCAATATCATGATTTATCAAATTAAAAAAGTGCTGCAGCGATGGCAAATTTTTGCTATATTAGCTGCATTGGCGTTGGCATTTACAGCCTGCAATGATGAGAAGGTTGGTGCCAACTATTCACCGTACGACCCCGGTCAGGCGGTAGTGATCGATGACTTCACTCCAGAATCGGGAGGCTATCAGGATCAGATTATCATCAAAGGAAAGAACTTTGGCAACAAAAAGGAGAATGTCACTCTACTTATCGGTGGTAAGAAAGCCGTTGTTGTGAACGTGATGTGGGATAAACTTTATGCATTCGTTCCTTCCGGTGCATTTTCAGGGGTGATTGAGCTTACTGTTACCGATTCCGAAGGTAAAAACGCACGCACCGCCACTGCCTCAAAAACTTTTGCTTACGAAAGGAAGACAGTGGTCGGCACACTCTGCGGTTACCAAAATGAGAACGATGATCAAGGTGAGCTCTGGGGTTCATTCGATATCTGCGCCGGCTTCAATGCAGAAGGTTGCCTTGCCATAGACCCCCTTAATCCCGATCTAATTTATATAGCTTACGACCGAGGCGATGGTTTTATCGCTCAACTTGACCTTGCAAAAAGAGAGTGCCGCAAACTTCTTGATGCAAACAAATTCCAGACCAAACGTCTTCGTAACATAGCGTTCTCAAATGATGGCGAATATATGTTCGTCTCTACGGATCGTGANGACAGCGGTCAGAAATCTACCAGCGTATGGTTGCTGAAACGTGGCTCTAACGGCACTTTCGCAAATTCAACTCCTCAGGTACTTGTGGCTTACAAGCAATGTAACGGTGTCGCAGTGCATCCTGTAAATGGCGAAGTATACTTCAACAGTTATGAGAATGGTCAGGTCTTTCGTACAGATCTTCAAGACTACCTTGATTGGCAGGCAAATCCTCCTATCGACTTGAATACCGGAAACGTTATCAGCTGGACCGGTTATCAGGAGGATGGCGCATTCCGTGAGCTCTTCAAGATCCAGGATCCCTCCTACGAGTTCCAGACCACAATTCACCCCTCTGGAAACTATGCTTACCTTACCGTAATCAACCGTAACTACATTCTTCGCAGCGATTATGACTGGAATAAAAAGGAATTTACCACTCCCTATGTGGTAGCCGGATTAAATTCAAATCAGAATGATGGCACGTGGGAAGATGCAGTGGGAACAAACGCTCGCCTTCACAGACCGTATCAAGGTGTGTTTGTAAAAAATCAGAAGTATGTTGAGGAAGGACGCGATGATGTATATGATTTCTATTTCTGCGACTGTCTGAATTTCTGTATTCGCTATATTACACCCGATGGCATTGTTCGCACTTATGCCGGTCGCGCTCCCTCTACCAACGGTAACATCTGGGGTACTGAAGATGGCGATCTCCGCGCTCAGGCTCGTTTCCGCGATGTTACAGGTATTGCCTACAGCGAAAAATATGAGACATTCTATATCCTCGACCATAACAACCGTCGCATCCGAACAATTGGTAAGGAGAACGAGGAAACTTCAACAGATATCAACCTCCCTGCCGTCGATGAGGAGGAGAATGAGAACAACTAATAACCAGACAACTCAATTTTCATTTCATGAATCGAAGAATATTATCACTTATCATTGCCGCTTCCGTTGCCACGGGCGGTGCAATGGCTAAGAAATACCAGGGTACGGTAGTTGATAGCGCCGATGGCGAACCACTGATCGGTGCAACCGTGATGGTGAAAGGTACTAACATCGGTGTGGCTACTGACCTTGACGGAAATTTCATACTGGATATTCCCGAGAGTGCTAAAACGCTCCTCGTTACTTATGTCGGCATGGAACCAAGAGAGATATCTATAAAATCTCTTAACGACAAGGAGAACGTGATTTCAATGGAGGAGGTTAAAACCGCTCTCAATGAGGTGGTGGTAACCGGTATGGGTACCCGTAAGAAAATCACAGTGACCGGCGCCGTTACAAATGTTGAGGTTGACGACATGAAGCACTTCGCTTCCTCCAACCTCTCAAATGCTCTTGCCGGTAACGTACCGGGCATCATGTCTATGCAGACTTCCGGACAGCCAGGTAAGAATAAATCTGAGTTCTGGATCCGTGGTATCTCAACTTTCGGAGCCTCGACAAGTGCCTATATCCTTGTAGATGGATTCGAACGTGAAAATATTGATGATCTTAACATCGAGGACATTGACACCTTTACCGTGCTTAAGGATGCTTCGGCAACTGCTATCTACGGTTCCAAAGGTGCGAATGGTGTTATTCTTATCACGACAAAACATGGTAAGGATGGCAAGATCAACGTTAACGCCAAGTTCGAGACCTCTTACAATGCACGTACAAAGACCCCTACTTTCGTGGATGGTGTGACTTACGCAAAGTTGCTTAACGAGGCGAATATAACCCGTTCATACGGCGAATATTTCACCCCGACAGAGTTAGAACTTTTCGGCAATGGTCTTGATCCGGATCTCTACCCTAACGTTGACTGGAAGGATCTTATCCTCCGCGACGGAGCAATGAGCTATCGTGCAAACGCAAACATCAGCGGTGGTGGCTCACGTGCGCGTTACTACGCTTCAATGTCGTTCGTGACTGACCAAGGTATGTATAAGACCGACCACGCGCTCAAGGACCAGTACAGCACAAATGCGAACTATAACCGTTGGAATTACCGTGTGAATCTTGACATCACGGCGACTCCGACCACCATCATCAAGATTGGAACATCAGGTGATCTATCAACACGTAACGCACCCGGACAGGGTGATACTGAGCTCTGGAATTCTTTGTTCGGTTACAACGCAATCCTGACCCCGGTGATGTACAGCAACGGTTATGTGCCTATGATCAACATGAACCGCGACCAGACCCGTACAAACCCATGGGTAATGACCACCCAGACCGGTTACCTCACTGAATGGAACAATAACCTCCAGAATAATATCTCTCTGGATCAAGATCTGCGTTTCGTGACCCCCGGTCTTAAGTTTACCGGTCGCGTAGGTTACGACACTTACAACTATTCCCAGATCAAACATTATCAGCAGCCCGACAGATGGTATGCCAACGGCCGCGACAAGGAGACTGGTGAAATCATCTACGACCGCATTTTTGCAATGGAGCCTATGACTCAGTCTTCTGACAATAACGGTTCACGTCGTTTCTTCGTTGACCTCCTTCTGAATTACAATCGCGAGTTTGGCAAAAACAATGTCGGAGCCAACCTGAAATACACTTACGACTCATTCATCACCACCCAGAATATCGGTGACGATATCAAGAACTCTGTGTCGCGTAAAAATATGTCAGTAGCAGCGCAGTTACTTTATAACTACGACTACCGCTACTTCGCCGATGTAAACTTCGGTTACAACGGTTCGGAGAACTTCGCTGACAACCATAGATTCGGTTTCTTCCCGGCATTCTCTGTAGGTTGGAACCTTACTCGTGAGAAATTCATGGAGAGATCCGCTGAATGGCTCAATATGTTCAAGATTCGCTACTCTTGGGGTAAAGTGGGTAATGATAAGATCTACGAGAATGGTAACCAGATCCGCTTCCCGTACCTATACACTATTGACTACACTGGCGATAATGTCTATGATTTCGGTACTCTCACCAATGGAACTCTACCAAACTATACCCATGGTCTGCACTATTCTGCATTAGCATCAAACAATGTTACTTGGGAGGTTTCCCGCAAGCAGGATGTAGGTCTTGACATCGCATTGTTTAATAACACATTCTCTTTGACAGTAGACTACTTCCACGAAAAACGCACCGGTATCTATATGCGTCGCGACTTCCTTCCCGGTTCCATGGGTCTTGAATCAGCTCCATGGGCAAATGTAGGTGGTGTGAAATCCGAAGGTATCGATGGAAACTTCCGCTATGAAAACCGCTTCGGTAATGTTCAGCTCACTGTACGTGGTAACCTCACTTACTCAAAGAACACTATCCTTGATTACGACGTAGAGAGCAACATCTACCCTTATCAGTATCAGACTGGTTATCGTGTAGGTCAGGTTCGCGGTCTTGTTGCCGAAGGTCTTTTTGCTGACTACGAGGATATCCGCAACCATCCGAAACAGATGTTCGGTGACGTTATGCCCGGTGACATCAAGTATAAGGATGTGAATGGCGACGGAATTGTAAACGACGACGATCAGGTTGCAATCGGTGCTACAGACCACCCCAACCTAATCTATGGTTTCGGTGTTTCAGCACTCTGGAATGGCTTTGACTTCAATGTACTCTTCCAAGGTGCAGGCAAATCTACTGTTATGCTTAACGGAAAGAGCGTATGGGCTTTCAGTCAGGACCGTTACGGTCAGATCTTTGATGATCTCGTAGCTGATCGCTGGATCGATTCCGAGACCGCAGCTTACCTCGGTGTTCCCGCTAACGAGAATCCTAATGCCTCATACCCTCGTCTTGTTTACCTGCAAGGCAATGTCGGACACAACAACTACCGCGCTTCCTCTTACTGGGCACGTAGCACTTCCTATCTTCGTCTTAAAAACCTTGAAATCGGTTACACCCTCCCGAGAAATGTGCTCGACGCATTGCGCATGCAGAGTGTACGCTTCTACGTTCAGGCTGCCAACCTCCTCACTTTCTCAAACTTCAAGCTCTGGGATCCTGAGATGGGTAGCTCAAATGGTGAGGCTTATCCGCTTACCAAATCTTTTACAGCTGGTATAACCGTTTCTTTCTAATCTGATCAATCATGAATAAAAGAATAATAATTCCTACACTGACCCTTTCAGCTTGCGCACTGCTTTTCAACTCATGCGCAAAGGAGCTGGATTCAGATAAATATTTCGAAGACCGAATCACTATAGAGAAAGTCTTCACTGATATCGACATGACCAACGGATGGCTGTCGCAGGCGTTCTCTTTCCTTAAGGGAGATCTCGCTGATTGCCGCACAAAAGGTGGCGCATTCAATCATTGTTTCGCGGACGATATGTATTTCGGCGACCGCGATGCCAACAAGGGTGATGCTTTCCCTTATATGGAGTCTTACAATGCCTTCAAAAGAGGTGACTATGACGAGAATTTCGGAGCCGGCTTCTGGGATCAGGCTTACAAGGGTATCTATCAGGCCTCTATATTCATTCACAATATCCACTTGAACGAGAAGCTGTCGGCAGTGGATCGTGAGGACATGAAAGGTCAGGCTCGTTTCGTGAGAGCTTATTATTACTGGTTGCTTCTCCGTAAATATGGTCCGGTGCCCATTATGCCGGATCAGACCGCAGATTACACTCTCTCTTATGAAGAGCTCTCAATTCCGAGAAGTTCCTACGAAGAGGTTGCCGAGTATATCGCTTCTGAGATGGTTCAAGCTGCCAAGGAACTCAAGAATGTGAGCCGCATTGAGCAGGAGGGTGTTAATACCGATCCTCGTTCTATAGTTCGGCCCACTAAGGGAGCTGCTCTTGCAACCCGAGCTCTCGCCTACCTCTACGCCGCTTCACCTCTCGCAAACGGTCAGCTTGCCAACGGTCAGCCCTTGGCTACAAGTGCAGGATTCGCTTCACAGCTTGTTAACAAAGATGGCAAGCAGCTTCTGAGCACATCATACGATGAAAAGAAATGGGCTAAAGCAGCTGCAGCTTGTCGCGACGTGATGGAACTTGGCGCCGGTTATGATCTTTACCACGCAGGACTTAACACTACAGACCGCGAAAAGGATGGTTATCCAAAGACCATCACCCCTCCGGCCGATGGTGATTTTTCCAATGCTAACTGGCCTAACGGTTGGGCGGATATCGACCCCTATATCTCTTATCGAGACCTCTTCAACGGTGCAGTAGGTCTGGAAAACCCTGAAGTGATCTTTTCTCGTGGTTACAATGCAGGTAACAGCCTTCACGAGAACATCGAGGGCTTTGTTTCACACTCATTGCCTAACTCACTTTTCGGTTTCAACTGCCACGGATTGACTCAGAAGATGGTTGACGCCTACTACATGAATGATGGAACAGACTGCCCCGGCAAGGACAGTGAGTATGGAGAGGGCGATGGTTCTGAGCGTGTTCAGGGCTGGACAACTACACGTGGTGCAAACATCTACACCAACTATAAGCCTCTTGGTCCGAACGTTTCTCTTCAGTATGCCAATCGTGAACCTCGCTTCTACGCATCTGTAGCATTCAACGGGTCATATTGGTGGAACGCAAACCCTGATAAAACAAAAGATAAATATAATCAGGTGTTCTATTACCGTGGAACAAATTCCACNACNTCTTCCGATGGNACCGTGACCACAGAGAACAATGGTTACCAGAACAACTCTTATTACCTCCGTACAGGTATCGGTGTTAAGAAATGGGTGCATCCCACNGACTGGAGAACAGCACGCGATGGAGAAGATTATGGTAATTTCACCAGAAAATGGGAGCCGGCAATCCGCTATGCAGATATTCTACTTATGTATGCTGAGGCTATCAACGAGCTTGGAAGCTCTTACAATATTCCATCATGGGATGGAACAAAAACTTACAGTGTAAGCCGCGATATCAATGAGATGAAAAGAGGTATCCGCCCTGTAAGATGCCGCGCCGGTGTGCCTGACTTCAAGGCTAATGTATATGCTGACCAGGCTCAGATGAGAAAGAGCATCAAACGTGAGCGTATGATCGAGCTTATGGGTGAGGGTAAACGTTACTACGACTTACGNCGTTGGATGGATGCCCCCGTTGAGGAATCCAAAGCTATATATGGTTGCAATGTGCTTATGACCAAGAACCAGCAGGATGAGTTCCAGAAAGTGGTGCCGGTTTACGATTTACCGACCGTATTCTCCGACAAAATGTATTTCTGGCCTATCTCAACAAATGAGTTGAAACGCAATCGCCAGCTTGTTCAGAACCCGGGATGGAAAATATTCATCTAATTAAGTTGTATTAGGTTTAAACAGCTTCAATACTTAAACTCTTAATCTAAAAGAAAATGACTAACAAATATAAAGTTTTATCGATCGGTTGCNCCTTGATGTTCGCAGCAGGATTCTCTTCTTGCAACGACGATTGGAATGAGGAGCAGTACGCACATTATATCAGCTTCAAGGCTCCCCTCGATACAGAGGGCACAAGCGTGGGTGTTACCACTGTCTATGTTCCATTCACTCGTTTTGATGAGAACGGCAACGCGCTTTATGGAGAGAAGGGNCTTTCTCATTANGATCTGCCGGTGATTGTAGCCGGATCCACCGTCAATCCATCGGATCTGGTAGTGAATATCGCTCATTCCGACACGCTTCCGACACTTAACATGGAAAGATTCAGCGCTAATCGAAAAGCGATATGGTATAATGATATGTCTGATTACGCATCATATCCATCAAGCGTATCTATTCCTGCCGGTCAGGATATAGGCTTGCTCAGAATCAACTTCGATTTCCGCAACCTCGATCTTGCCGACAAGTATGTGCTTCCATTGACGATCGATGATCCGATGCGCAATCCTTTGAAGAATTTCGCCACTGCAATGTTGCGTGTTCTCCCCTATACCGATTATTCCGGACAGTATATGGCGACCAACCTGAAATATTATATCGTTTCGGGTGGAGTTGTCGATAACGAGCCGGGTGCGATGAACACAGTGCAGCTTTACGCCACTGCCGAAGATGAGGTATTCTTCTATGCCGGTACTTTCAATGAGGATAACGAGAACCGTAAACATTTCAAGATTTTTGCAAAATTCATCCCGTTTGAGGAAGGAGGAACACGAGGAACAGTTAAACTCTATTCCAATGATCCAGAGATGAATTTCATCGAGAATTCGGAGGCTACATTCAATATTCTGGAAACTCCTGATGAAGTTCAGAGCTATATCATCCGCAAAACGGTAATTATCAATGGTATCGATTACACATTCTCCGACACCTATAGTGCTCCCGGTTCCACAATCGACTATAAGATTACTGGTACGCTGACCATGGAACGCAAGCTCAATACTCAGAAACCGGAGGAGGATCAGATTGAATTCTAATGAAGACGATTTTAACAACTACTCTTATGATATTTGGGGGTGCGGTTGCTTCAGCAACCGTTTCCCCAGATATTGCATATCAGGCTAAACAGAACGCAGAACGTGCCATGGCGATTATAGATGCCACCTGGGAGAAGGGAGCCATCAATCGTTTCGGAGGGGCTGCCACTGCCAATGATCTCGCTTTTGCCGACTGGTTTAGCATGGAGACGGCTCAGAAAGGCGGTCCGGCTGATGTGTGGCCATATACTGCTGCAATCGAGGCGTTGAACTCTCTGATAGAATCTCTTGACGCTCTGGCGGATGCCGATGAGTCGCAGAAAGCCTGGGTTTCAAATGTACGTCAGAGTTACATTGTCAAACTAAATCAGGTCATTGACAATCTCGAATGGTATAAGGGTGAATATACCCTTGCATCCTATGCAACTATTGGTAAAAAGGTTACACCTTATGCAGTGCCCCGTGCCGGTGCAAGAGGCACTGCCGATGTCAGTGGCATTTTGAACGTTTATGATGATCAGATGTGGATAGCACGCGAATTGATTCGCGCTTACCGTATCACTGACAACCGCAAATATCTTGACCGCGCCGTTTACCTTACGGACTATGCTCTTGAAGGTTGGGATTGCTGGCATGATGAAAATGGCAAGGAGTATGGTGGAATCACATGGGGACCTGGCTATAATTCAAAACACGCGTGTTCCAATGCCCCGCTGATTCAACCTCTCGTATGGCTCTCCGAAATATATGCGGAGTTCGAGGAACAAGGTACTCTTACAGACTCTGAAAAAGAGTTCAAGTTCTATTCACGCGATGAAAGCAACAAGGTGTTTGTAGACAAGACCACTCCCCGATCGGAATATTATCTGACATTTGCGAAGAAGATCTATAACTGGCAAAAAGAAAATCTGCTTGATCCGGCAAAGAACGTCTATTTTGACATGATGGGTGCGGATAACACCATCAAGGTGTCGGGAGGCTACCGTCAACATGTTGACACAGGCTCCAAGACAGGTTCCTACATCAGCTATAATACGGGAACAATGATCTCAGGTGCGTCGGCTCTCTATTCTGCCACGCAGGATGAAGACTATATTGCCGATATCAACAATGCGGTGCGTGGCTCCTACAACCAGTTTGCCAAACAAGTGAGAAGTAAATCAACCTACGAGTTTCAGACCGATGAAACTGTAATGAACGGTTTCAACACCTGGTTTAATTGCGTTTTGATACGTTCTTATGCGGATGCATTCCCCTATTGCACGAATGTTTATGCAAAGAATGGCTTGAACTATATGCTCAAGAATCTCGACTATGCTTTCGACAATGCTGATTACAACAAAGGAAATATCCTCCCGATCAAGTTGCTCGACGGCTGGAAAGAGGAAGTGAGCATGAAGCCTTTCCATCAGTTTGCTTTCGCCTCTGAATACGGAGTTATAGCCTCACATCTGATCCGCAGTAATGATGTACCCGCATCAAATGTAGAGTCAATCTCTGAAGATGCAACTGAGGATGATACGCTTTATTCTCTCTTGGGTGTCAGACTGGGAAACTACTCATTAATCAAAGATAACCTCCCCTCAGGAATCTATATTTGCAACGGCAAAAAGATATATATTAAATAATTTTATTAACTTTGGAGCGATTTCTTCGGTAATCGCTCCATTTAAACCTCAATTATAACCATGCGAACCTCATTAATAGCTCTTTCGCTCATAATGTCAGCATCTGCCTATGCCGATAATACAAACTGGATGAGTGGCCTTGACGACAACCAACCCGTGCGCACCGTCTCAATCCCCGGCGCACACGATGCCGCAACTTCCAGTGGAGTAACAAACTTTTCTAAAACTCAGAGCCAAAACATAAGCGGATTATTTGATGCAGGAGTAAGAGCATTTGATTTACGTCCAAAGAATGCGGATCTTACAATATATCATGGAATTGAATCTACCGGGATTAAACTTGAAAATGTCATTAAAGACCTTAGTGCGAAAATAAAGGATACCGATGAATTCGTTATTATCACTATACGCAATGAAGGTGCGAATAGTGACGGTGACAGAGACTCTACATGGGAAACCGCAATGGAGAATCTATTCAATACTTATTCAGATAGTTTTGCAACTTGGCAGAAAGGAATGACAGTTGGAGATGCAAGAGGTAAGATTATTGTGTTAAGTCGCAGTCAGTTCAATTCAAATAAGGTTGGCTTTATCAGTAATTGGAATCATAACCCCGAAGATATTGAGGCATTTATCTCTTTAGGAGAAAATAGAGCAAGGCTTTATCTTCAAGATAATTATGATAATCCCGGTGACGCTACAAAGCAGGCAAACATCAAATCAATGCTTGACCGTTCTTCATCCAATTCAGGTAAAACCGAGATTCAACATTGGGTGATAAACCATGTTTCTTATGTAGGTGGAACATTGTCCTATCCGAGTACACAGGCTGGAAAAACTAATCCGGTTGTTTTAGGGTACGTAACCGGAGGAACGGGATCCACTGGTATTATGCTTATGGATTTTGCAGGTGATGATTCTTATTCCGGCAAGGAACTGGTTGAAGCCATCATTGCCAGAAACACATTTAAGAACAATTAATAAGTAAATCTGAGAAATTAAGTAATGATGAATAAGTAATTAATATATTGAACTTACTTATAAGTTAATTATCAACTGTATAGCTCAATTATTAATTACTTAGCTAATATATTTAAACGATAGTTAAATGTATATGAACTTTTTACCTTCTCTTAAGAGATCGTTATACGCCGCCGGCGTTATAACGGTCTCTCTGTTTTCTTCTTGCTCCTCAAACAAGAATTTAGTGACATACACAGTTGCCGATACAACTGCATTCTCTGTCTACGATGATTTCAACAGAGCGTTTCTTGATTCTACAAAGTATATATATCGCAACACTTTCGCGGATAAACGGGCAAAAGACAGATTTAACGGGGCAGCAGCAATATGGTGCCAGCCGATGTATCTCGACATGGCTCTGAACGCAATGGAGTTGGCTCGCAAGCAAGGGAATTCGGTAAAAGAAGCAGAATACCGAAAGCTGAGCAACAAGATATTGGATGGAAATATCAAACAATATCTGGATTTTGATTTTGACAATTGTGATGAAACTTTTGGTTGGTTCATATACGATGATATTCAATGGTGGACAATCACTCTTGCACGCGCTGCAAAATTGTTAGGTCGAGACGACTGCCGGGAATTAGCCGAGAAGAGCTTCGCCCGAGTTTGGTATGGCAGTCCGCGTGTTGGTGATACCGGCTCTTATGCCAATTCTGAGAAAGGGCTGGGAGGCGGAATGTTCTGGCAATGGCAACCTCTGCACAACCCTCACCGTAATGAAGCAAATGACGGCAAAATGTCGTGCATCAACTTCCCTACCGTTATAGCTGCAATGCTTCTATCTGATCTCGCTCCGGCTGATAGAAAAGCGGATAGCTCCCCGGAAACCTGGACAAATAAATACGGCGATTTCTCCAGGCCTCACTATGAGACAAAAGATCGTTATCTGGAGATGGCTAAGGAGATCTACGATTGGGCTTACGATCATTTAGGGGAACCATCAGGCAGAATTTGCGATAACACACATGGCGATAACCATGGAGGCGGACCTCTGATCTATAATCAAGGAACATACATCGGTGCTTCAGCTTTGCTGTATCTTGCCACCGGAGATCCACGATATCTTGATAATGCGAAAGCGGGTGCTGACTATTCCATCAATGAAATGTCGAAAAACGGAGTCTTACCATGGGCTCATAACCATCGCAACCCATACGAGCAAGGAAGTCTTGAACAGGGAATATATCCCGCGATATGGATCCAATACATGGATCTGTTGGTCAACGATTGTCAGCAACAGCAATATCGCGACTTCATACACCACAATATCGAGGAAGGTCTGAAGAACCGCAACCTCTATGGAATATGTGATGGTGAGCTCGCACAACCAACTGGCACTTCACTTCCCATAGGAAGTTACGCAGCATCCACTCTCCCCTCTCTTCTTCTTCTCTTCCCCACCCGATAATCTTTACGAAACAATAAAATCGGGCTTTGCTGTAAAATTTGCAGTAAAGCCCGATTATTAGTTTGTCTTTTTTATGATAGACGATTGTGCAGACTTTTGATTTTAAAAGAAACCGAGATACGGAACACTCCATAACAGCACAATGCAATACCTATCCACATCCATGCAGTGATGCCGAGAGCCACAGGATTGACAATGATCCAGAAACTGAAGAAGATTGTGGCCACAAGCAACAGACAGGCTATAACAGTAGCCAACGGATTATACACCGATATGGCGAACATCTGCCCTATTCCGTTGAAAGCTGCGAAAATCAACCATATTCCCACTATATATAGGAATGTAAGGGTCAACTGCTGAGTAGACATGGTCAGCATCCATATTCCGACGATAATATCGATAACACCGAGACAGAGATCCCAACCCCAGCCGGGATTATGCTTTGAAGAAGCAATACCCCACACAAAATCAAAGATACCGACTATAAGTATACCGATAGCAAATACTGTTGCCAAAACGGGGAGCGATTGTGAAGGGCTACAAATCGACCAGACACCAAGTCCAAGGCATACGAGTCCTGTAATGAGTGGCAGCCACCAATATTTGGTTATACCCGCAAGAAATGAATTACGTAACATAATCTTAAATCTTAATAAATTAAACATGTGTTTTTCAATGTTTAAACATCACCTACACCAAATAGTTCACCTTCAATCCCTCAACAAATCCCTCAAATCTCTCCACGATATTATTTCATATTAAATAGTATAATAGTGTATCTTTGTCTGTGTATTTGGATAAACAAGGCTAAAACACTAATTTTGCAAATAAAAGTAATTCCTGAAATTTAGTAACTTTGCACCCGAATATGGCAAAATTCAATGTTTTTGAAGATGCAATCGATTTCTCTTTCTGGAAAGAGATTTGCGAGAAGCAAGGTAAGCTGCGGCACTTCCGTCGCGGTGACTGCTTTGCGCACACCGGTGAGGTCTTAAGGAATGTCGGTTGGATTGTGTCCGGAGCTTTCAAACACTCCCTCATTGCCAATGACGGAAATGCCAAAGCCGTTGGTTTCGTTTTTGAGGGTTCAATTATTGCCAACTATATCAGCGCATTATACGGAAAGAATATGCCTACGGACATTGTTGCGTTGGAAGATTCGGATGTACTCGTTGTTCCGGCATCTCTTATGCGAGAACGTATCATTCAAGATCCCACTCTGCATATCTGTTTTGCAAATGCCCTGTTTGAGCAGGCCTATGAACATGTGCTGAACGACTACCGTTCCACCCCTGAGCAGCGTTTCAAACAGTTGCTTGAACGCTATCCGCGCCTATTGGATATTGTGTCATTAGGTGATATTGCAACATATCTGAATATCTCGCGTCGTCAGTTCCACCGCATACGCGAAAGTATATCTACCGGCTATTCCAACAATAAATAACCCAAGGCTTTAATATCACTTGACATAATCGTAAAAAATCGTCCTTGGTAGCTGATTTTCATGGTAAATGGGACAAATGGCACATTCATCGTCAATTATTCTTCTTACATTTGTGGCATAAAAGATAATTACACATGAAGAAGGATCTGATTACAACTTTGTTACTGACTCTTTCAGCGGTCGTAAGCAACGCTATGCTGAAGGAAAAAATATACTATCTTTCGTATGCTTACGGTCATTAGTGCACCATAGTTGATGATGAAATACTTGATGGCAGAGATAAACATATAAAACTTCTAACATTTTCATAATATGAGATTAATTATATTTTCAATATTGATTTTTGTCGCCGGTTTTTGCACGGCTAAGAATTACGCACGTGCAGATGTAATGATGAAAGACGGAACTGTAAAGAAAGACGTTGAGATTAGACTACCGAAAGGTTGGGAGGAAAAACTCAACATAAAAGTTGGGGATGTTGAAGAAACCTTGAAGGCTGACGATGTGGATTATTTCGAACTGTGGCACAGCGATAATCCAAGTCAAAGAGCCTTAATTAAATCTTTTTATATCGGAGAATATAAACATAAAAAGAACTATCTTGACACCCGTAATCAGATGGGATGGATGGCTCTTCAATCTGCAGGAGAGTATTTAGGATACTGGATATGGTTCGATAAAATTATTTTGAAGTCCGATAAAATCAAATATCAAGTAGATGATAAATCTCATTGTTTCGTCAAAAGGAATTCTGAGGTTGCTGTGATGATTCCTTTGAATTTATTGGTTCCCAAACGAACCCGTGAATGGCTTAAGGCATTCCTTGCAGATGATCCTGAATTGACAGAAAGAATTACGGATAAAGGATATTTCAATAAAAAGCGTCCATATCATCAGGGGAACAACTACAATCCTTTCTTTTTTGAGGATATTGCAGTAGATTATAATCCCCAATAAAAAACCTTAATCTCAACACGGTATGTATTTAGTCACGAAAAAATCACTGGTATTACACAGTATCACTTCTTAACAGACAACGATGGCATCACTACGCTCGTTGGTTACCACGGCTGTCTGCTACGTTTTTATTATTGTCTAAATCCACAACCATTAAGTGACGATATCCCAAACGTAACGCCAAGAAAACCATCTCAGTCAATTTCACAAAGGAATAACCTATGGACCAGATTGGAAAATTCATAGCA
>JAAVCU010000016.1 GCA_014802175.1 Bacteroides sp.
AATTGTTTGTCTCGACCAGGACATCTTCCTTCTTATATTCTGTTAAAGAATCCTTGACGGAAACTATGTTTCCCTTGTCTCTTTTAACTTCATTCCTAAGAATGTCGCTGCTTGTCTTGTGGCAAAATTTCATTGTGCTTTTGCTTTCGAGAGATGTTCTATAACATCGTTTTCCCGATTGCGGATGCAAAGTTATAACAAATTTTTGCGCTGCGCAAGTTTTCCTACAACAATTTTCTAAGAAAAAGGTTTATTCTTTGATATTGTTTTGATATTTAACGTTTTAAATATTTGTTAATTTTTGTATAGTTTTGTTAATATTTAAACATCTTCTAAAAATGTTCTTTTGAGGTCCGCTATTTTTCCTATATTTGCAGTGAAGTTGTTCAAACTAATTTACGAAACTTAAAATTGTGATTAGAAATTATCTTTTATTAACCTTTATGGATCTTTTTGGATACTTTCTCCCTTTTCATCGGTGCCAACCGAAAGGTTGCCACCTCTTCAAATGAAGAAATCATCTCAAAAATATCTCATAAATCTTAATAAAAAATTAGTTTAAACAACTTCAGTATAAAAATAGCAAAAGTCAATGAATAAATATTTTTCTGATCGAAAAAAATCATTCGGATACGCATTCGAGGGTATCTATGCCCTATTTAAGAATGAAGCACACGCGAAAATTCATCTCGTAGCAGCCGTGCTGGTAATAATTACCGGCATTATACTTAATTTGACTGCAACCGAGTGGTGTTTCATATTTTTTGCAATCGGAGGTGTATTCATGGCAGAAGGTTTCAATACAGCCATCGAGAAGGTTTGTGACCGCGTATCGCCCGAAAAGCATCCTCTCATAAAAGCAGCGAAGGACATCGCCGCCGGCTCTGTCCTTCTATTTGTATTCTCCGCCGTAGCGGTAGGATTGATAATTTTCATTCCTAAAATCATGTCACTGTTTTAAGTCTCCCTAAAACTCCATATAGGCGGATAAGCCAACGGAACGACCGTCGGACACCGGCGCCATGCTCAGATTGTGTTTCCGGGCAAAAGGTGTGGTGAAGATATAGGCACACCCGGCACCGATAGCACCTCCTGCCACCACATCCCAGATATGATGTTTCTTGGCGAAGACTCTCCCCCACCCTACGTATGCAGCCACTGCATAAGCCGGCGCTCCCACTTTCCAGCCATAACGCCTCTGCAGGAATGCTGCCGACGCGAAGCTAACCGATGAGTGACCGGAGGGGAAGGAGTGCATATTTGACCCGTCGGGGCGACGCTCTTTTACAGCATACTTTAAGATCAGAGTAGCTGCTGCGGTTGCGCCGGCCGTCTCAACACCCTGAATCAATCCTTTCCAGTCTTTTTGAGCAAGCACACCGATGAGGGCTGCCGTGGGAAGTGCAATAACAGCAATGTCCGTTGACTTTGCCACTCCCTTCTGCACATGCGTAGGGTGATACACATCACCTGCCGCCGGCTCAAAATATGTCTGGGCATTAACCGATCCGGCAAAAACCGCCAGCAACATCAAAAATATCTGAATCCTCTTCATTCTAAAATCGCATCTTTATACTTATCACTTATCACTCATATCCCAACCGAACGAGAACTGGTCTACCCACAGAACCGAACCATTGCCACCGGTGAAGTAATCGCCATATTTCGATGTGGCGCAAGTGATCTGCAAGTAGCTTGGAACTTTTGAGGTATCCCTATACTTGATGTCTATCACAAACTCCTTGAAGTCGTCCATGTTTCCGCTGAACTGCATCTGACCGTAACCTATCACGTACGACGCATTCTGATCGAACAGAATTCGGTTTCTGGGATTGGTACGAATTTCGTAAGGCGCAGTCCAATCGGTCAATGCCACATACACGATACAGGTATCCGGTCTACCTTTAAGGTCTGCCAGTTCAGTTGAGACATAGTCTATATCCTTCGCCTTATACTGGAAATAGCCCTTAAGTTTAGTCGGACGCAAATTCCATGGCTGACCGAAATCGAGGATACCGTTGGTGCCGTCTACTTTGCGGAAAGACCCGGTGAATATGGATCCCGCCCCTAACTTACCGATGCCGGCAATTCCTACAAATTTTGTGGTACACTCAGCGGATTTGCCACTGCCTGTCGGTGTATGATCGGAAGATACAGAAAGATTCTGACCGAGTGTTGAACTACCTGTGTTACCCGTATCCCAGAAACGCTGACCATTTTCGGCAAACGGAAATATGATCTTTCCTATCTGACACCAGTCTTCGAAATCTCCGTTAGGAATATCGGCAGTGGATTGTGTTGTAACTTTCACTTCATTACCATAATCAGAACCGGAAACGGCACGCACCACATAATCGGTAAGCGGCTTAAGATGCGGTATATAACAAGAGAAAGCACCTTGCACCTGCGTTACGAGCGATTCAGGCACGTCAATCCATTCCGATGCGCCATCCTGCTTATACTGGAATCCGTTCTTTACATCCGAAGGACCGTCACCATAAGCCCAGATAACTTCCGACCATGCATCTACATTTGATGTCGAGACCACAAGTTCCGACAACTCCACATATATAGTCCAGTACTCCGTACGCCCGAAGCAATCGACGGCAACTTTCAGTGGATATGATAAATCAATTATGCCGGGTTTGAGTTCAGGAGTGATGGTAGTAATACCTGCCGGGCCAAGTTTGATCTGCTGCAGTGTCAACTTCGAGAGATCCGTACCTTCCGGCATGGTAACAATAATTCTGTGTCCGATCGGATCAACAACACTCTCTCCGATCTGACCTTCGATACTGAAATAACGCTCTATAGTCTGCTGCGCCTTGATGGTCCAGTCATAATCATAATATTTATGCAATGTTACCATTATCGGGTTTGAGAGATTATATGTTCCCTCAAGAAGATCGGGATTGGTCTCCGCGCCCTCACTGATCACATATTCACTGAACCGGACATTACGGATATCCACCGTCTCCTCCAGATAAACCGTAACTTCACACAAATCATTATCTATCGAAGCCTGACGCGCCTCACCCTCAGCAGCAATTTCGAGGATATTCTGCTGGATTCTCGGGTACGGTATATCATTCTTTATGCAACCGGACAGGATCAAAACCATCAGGGACAACAGTACCCGACCGGCCATCAACATTCTCTTGTCAACCATATATATTACATAATTTGAGAGAATTCTTATTATATATGCACTCCAATACCAAAATTGATATTGAAAATATTGAATCGGAAATTAGCTCCGGAAGTTGTGCGGTTTCCGGTCTCCTCCCCATTCTCCATCTGCTTCTCGTTGCGCAGATAGAATCCGAACACACCGAACGACAGATTGAACGATACATTCTTCATAATGAACACGCACACACCCGGTGAGAAATTCAATCCCGCCTCCATGTATGTGGTGTGCGTGTTGCGCAACACTCCGGCGTAGGGTCGCTGGAAATCAGAATTACCGGATGAGAACGCCAACTCAACATCATTGAACACTCCGAAACGTCCGCGGCGCGCAATACCTATATACTGGCGCAAAGTAAACGCTGCCGTGTACGACTCATTACGATACATGATATCGTGAAGATTGAAATTCATGTCTTCATCAATATCCACATTAAAAGAGTTGATGTTACCTTTGGCAGAAGTGTAACCGAATCTCATTCCAATCGAAACATTATTTTTGATGAAATAAGACATATACGGCTTCACCGAGAACATGTGTCCGCTTATATCCACATCGCTCAGCAGACCTAACATCTCAAGATTATCTGTTGACAACTCACCGTAAGAGGCCGTCAAACCGAAGCTCCACTGCCCCTTGGGTATGAACAGATAATTTGATAAACCTCGGTCAAATCTTCCGAAATTTCGGCTTTTAAGCTGCATATTGAGCGTATCACCTTTCCATTTCACCAGCTCCGATGCGTCAATCTTTGACTCATCATCTACAACCTTAGAATGCCCTTTCAATAATTTCAACACATCTTTCTGTAACGAATCCGGCACAAAAATATACTTTCCGTCAGGAGCCGCTGAAGAGGCAGTGTCGGCACTCTCATTCGCCACTGCGGTCAGAGGAGCGGCAATTGCAAGCACTACGGCCGCAATCTTATAAACAAATTTATAACCCTTTTCCATAGACCACATCATAGATAAAATGAAACACCGAAAGTAATAGAGAAAAGATTTATATTGAAGTTTGCCGATTGAGCTTTCCTGCGCGCCACATAAATCTGATCAGTCAGAGTCTTTGTGTTTCGATAGCTGAAACCAAGCACACCCACATTCACCTCAATTGCGGAATAGTTGCTGAGGAAGATTGCCAAACCGGGAACAATACCAACATTAAGATAGAAATTCCTCTCGTATGCTCCCGTCAGGTCCTCGCCTACACCGGTGGTCATTTTCGACTGACCTCCACCCATCTGCAACTGAACCTCATTAAAGAAGCCGAATCTTTTTGAACTGCCTATAGAGAAATAATTGCGGAAGAATGCTGTGGCATAATAATTATGAGCCAAGGAATAAAAATGATCAGCGCCATAATTTGTCTCGGAATCCAGCACAATCTGCGCATCCTCAAGTTTTGTCAAAGATCGGGTATAACCGAATTTCAGACCTGCCCCCATGTCATCCTTAAACATGTAGCATAACATCGGTGTGACCTTGAAACTATATGTATCGCCCGACACGCCTTCAAGCACAAGAAACTGATAGCGATTCTGTGTGGTCTGCGAATAGGATATCGAGACTCCGGTTACCCATTGCCCCTTAGGTACGAATACCACCGATTCCATCTCCCGATCGAAATCTTCAATCTCCTCCCCGTTTCGCAAGGAATCGATCATAGCCGGTGTGACATGAAGAGTATCATGCCTCAACTCAATCATATCATTAAACGCATTTTGACCCCATGCGCCGAAAGCGCACAGAGTCAAAAACATAGATATGATCGATCTTTTAATACTTATCTTATTCATAAACAAGTTCAAAATCATCAAGATACATCACAGATCCCGAAGCTCCGGAGAAGTAATCACCATACTTGGATGCCGACACCACAATCACCAGATATTTGGCAGCCGCAGTCTTTGCTCGATCATAATATGTGATCGGAATCTCAATCTCCTGCAACGCCCCGTCGGGTCCGAAATCATCAGTCCAGGTCACCTGCCCATAAGCAAGCACCACCGGATCGTTAGCATTGAACACTTTCAGATCGCTCGATTTTGTGCGAATCTCCACCGGCTCGGTTGTCAGAGCCACATAAATCTGCGCATGGTCCTTACCTCCGGCAAACCCTTCCGGCAGACCACCTTCCGGTTCACTCTTGACAGAGACTCCCGATGCCGGGCGGTAATTAGCCCACACCTTCAATGCCGACGGATGACTTGCATTATAAGTGCGTCCGAGCGACAGCACACCGTTTGTGCCATCAGTCCTGACGTATTCACCCACAAATATATTACCCGCCGCGAGCATTCCTAATGCAGACTTACTCTCAAGTCGCGCGGAATACATTCCGGAATTTTTCATATCCGTACTCTTATCGGTAAGGGTCATGTTGGCAGTTGCAGCTCCCTCATTTCCCGAACCCCAGAAAGATGCGCTCTTATTTCCTTCGCTCCATGGCAAGGTCACATTCTTTGTTCCAAGCATGGTTGACGCGCTGTAAGTGGACCATTGCTCAAACGAAGCATTCGGCATCGTATAATAAGACTCGGTGGTGAAAGTCTTGATCTCACACTTATCATAACCAGGCTCGAATGACTTATACTCATATACTGTTCCAGCCTCAAGACCCGTCAGGTTCACTGAATATTTGAGATTACCGGCGCGCGTTTTGTTTGCCGGCACATCAATCCACTCCTCGTCGCCAAGCTTGCGGTAACGGATACCATAATCTGTAGCATTCTCATCTTTGAGCATACCGTAGAGTGTGGCAGAATGGGCAAGTATCGCCATCGGCTCTGTTAGGGGATCCGGAGCATCAATCGTTTCCACAGTAGGCTTCTCCTCTACAGCTTCATCAGTATTCGCAATTCTCAACACTTTTGTTGTGCTCTTACTGGGGTTCTGGTCGTCGCGCACCATTATCTCAAGCTGATATTCCGTATCTTTCAGCGGAAGATTATCGAAGAATTTCTTCTTGAAAGTTATGCGCATCTCCTCCATTCTTATACCGGTGACCGCATCAAAACGCTCTACCGGTTCTTCCAGGGTAATGCCCATATCCTCCAACTGCCTCTTAGCAGAATCTTCAAGCTTGGTAAAATTACCGAAATCGGAAAAATCAATCGATGTCCCCTCAAAGTTCTGACCTGCCACCAACTGAACACGATAAATATCCACATACGCACGGATATAAACGATTCTGTCGACAAAAGCATTAAATGAACCGGGCTCAGCCGATGGATTACCAATGATTTGCTCATCAATATCGTAACCTTCCCCAAGCACAGTGGGGCGACCGAATATATTCACAGTGTCCTCTATTACTGGGATATCCTCGATTTTGATCTTTATCAAACCTCCTCCGAGAATGTTATCTTCATTTTCAGAACTGATGTTCATGACATACTCGTGAGCGCGCTGCACACCCTCGATGACTCCGGTGTGTTCGATAACGCTTCCGTCGGACCTCTCTCCGGTAACCTTATATTGCAGATCCGTATCGGCATTAGGCATCATGAAGTAACCTTTCTCCGTAGGGATATTATCCTCATTGAAAGTGAGACTTCCGCGCGAATGACTGAACGTAACTTCAAGATTCTTCAATCCGAGCTGAAGGGCATCCTGATTCACTGATGTAATGACATTAGCAATATTACACTTGAGCAATAAACTTTTATTGTCCTGCCCGGCAATCTCGAATTCCTCTTTGCCCCGATAGAACTTGGAAGTGAATGATGCCGACACACTGTCGCCAGTCCAAGCCTCGGCAATGTAATGACCCTGCTTCAGCGAGATCGGGGATGTCGGAATATTATCGAGTCCGATAAATTTCCTTACCACACCTTTGTTGCTTTCTATATACACCACGCACTGTTCGCGCAAAGTAGTATTCTCATTCAGATTCTCGGCACGCGTTTTAATCACATCCGAGTTGATTTCCGCGCAGATGCTGAGTGAGCCCTCAGCATTGCCATCGAACGGAGCCTCCGACACACACGACTGCATCATGCTGCCAAGAGCCACCCCCGACAAAATCAAAATCTTATTTATTATCTTATTCATGGGAGTGTCCGTTATTTAAAAGTAAGTACAAGATTCACAACCAGCTCGCCATCCTTATCCTTGGCATGGATGCGGAATGTATGTTCATTCTCACCGAATACTGCCAAAAGACCCATAAAGCGGGAGATGTCGAATGCCACAATATGCTCGCCACCGATATAAACCGGCAGACCTAAACCTTGGAGAGCACCGGCGAGTGATTCGCTTTCAGGCTGAACAAGGTCAAGATGATCAGACAGCCCTACTCCGGCAAGCTCATCGGGTGTAAGATTCGGAGAATCAATATCCGCATAGAACTCATCAAACCCGGCGAGACTCTTGAAATTAAGCAGCACATGAGTGATCTCTTCGTCATCAATCTTATCCAGGGGGATAGTATGGGCGCAATCGATCGTAATCACCCCATTCTCCGGTTTAAGAGTTTCCATAGCGGGAACCTGGAGAGGTTTATCAACCGTCACGCTCGGACCGTCCCATACGGTAGGAGTATCAGGTGTGCCGGGATCCGGTTTCTCAGGATCTTCCTCACGCGGGCGCTCATTGTCATCAAGAATCACATCATCCTCTACATCTACATTGCGTTCAACATCAGTCACTGTCACCGTAGCGTCAACCGCCAGAGCACCGGTAACATCGCCTCGACTCTCGCCTGATTGAGTGTTCAGTTTGAAAGTAATTTTATAATGATAACCTTTCTGAACCTGAGCATAACTTTTGGTCTGCACTGTCTGCAACCCCTCTACCATTCCGCGGAAAGTGGCGACAAGCGAAACACCCTCGACATGACGGAAATAACCTGCATTTCCTGCAATCTGGTCATTTTTGCTGAAGCGCAGATATTTTGAATCGTCAGCTGTACCGGAGCCGGACACACGTACCTCCACAGCCGAGTCATCCGACATCTGTTCCGTAAGGATCGGCGCGAAATCGATTGTAACCTTCACATTCTGCAGACGGCACACTATGTCGCCTATATCGTCAGTGATTTCATCCGGATTGATAGTGAATGTATCCGACTCACCTGCATAATAAGGTGAATTCCAGTCAGCCTCAACATCATCGCCATATTCCGCACGAACTGTGTAGGAACCCTTCTCAAGAGTGACAATCTCCGGCATCTCGCCGTATCGATAGATAGCCGAAGGTGTTGATGCTCCTACCTTCGTGAAAGTTATCTTGAAATCATCAAGATTGATATCGGAGGCCGCACGGGTCTGAGTCATCTCCTCATCGCGAAGGTCGATACCGAGTGCCGATTTCGTGATCTGACCGTGCCCGGTCTCCTGCTTAGGTTCAAAGGGCGACTCCTTGTCGCAGGAAACAACCAGTGTGATAAGTGACAGCAGTATATATAAACACGACTTTTTCATATACTCAATTTATTTCATGAAGCGAATCAATACTGATCGCATCTCAGATTAGTTCAATAATTAGTATTCCAATTTAACGTTATCTATCTCAAGCTCCGAACCTTTCGCATAAGCCTTATAATCGTTGGCATCTTTTGTATGGTTACCCAACCCAAGTCCTTCGCTCAATTCCGAACCCTTTGGAATATAAATAGCCGGGGTCCTCGTCTTTGATGACGTAGAGCGGAAACTTATGGCAATGCGTGCAGCCTTCTTACCGAACTTATAATCCATGAGATTCACTTTTCTCTTGACCATTGATGCGGAATTAGGAAGATCAAGAGATCCTTCGGAAATCACACTTCCGGCGGCATCGTAAACTTTAACCGACACCTCACCCATCTCGTTGTTGTAAGAGGTATATTTGCAATCGAAAGATACCGACAGAGGGCGTGAAGTGAATGCGATACCATCCGAGCGCGAGGCAGATCCATTATAGGAATATGTTCCCAGGAAAAGTTCACCTATGGATTTGCTCAAGCCGCTTTCCGCCGGTGAATTCTCGCAATAATATGTAGTATTGAATGCACCTCCACTTCTATCGGGCGTAGTTCCGTTATGATTGTAGCCTACAGACCGGATAATGACAGTGCCACCATTCACAAAAGTCGAAGGAACCATAAACCAAGTGTTTTTGTTGGCACTACCACTGTAACATGTAAGGTCATTGAGTGTGGCCCAACCGTTCGGAACAGATCTGCGAATGCTCGAAGATATTGTATAACTTGTAGGCCAAACCTGATATTGACCACCAACCTGGATATTATCATAGTTCAACGACTCGGTTGTGGCAGAGAAATCTCCGTTCGGCACCTGTGCCTCCGCTTCAGTGGTGAACGCAGCAATAGGTGTACGTGGATTTGAGGTAAACGACAACGCAAACTCTACATTAGAATAAGTTGTGGAACCATTGAGCCCGAGCACTTCGATCTCACCCTCGGTATCAGTAGGAATCACACGGCTGGTGTCGACTTGTCTGCCATCGCGGATTATCACCAAATTCTCTGTAATCAACTCAAGCTGAGAGGGATCTTCCGGTATAATCTTAAATTTAACCTGACAAGCGAAGGGGTCAGTCTGGATTGAGAACTGTGGAAAATCAAGTTCAACCAGAGCTGTAGCACGTGCATCTGATTTTGAACCGTAATACAATTTCACCGGCGTATCCTTACGCTCGAGATCGCGCGGAGATCTGAGTTTGTATTTATAATGATATGTAAGAGATTCCGGAAGTCCCGTTACGGGAGCAGAAGAGAGAGTCTCGACACTTACAATCTGCGCATTCAAATCATCCTGAGTGATGGTGAACGATGATTTGTTGCGGATATCGGGACAGTTGGTTGACACATAAACCTCTGCCTCTCTGGTCATGTAATCGATATTCTCAACAGGTGTGATCTGAATTGACACCGGAGTAATTACCACCGACAGACTCACCGGCTCAGATTCTCTG
Source organism: Bacteroides sp. (assembly GCA_014802175.1). Classification (GTDB taxonomy): domain Bacteria; phylum Bacteroidota; class Bacteroidia; order Bacteroidales; family Muribaculaceae; genus Lepagella. The sequence goes on from JAAVCU010000016.1 coordinate 10,108, forward strand.
GTCAGTGCATCAGTAGCGCGAAGCGTTACCGTGTGTGTTCCCACCGGAAGTTTTTCAAGCAATCCCTTCAATTTTACTATACCCATCTTATCCGCATTTCGGTAGAGTCCAAGGACTTCGACACCGGCGGCAGTCACATTTGACTGATCAAGTGCCGAGGCATTTACAAGCTGCACTTCATTACCAAAAGGTGAATTGTAGGTAGATGAAGCATTAAGTGACATTGTAACATTCTTTAACCCTCCGAAGGCGAATACCTCGAAACGGGGTTCACCTGCCGGTACGAAACTCTCAAACGAAGTCATAGTCTCATCCGGTTTGAAATCGCGTGGAGATACAACCGGTGCGGGCGCATCGAACAATTCATCACCGAGAGAAACATTCACGGTTTCAGCAACAACCTCCTCCTCAAACTGAACATCGAGAGTAAGATTTCCCTGCTGCTCACTGCCGTTTACTCCAATAGTAACTATATAATGACGACGCGCCTGGGCAGTAAAGCCGGCGGGTTGAATCGTAACCTGCTTACCGGAGGAGTTTGTTAATGTAAGGGAAAGAGAGATCTGCGAAGGCGTCATATATGCTGGGCGCGTTTCATCGCCGGTAAACACCACATAATCATGACCGGCAGATCTTGCAGCGGCACTATGCTGCGGATAAACGGCGTTGAATTCGTCGGTATACCGAATACTAACCATACTGTTAGCGAGGGTGGCGGTCATATTCACCTGCTTCTCATCACCTGAAGTCACCGTCACAATCTGAGATGCGTAGTAATAAGGGTTGGTAAAACCCTCGGTATCCTTATCGCCATAGGTGGCTTCGATTTTATACTCGCCAATAGGGAAAGTCGACTCTTTATTGAAGGCTTCTATATTACTCCATTTCTGTGAGGAAGAGCCGTCGGTACGGGAAAGAGAGATGCCAAGCTCTTCTGCTGTCGGAACGATTGTAGCTTTCGTATCATCTGCACGAGTAGACCTCAAAACGTTCCCATCAGAATTGACCGTCAGATGAATAGCACCTCCATCTCCGCTTGTAGTGCTCCAGGGATTGTCATCTCCGGAGCAAGAGCTTAACAAAGAAAAACATGCTCCTGCAAGGAAAATTCCTGCATAAAATTGTTTCATAATGTGTTGACTTATTACAGGTCTTAGTCTGTTTCAAACTCCACTTAGACCTAATTAAGTAAAAAAGTTTGGGAAATCTACTTTTTTGCGGTAAATTTGCAGCAAAATTATACCTAATTTTTGGATTGAGCTAATTTTATACGAAAATTTTAGCATAATTGGGCAAATTAAACCAATATAATTTGATCCTGTCATAATTTTGGTTCCATTTAGACCAATTGTTCCGCTCAATCCGGAAGTGGTTTAGAAAACATTGAAACATAAAAACTAATGATATGAAACTTATTAAGAAATTAGCCCTTGTGGCAGCAGTAATCTTCGCATGTTCAAATATGACCAACGCCCAGAGTCTTTCTGATCTTCTTGGCAAATTAGGTGGAAGCGGCGACGCGGCCAGCACCATTGGCAATCTTGTTGAGGGAGTGCTCTCAAAATCAGATTTAAAGGTCAGCGATCTGCAAGGCACCTGGACAGCCAAAGGTCCCGCAGTTTCCTTCAAGGGCGATAACTTCCTCAAACAGGCGGGTGGAGCGGCAGCTTCAGCAGCCATCGAGACCAAACTCCAACCCTACTACACCAAATTTGGTCTGACAGGCGCTGTGCTGACCGTGAATAACGACGGCACATTCCAGCTCACCATCAAGAAGTTGAAACTTTCAGGCACCGTAGAGCAGCCTGCCGGAAGCGAAAAAGGCACCTTTGTGTTCAACTTCAAGGCCGCCGGCAAGATCAAATTAGGCAAAATCACAACCTACGTTCAGAAAACCTCGAACTCTATGGATGTGATGTTCGATGCCACAAAACTTATGACCATCATTGAGGCAGTGGCGAAATACTCAAATATCTCAATGGCGAAGACCCTCTCGTCGCTCCTGTCGTCATACGACGGTATGTGCGTAGGCTTCGCAATGAATAAATGATTTCAGTGAGTTGGCAATAGGAATAATGGATACAGATCTGGAATAACAGATACAGACCCGGGGAACAATAGTGTCCATAATTACTAACTCAAGTTTCGCAAGTAAATTTGAGGTTAATGTCTCAAACCATAAGGAACCATTTAAACTATCTTATACAGAAATATTAGAGTATTGGGTCAATAAGTTATTAAAACCATTAAACCTTTCGGTTTATTTGCGTCGGCAGCCACGGTCGAAGACCGTGATGGTTTTAATAAAAACAAGATTAATATTTAAAACTGCAACGATGGTTACAAATGGTTATAATGGTTTGATGTTTAACAAAATAAATACTTTAGGAACTTAAATTACTAATTACTAAATCCTAATTACTAATTGATAAAAATGTTTTCAGGAATTGTAGAAGAGGCTGCGGAAGTCGTGGCATTAAGAGAGGAAGGAACGAATCTTCATATAACCATGCGTTGCTCATTCACCGACGAACTGAAAATTGATCAGAGCGTATCGCATAATGGTGTTTGTCTTACGGTTGTGGCTCTCCCCGGCGACGGCACATACACCGTGACCGCCATCAAGGAAACCCTCGACCGTTCAAATCTGGGTGGCCTCAAGGTCGGTGACCTTGTTAACCTTGAACGCAGCATGGTGATGAACGGACGTCTTGACGGACACATCGTTCAGGGACACGTGGATCAGACTGCCATCTGCACCGATCTCAAAGAGATGGATGGCAGCTGGTATTACACCTTCCAATATGAATCAAACCCTGAGATGGTTAAACGCGGCTATCTAACTGTCGACAAAGGATCGGTTACGGTTAATGGCGTGAGCCTGACTGTGGTGGAACCTACCGCCGACTCATTCAAGGTGGCGATCATCCCTTACACTCACGACAACACCAATTTCTGTCGTATCGAGCCGGGCACCAAGGTGAACCTCGAATTTGACATAATCGGCAAATACATTGCCCGTATCAAAGAATTGGGCGCATAAGCTCACACCTCCCTTACAGTTAACTAATAACACATATTTTATGAATCTTCCTCCTCTATATTCCGGCGAACAGGCACCCGACATTTCGGGAGCCCGCAGCCTTACGCTGATAGGCGCTAACGGCGCAGGTAAAACCCGGTTTATGGAGGAGATGATTTCGCTTTCGGGCAACAAGGGTTATGCGCTCTCCGCACTTGCCGCATCCTTCCCGGAGCGTGCTGAGTCAACGATGGAGGGATCTGTCGATGACCTCTACCGCAAACTCACGAAACGGCATCCATATATGCGGACCGATGCTGTAAGCGAGCTCGACAAACTGGTGTATATGCTGTTTGTCGATGAACTGGAATACCTCTTCTCCCTGAAAGAAGGCGCATCGAAAGATGAGAAGAGGGTTAAGTTGCGGCGCACAAAACTCGACAGGATTTGCAGATTATGGGAAAGAGTCTTTCCCGGAAACCGCATAGTCCGCTCCTCCGGCACAATTATGTTCGCCAACACAGCCGGAGAAGATCTCATCACCGCCAACCAGCTGAGTCATGGTGAGAAAACAGTGCTGTATTACGCATCCGCAGTGCTGTTCGCAATGCCAGATGCCGACATCTACATCGACTCCCCCTCTCTTTTCCTGCACCCCGCAATCACCGCTACATTCTGGGATGAGGTCGAAACCTTGCGTCAGGATTGCCGATTCATCTACAATTCGGTGGATGTGGATTTCATCTCCTCCCGCCGCGACACTGTTTGCATTTGGGTAAAGAGCTATGATTCCGAAAAAAGGAGCTGGAATTACGACATCCTTCGCAACAAATCGTTTGCCGAAGAACTGTTGATTGAACTTACCGGCAACCGCAAGCCGGTGATTTTCGTGGAGGGCGATGCGCAGCATAGCATTGACATTCGTCTCTACAGTCTCGTATTCCCCGATTGGACAATACGCCCGTTAGGGTCCTGCGACAAGGTCATAGAATCAACGCGGACTTTCAACGACCTCCGTCAGATGCATCATCTCCGCAGCCGTGGCATCATTGACCGCGACCGCCGATCGGAGCAGGAGGTGGAATACCTTCGCAACAAGGAGATAATGGTGCCGGAAGTAGCTGAGATTGAGAATATCTTCCTTATGGAGGATGTGATCCGGATTATGGCTAAAAGACGCGGTCGCGATGCGGAAAAGATTATCAGACGTGTACGCAAGGAGGTGATTCACACTTTCAAGCAGAAGGCAGAGCAGCAGGCTCTGCAACACGTCCGCCATAAAGTCAAGCGCGATGTGGAATGCAGAATCGACGGAAAATTCAGCTGCATCACCGCTCTTGAGACACATCTCAAATCGCTCATCCATACACTTCAACCCCGAAAACATTACAACCTCTTGCGTGAGGAGTTCGCCGCTATGGTGCGCGACAATGATTACAACGGTGTGTTGCGTGTATTCAACCATAAGCCGATGTTACCCGATTCGGGTGTGGCTCAACTTTTAGGCTACCGATCGAAAGATGAATATATCCGGGGGGTGATCGATGCGTTGGCGTCCGACGACCACGATTCCGAGGCTCTGCGCAACGTGATCCGACATTGCCTCCGTGCTATAGAATAAATATTGATTTCATAACCTCTTCTCAAAAATCACAAAAACAAATCTTATGAAAAAGAAACTTGCAATATTGCGCAACGACCCTTGGCTCGAACCATTTGCTCCCGCAATCGAGGGGCGTCATCAGGATGTGATCCGTAAAATGGAGGAACTCACCGCCGCTACCGACGGCTCTCTCTCCAAGTTTGCAAACGCATATAACTATTTCGGACTCCATCGCGAGAAATCCGGTGAATGGGTATTCCGCGAATATGCACCGAACGCCACTCAAATCTGGCTCATCGGCACTTTCTCCGACTGGAAAGATGATGAGCGATACAGCCTCTCTCCCATTGGCGATGGCGTATGGGAAGGTCGTTTCCCGGCAGATTTCATCCATAATGGAGACCTCTATAAGATGCGCGTTGACTGGAACGGCGGAAGCGGAGAAAGAATACCAGCTTATGCTCGCCGCGTTGTGCAGGATCCCCAGACACACATCTTCAGCGCCGAAGTCTATGAGCCGGAGCATCCTTACAAATTCAAAGTGAAGAAATTCACTCCCGACACAAAGCCGCTTCTTATCTACGAATGCCACATCGGAATGGCTCAGCAGGAGGAGGCAGTAGGCACCTACGAGGAGTTCCGGACCAAAACACTTCCGAGAATTGCCAAAGATGGTTATAACGCCATCCAGATCATGGCAATCCAGGAGCATCCTTATTACGGATCTTTCGGTTATCATGTAAGCAGCTTCTACGCGGCATCGTCACGCTTCGGCACTCCCGACGATCTAAAGCGCCTTATCGACGACGCTCACGAGCGCGGAATTGCCGTAATCATGGATATCGTACACTCTCACGCCGTTAAGAATGAGGTGGAGGGTCTCGGAAGACTCGACGGCTCATACGACCTGTATTTCTATGGCGACGGCAGACGCGAACACCCGGCGTGGGATTCTCTCTGCTTTGACTATGGTAAAAACTCCGTGATTCATTTCCTGCTTTCCAACTGCAAGTTCTGGCTGGAGGAATATAAGTTCGACGGTTTCCGCTTCGATGGCGTGACCTCTATGCTCTATTACAACCACGGACTCGGTAAAGCCTTCGGAAGCTACGATGATTACTACGATGGCAACGAGGACACGAACGCTATCGTTTACCTCACCCTGGCCAACCTCCTCATTCACGAAATCAACCCGAAAGCCATCACCATCGCAGAGGAAATGAGCGGTATGCCGGGACTCGCAGCCAAATTCGAGGACGGCGGTATCGGTTTCGATTACCGAATGGCAATGGGTGTGCCCGACTATTGGATCAAGATGATCAAGGAGAAGAAAGATGAGGACTGGCATCCGACATCAATATTCTGGGAACTTACCAACCGCAGAGCTGATGAGAAAACAATCTCCTACTGCGAGAGCCATGACCAGGCACTCGTTGGAGACAAAACCATCATCTTCCGCCTTATCGACAAAGAGATGTACTGGCACATGATGGTCGACGACAACAACTTCACGGTGGAGCGCGGCATGGCTCTACATAAGATGATCAGACTCGTGACCTTGGCTTCGATCAACGGTGGTTACCTCAACTTCATGGGTAATGAGTTCGGACACCCGGAGTGGATAGACTTCCCGCGTGAAGGCAACGGCTGGAGCTACAAATATGCGCGTCGTCAGTGGGATCTCGTAGACCGCGAGGATCTTAAATATAAATTCCTCAACTCCTTCGACAACGCTATGGTGGAAACCGTCGGAGGATACTATAACTTCCAGTCACTTCCCGTTGACAAGCTGTGGGAGAAAGATGACGATCAGGTTCTTGCATTCCGCCGAGGAGACCTTATCTTCGTGTTCAACTGGAACCCGGTGAAATCTTTCAATGATTACGGCTTCCTTGCACCCGCCGGTGAATATGAAGTAGTTCTGGACAGCGATTCCAAGAAATTCGGTGGCTACGGCAACATCGACGACAGCGTGCATCACTTCACCCAGGCCGATCCCCTTTATTCTCCATCGGGTAAAGGATGGCTCAAGCTTTATCTCCCTGCCCGCACCGCGCAGGTGCTCCGCATAGTGAAAGCAAAGAGCCCCAAGACCAAAGCTAAAACTGCAACTGCAAAAACAGCAGCCAAGAAGACTGCAACCACAAAAACTTCAACAAAGAAGACATCAACCAAGAAGAAATGAAAAGAATAATCATAGCCATTGACGGTTACTCATCATCGGGTAAATCTACAATGGCGCGCGATCTGGCGCGCCGCATCGGTTACGTTTACGTAGATTCCGGAGCGATGTATCGTGCCGTGACATTATATGCCCTTGAAAATGGTATGGCATCACAGGCTCAGGGTGTAGACAGCGAAGCCCTTACCGCGGCACTCCCCTCCATCACAATCTCATTCACCCCCGCCGGAGCCGACGGACGTCAGCACACGCTTCTCAACGGACGCGACGTGGAGAATGAAATCCGCGATATGAAAGTCAGCTCCATGGTCAGCCCTGTGGCGGTGATCCCGGCGGTGCGTCATCACCTGACCCGTCTTCAGCAGGGTTACGGCAAAGAAAAGGGTATCGTGATGGATGGCCGCGACATAGGAACCACCGTATTTCCCGATGCAGAGATGAAAGTATTCGTTAATGCCTCAGCCGAGGAGCGCGCACGCCGCCGTGTCAAGGAACTGACCGAGAAAGGTGAGGAGGTCTCTTATGATGAAGTGCTGGAGAATATCCGCGAGCGCGATCATATCGACACCACCCGCAAGGAGTCACCTCTGCGCAAGGCCGACGATGCCGTGGTGCTTGACAATGACAAGATGACCATCCCCGAACAAATGGAGTGGCTCATGAACCTATACAATTCGCGATGCCTGTAATAGAGATAGACGAGAACTCCGGTTTCTGTTTCGGAGTTGTCACCGCAATACGCAAGGCTGAGGAGGAGCTGGAGAGATCCGGCTCTCTCCATTGCCTTGGCGATATCGTGCATAATGCATCTGAAGTGGAGCGTTTGGGCGATAAAGGGTTACGCACAATCACTCACTCTGACCTGAAGGAGCTTAAGGATTCCACTGTGTTGCTGCGTGCTCACGGCGAACCACCCTCCACCTACCACATTGCTCGCGAGAACCATATAACCATAATCGACGCTACATGCCCGGTTGTGCTTCAGCTGCAGCGACGCATCAAGGAAGCATACGACAGCAATCGCCGTATGCTCGACAATAATGAAATCACGGAAATGCCCCTCATCCTCATCTACGGCAAGGAGGGTCACGCCGAGGTGAACGGACTTGTCGGACAAACCGACGGCGAGGCAATCGTGATTCAGTCGGCAGAGGATCTTGACAACATAGACCTTTCGCGCAACATCCTTCTCTATTCGCAGACCACAAAGTCGCTCGAAGGATTCCGCCACATCGTGGAGGAGATCAAGAAACGTAAGCAGACCGGTTCTTTCGAATATTTCGACACCATCTGCCGTCAGGTCGCAAACCGGCTTACAAAACTCCGGGAGTTCGCCGCCAATCACGATGCCATAGTGTTCGTGAGCGGAGCTAAAAGCTCCAACGGGAAGGTACTTTTCGAGGAATGCCGCAAGGTAAACCCTCGCTCATATCTTGTTAGCGACGGAACGCAACTCGACACGCAGTTACTCAAAGACGCCGGATCGATCGGAATCTGCGGTGCCACATCCACCCCCCGCTGGCTCATGACGGAAGTAGCCGAGAAAATCAAAAAGGAGAACAAAAACTAAATTCAAATATTATGGTTGGAACTGACGAGTTTTACATGCGCATGGCACTCGCCGAAGCGCAGGAGGCATTCGATGAAGGGGAGATACCTATCGGGGCGGTGATAGTGGTCAACGGAAAGATTATAGCCCGCGCACACAACCGAACCGAAGCATTGAACGACGTTACAGCCCACGCGGAGATGCAGGCCATAACCTCCGCCGCTGAATACCTCGGAGGGAAATATCTTCCGGACTGCACACTTTACGTCACGGTCGAGCCTTGTCCGATGTGTGCCGGAGCTTTGGGCTGGAGTCAGATAGGAAAGATTGTGTATGGCGCGCCCGACACAAAACGAGGTTTCTTCTCATATTACAATCCTTCAAAATCCCCTATTCACCCTAAAACCGTTATCACGGGAGGAGTGCTTGAGGAAGAGTGTCGGGAGATGATGCAGACGTTCTTTAAAAAATTACGTCAGTAAATTTTTTTAGTTAAAAATTTTAGTTAATTTTGCCACCGATACCGCTACCTTAAAAGCGGTATTTTTCAAATTAAGCGGAGTCTTCTCCGGACCATAATAACCTATAACCAAATATTTGACTTAATGAACTTTTCCGATCGAATCAGGGGTGCGATTTTCGGCATGGCTCTCGGCGACGCTCTCGGCCTCGGCACTGAATTCATGACCGTGGATGAAATCAAATTCCACTACCCCGAAGGGCTCAGACATTTCTCGCAGATTATCCGCGATGCCCACCGCTGCTTATGGAAACGCGGCGACTGGACAAACGACACCGAGATAAACCATATCCTTATCAGATCCATAATTGAGCGCAACTGTTTTGATGTTCGCCATTTCGCTCAGCAATTGAAGGCCCATCATTCGGAAGATGCCGCAGATATGCCTGATTTCTACAACGATCTTTTGGCACGCCCCGAGTGGGAGGAGGAACCATTGGAAACCGCTCACCATTACTGGCGCGACAACAAGCTTTGGAAAGCGCGCAACGAAGCGCTTCCGCGAGCCATCATCACAGGCATCTTAGGTTTCCCTCGCCTGATCGGCAACACTCTTGACGCAATATCCATCACTCACGACGACACCCGCTGCACATGTTCGGCGGTGATCATAGCCTCAATGGCAGATTCGATCCTGCGCACCGGTGAATTGTGCTCATATCGTGAGTTGCGTGATCTCGGTCACACTCACGATGCCCGCATCCTCCATGCGCTCGAACGCGCTTATAACGGAGAGATTCATGACCTTGAGCTCGACGACCCCGACAATCTCTGGCAGACCCGCAAATGTATGGCTGCCGGTCTCTGGCCGCTGTGGCACTGTTCATCGGCCGAAGAAACACTTCACACTATTGTTGACGCCGGTGGCGATGCCGACACAAACAGTGCGTTGGCCATGGGTCTGGCAGGTCTCCGCTATGGCTTCGATGCCCTCCCGGAAGAGGTCAACAACCTTCCGCGATATAAAGAGGTGGAAGAGATTGCCGACAGCTTCGTGAAATTTATGGAACGCTACGAAGCAGAGAAACAGAACAATTGATATGGGTTTTAGAGTCAAATCATGGATTGAGGCCATGCGCCTCCGCACCCTTCCTGTCTCTGTGGCAGGGGTTATAGCCGGTGGAGGTTGCGCGGCTTGCTACCATTCATTCAAACCTCTCCCCTTCCTGATCTGCCTGCTGTTCGCGGTTATGGCGCAGATTGTATCCAACTTCGCCAACGAATATTTCGATTTCCGAAACGGACTGGACCGCAAGGGGCGCGAAGGATTCCGCAGAGGGGTTACCGAGGGCGACATCTCACCCAAAGCAATGCTTACCGCCACCCTCACCCTACTTGCCGCGACGTGCGCTGTAGGTTGTACGCTCATCATCTGGGGTGGTTGGCAACTTATATTCGTCGGGATAGCCGTTGCGGTTTTCGCTCTCGCTTATTCAGCAGGACCATGGCCACTGTCGCACCATGGACTCGGCGAAATCGCCGTCATCATCTTCTTCGGACTCGTGCCGGTGATGTTCACTACCTATCTTCAGGTAGGCACATGGCAGACCTGGCACCTGTCATTACCGATAGCGCTTGCCATCGGGCTTATGGGAGCCAACGTTTTGGTGGTCAACAACTATCGCGACATGGACGATGATAAAGCCGTCGGGAAAAGAACCGCAGCTGTCATCTTCGGCCGCAAAACAATGGGNATNGTATATTTCATCAACGGAATTGCAGCTGTCGCACTGATTGTGATNGCCACCGCCGGCATCTTCCCGCTNATGTGGCANGTCGGCGCACTGCTTTACGCCAATCTGCACTACATGCTTTGGGTGAANCTGACGCATCTCAGNGGATCAGACCTNAACCCGGTGCTCGGNCAGACCGCCATGCTGATGTTCGCCTTCTCCCTCTGGACCTCAATCCTCCTCGCGATTTATTAAAATCTCTACTCTCTACNCACTCCNCACTACTCTCTACTCACTACTCACTAAAAATATGGCACAGAATCAATATAACAGGAAACAGGCCTTCGAGCCAATACGACAAGACGCAACCGGCAAGTTACCTCCCCGCGACACAGATCTGGAAGAGGTGGTGATCGGTGCGCTTATGCTTGAAAAAGATGCATACATGAATGTATGCGATATCCTCACTCCCGATGCGTTCTACGACCCTGTGAACGCCAAGATATACAATGCCATCTGCACATTGGGTTTCAACCAGCGTCCGATCGATATGATGACCGTGACCGAGCAGCTCCGTCAGGATGGCGAACTGGAGAATGTAGGTGGGGCGGTACATATAACCGAACTCACTGCCCGCGTCTATTCAGCCGCCAACGTGGAGTATCACGCCAAGATCATAGCCCAGAAATATCTTGCCCGCCGACTCATCACCTTCGCTTCTAAAGTAGAGGCTGACGCATTCGATGAGTCAAACGATGTCGACGACCTCTTGCAGGCCGCCGAGGGTCAGCTGTTCGAAATCTCGCAGACTCATCTCAAGCGCGAGGTCACGCAGATCGACCCTGTCATCAACCTTGCCATAGAGCAGATTCAGACTGCAGCAAACACTCAGAGCGGTCTTTCNGGATTACAGACAGGCTACACCGGNCTNGACAANATGACGTCAGGATGGCAGCCNTCCGACCTTATCATCATNGCCGCACGTCCGGCNATGGGTAAGACGGCATTCGTGCTTTCGATGGCAAAGAATATGTCGGTCGACTACAGCATCCCCATCGCCATCTTTACCCTTGAGATGGCAAATGTGCAGCTTGTGAAACGTCTTCTGAGTAACGTGGCTGACCTTGAGGGTGAGAAAATCAAGGCCGGNAACCTCNCGGAAGAGGAATGGGACCGCCTCAACTCCCGATTGAGAGGAGTNTTCTCCGCGCCTCTCTATCTTGATGAGACACCNGGTCTGTCAATCACCGAATTGCGAACCAAGGCACGNCGTCTCGTGAGGGAACACGGTGTAAAGATGATCATGATCGACTACCTTCAGCTCATGAACGCCACGGGAATGAAATTCGGTAGCCGTGAGCAGGAGGTNTCTACCATNTCCCGATCTCTCAAAGCCCTCGCNAAAGAGCTGAATATCCCNATCATAGCCCTCTCACAGCTGAACCGAAGCACCGAGACGCGCGAAGATAAACGTCCCGTTCTGTCCGACCTTCGTGAATCCGGAGCNATCGAGCAGGATGCNGATATGGTATGCTTCATCCACCGCCCGGAATATTACACCCGCAGTGCCGTAGATGANAATGACAATGATATCCGAGGNAAAGCTGAGCTGATCATAGCAAAACACCGAAGCGGTGCCGTCGGCACTGTCGATCTCCGNTTCGTATCGAAATTTGCAAGATTTGAGAACTGGGAAGAGGGTTATCAGGTAGTNCAGGATACACTTTCGCAAGTCGGCACCACACGCACAATGGAATCGCGTATGAACAACGACAACGACGACNCATCCGGAGGGGGNTTCACATTCGCATCNGGACCCTCATCGCCGATGCCCGACATCATGCCNGGACCCGGNGAATCACCAGTCCCCTTCTGATTTTCTAANTAATGGTTAATGGTTAATAATTAATAATTGAGCTATTCAGTTAATTATTAACCATTAATTAATTATTAACCATTAATTATTAATCATTAATTATTAATTATTAATTATTATAGGCGAATGCCGACGAAAGNATGTGCTCGAGTTCGATTGTNGTGACCTTTACGGTGAGAGCACCGTCGCGAGCCACNGAGATGTTTCCGGTCTCCTCACTNACTATCACACAGATAGCATCCGTAACCTGACTCATACCCAAAGCCGCACGATGGCGCAGACCAAGATTTTTGGGGATATTCATATCATGACTNACAGGCAGGATACAACCCACCGACTTAATGCGATGATCAGCTATGATCATCGCACCGTCGTGGAGGGGTGAATTCTTGAAGAATATATTCTCTATAAGGCGCGTGTTGATGTCGGCGTCTATGATATCTCCGGTTTTTTCATAATCTGTCAGCGGCACCTTTCGCTGAAGCACAATCAATGCCCCGGTCTTCGACTTAGACATCGACATACAGGCATAGACTACACTTATCACTCGCGAATGCTCCTGATCCTCATCATCTCCCTGATGCTTGAAAAGCTTGCGGAATACACTCCATCTCCCCCGGCTACCGATATCTATAAGGAAACGTTTTATCTGGTCCTGAAACAGGATCACGAGCACGATCAGACCGATACTCATAAACTTATCGACGATCGTTCCCGTCAATCTCATATTGAAGATTTCATACGAGATCACCCAGATTATGATAAAGGCAAGCACACCGTAGAACAGCGATAACGTGCCACTGTTTTTCATCAACCGATACAGATAGAAGAGCATCAGCGCCACTATCAATATATCAACTATATCTTTTATCCCAAACATAATCTTATATCTTATCTTATCACTGTAGACACTCCGTTCTCCTCATCAGCTGCNTCCCTTAGCATCCCTACAAGCTTTACAGCTTCCACAGCCTCCTTCACGTCATGAACCCGGAGGATATCAGCACCATTAAGCAGCGCTACGGTATTCAATGCCGTGGTGCCATTCAGAGCCTCCTCCGCCTTGATATCTAAAGCGCGCCATATCATAGATTTGCGCGACAGTCCGGCAAGCACCGGCGCACCTGTGAGATGAAATTTATCGAGAGCCGCAAGCAATTTATAATTCTGCTCCACGGTCTTTGCGAAACCGAAACCGGGATCCACAATCACATCCCTCACCCTCTTCTGCCTTAAAGCTGCCACCTTAAAAGCCAGATCTGAAAGCACATCTGCCACCACATCGTTGTAATCGGTGAAATCAACCATCGTGGCAGGTGTTCCGCGCATATGCATCAGAATGTATGCCACATCAAGATCCGCCACGGTATCCCACATCTCGGGGTCAAGAGTGCCACCACCAACATCATTGATAATCTCCACGCCCCACTCCTCCACACAGCGGCGGGCAACCTCGGCCCTGAACGTATCGACCGATACCGGAACATCCGGCGCAACCTCGCGTATCACCTCCAACGCGCGCGCCAGCCGCGAATATTCCTCATCAGGAGCTACATCCGAGCAACCCGGACGTGTTGAGTAGCCACCAATATCAAAAATATCAGCGCCGTCGGTCAAATGCCGACGCACCCGCCCGGCAATTTCCTCGCGCTCCGAAGTGCGACTTCCCGAATAGAAACTATCCGGAGTAATATTGATAATACCCATCACTTTCGGAGTCGACAGACTCATCAACTCCCCCCCTATATTGATAGATTTTACGTAATCCATTATTAATTGCATAGAATTTATGGCGAATTTAACAAAAATCTTTCATAATTGAAAAATAAGTTGTAACTTTGCAGTCGGTTTTGCAATCTCTGATAAGACGGGATAAAGATTCTGACTACGGAAAGGGTCCAAGGGGCTGTCCCCCGCTCCCGGCTAAGAAGCTTATTTACATTGCAAATAATTTAAACGTCATAATAAAATGGATTTAATTAAAATTGCAGAGGAGGCATTTGCCACTCCTAAGAAAGAGTTTGATGCATTCGGTCCCGGCGACACAATCACTGTAGCTTACCGTATCAAAGAGGGTAACAAGGAGCGTATCCAGCAGTATCGCGGTGTCGTGATCAAAATCAGCGGTCAGGGCGACAAAAAACGTTTCACAGTTCGTAAGATCTCCGATGGTATCGGCGTTGAGCGTATCTTCCCCATGGAATCACCCTTCATCGAATCAATCACCGTTATGAAATACGGTAAGGTTCGTCGCGCTAAACTCTATTACCTCCGCAACCTTACAGGTAAGAAAGCTCGCATCAAAGAGCGTTTCGTNAAGAAAAACAAGGAGAACAAATAAATCATTCTCCCATCATCCTAAAAAGAAAGAGCTGCATCTCCGCGATTCAGCTCTTTCTTTTATATATATTTAAAGCATTGCTGCTATCTGCTTTTCCACTGCCGAGCGAATAAATGAATTAATTGACACACCTGCCTGCTTGGCAAGGTAAGCCACACGGGTGTGTATATCCGGTGTCAGACGCACATTTAACGACCCCGAATAGCTTTTATGTGGCTCTATCCCGGCCTCTTCGCAATATGCCAGATAATCATCAACAGCTTCATGAAAAGCATCTGTTAATTCTTTAACACTTTCACCTTCAAAATTGACCAGACCGTCTATACCTTCAATCTTTCCAAAAAAGACACCATCCTCCTCACTGAATGCCACAGACCCTAAAAAATCTTTATATTTTAATGTATTCATATTAAATTCTCATTTTTCAAATAATCAAAAACTTGTTTCATCACATATCCCTTGATAATACTTCCGGGATGCGGTTTAAAAAGTTTTCTTAGTCTAAGATTTATTGACACAGAGGCACAGAGTGACAGAGTATTGTCGCAAAATTAACGGCACTGAGGATCACTTCGTGATCAATTGAGGCACAGAGTCCATTCGGTGACAAAACTCTGTGTCTCTGAAGAATTGCAGGCAATTCCTCAGTGCCATATCCTTTATTCTCAACACATTGTTATCCATACTCTGTTCCTCCGTGTCTCTGTGTTTATATTTTGCGACTATGATATCCATCTAAAATACCACTGTGGGGAATCTTGAGGATAATCACCAATAAAAACACTCTCATCTCCTGCAAAGGTAACTATTATTTAGTTGCAACGCAAATTATTCACATATTATTATTTAATGTTTTAGAAAATTTCGCTAATTTTGCGTTATATCATTGGGAGCGNGTTTGCNCCCTCNTNGAANGNGCTTCCGCATTCCCGAACNTACGATTATANTAGAAGAATAAATATAAAAATTATGTCAAAGAAATCACTACTCATCATCCTTGATGGCTATGGCATCGGCGATCACAAGAAAGACGATGNAATCTTCAACACCCCGACACCCTACATGGACAGCCTCGTGGCTGAATACCCCCACTCTCAGCTTCAGGCAAGCGGCGAGAACGTTGGTTTGCCCGACGGTCAGATGGGTAACTCCGAAGTAGGTCACCTCAACATCGGTGCCGGTCGTGTAGTTTATCAGGATCTTGTGAAGATAAACCGCGCCATCGCTGACGGNTCATTTGCCGAAAACCCCGAAATCAAGAGCGCATTCTCATACGCACAGAAACACGGTGTGCCTATCCACTTCATGGGTCTCTGCTCAGCCGGAGGCGTACACTCTTCTCTCGATCACCTCTACGCTTTGTGCGACACCGCCAAAGCCTACGGTCTTGACAAGGTATTCATCCACGCATTCATGGANGGTCGCGANACCGATCCCAAGAGCGGCGCAGGCTTCCTCACCGATATTCAGAACCACTGCAAACAGTCAGCCGGAACCATCGCNTCCGTAATCGGACGTTACTACGCCATGGACCGCGANCACCGCTGGGAGCGCGTGAAAGATGCCTACAACCTCCTCGTTTACGGCGAGGGTAAACACACCGACAACGTTGTTGAGGCNGTAAAAGAGTCTTACGCAGAGGGTGTCACCGACGAGTTCATCAAACCTATTGTCAACGACCTTGTCGACGGCAGAATCGGTGCCGGACACGTTGTAATCTTCTTCAACTACCGCAACGACCGCGCAAAAGAGCTNACCGTGGTGCTCACCCAGCACTCNGAGGACGGCATGAACCCCATNCCCGACTTGCAGTATTACTGCATGACACCTTACGATGATTCATTCAAAGGTGTACACATCCTCTTCACCAAATCAGACGTGCCCGACACCTTAGGCGAATATCTCTCAAGCCTCGGCAAGAAGCAGCTACACATTGCTGAAACCGAGAAATACGCTCACGTCACATTCTTCTTCAACGGCGGTAAGGAGGAACCTTTCCCCGGCGAGGAGCGCATACTCGTCCCCTCACCCAAGGTTGCAACTTACGATCTCCAGCCCGAGATGAGCGCGCCGGAAGTTACCGAAAAGCTCGTAGAGCAGATCGACAGCGAGAAGTTCGACTTCATCGTTGTCAACTTCGCTAACGGCGACATGGTTGGTCACACCGGTGTATATCCCGCCATCGAGAAAGCTATCGCCACACTCGACACCTGCGTTGAGAAAGTGGTTGAGGCTGCCAAGAAACATGGCTACGAAACCATCATCATCGCCGACCACGGTAATGCCGACCACGCACTCAACGAAGATGGTTCACCCAACACCGCGCACTCCCTCAACCCCGTTCCTTTCATCTACATCGGCGAACACAAAGATGCCAAGATCAAGAACGGACGTCTGGCAGATGTTGCTCCCTCACTTCTCAAACTCATGGAGCTTCCCCAGCCTAAAGATATGACAGGCGAGGCTCTGATCGATTTCTAATAAAACCGATCTATGAACAGATTCATTTTATCACTTATGATTATGGCGGGAGGCGCGTTTGCGTCTTCCGCTGATAATCTTGTGCTCCTCACCACCAACGACACCCACTCCGCAATCGATATAGGAGCCGACGGCGTCGGAGGAGTGCTGCCCCGTAAAGCTATCATCGACTCGGTGCGCAAGGCTGAGAAAAACGTCCTGCTTATCGATGCCGGCGATGTTGTTCAGGGTTCTCTCTACTTCAAATATTTCAATGGCGATGTGGAATATCCCGTTGCCAATATGATGAACTACGACATCCGGATCCTCGGCAATCACGAGTTCGACAACGGTCTCGACGAACTTGCCAAATACTGGAAGAAAGTCAAGGCCGACCGTCTTTCCGCCAACTACGACTTCAAGGGCACTGTGGCAGACGGAATTTTCGAGCCATACGTCATCAAGAAAATCGGTAAGAAAAAGATAGGCTTCATCGGCATCAATGTTGATCCCCACAGCCTGATTATTCAGGGGAATTACGAAGGGATGAAATATTCCGACGCCATCGCTACCGCCAACAAAGTTGCATCCATGCTGCGCAAGCAGAAGAAATGCGACCTCATTGTGGCTGTAACTCACATCGGCTACGAAGCCATCCCCGGCAAAGCCTCCGACGTGGATCTTGCTCGTCAAAGCAAGGATATCGACATCATCGTGGGGGGACACTCACACACGTATGTGGATCCCGCCACCCCGGAGAAAACACCCTACTGGATCAGCAATGCCGACGGCAAACCGGTGCTCGTGACGCAGACCGGCAAATATGGACGCAATCTCGGTTATATCAACATCGATCTTGATGCCCTCGACAAGGTAAAGGATGGCAAACGTGCATTCGAATATATGTATATCCCCGTCACCGACCGCTTCTCGCCCGAGGCTTACGACAAGGATATAATTGAATTTCTCGCACCTTACAAACATGCCGTGGATTCTGTCAACTCCAAAGTAATCGGCTGGAGCCTGCAGGATATGCAGAACAACGACCATGCAGGCACATACGCCAACTGGGTTGCTGATTTCGCCATGAACACCGGCAGTGACATAGCAGATGAACTTCGCAAAAGTGATCCTTCATTCCCGAATATCGACATGAGTTTCATGAACGTGGGAGGGATACGCCAGCCAATGAAACAGGGAGCGGTCACCGAAGGTCAGATCCTCTCCACCTTCCCCTTCTCCAACCGTTTTGAGATTATAGAGATAAAAGGTAAGGATATCATCGACGCGCTCAAGATTGCAGCCATCAAAGGGGGTGAATGCGTGAGCGAGAATATAACTGTTGTGGCTGATGATGCCGGCAACCTGCAGCATGTCTACATCAACGGCAAGGAGATGGATCCCGAGAAGACCTACACCGTAGCCACCATCGATTACATCGCTCAGGGCAACGACGATTATGTCACAATGGCGAATAACCGCTCGCTCTGGCAGAGCAAGGAGGAACTCAGCCAATATATCCTGAATTATATCCGAAATCTGACGGCTGAGGGAATACCCCTCTCGGCAAACCCTAACAGAAGATTTGTCACCAATATCTCAAAATATATCGATAAGTAAGTGAGATGAGAAAGGTCCGCAACCTCCCGCTTCTGCTTTTGGCGCTTCTGTTCGGATGCACCGGGGTCTTCAGGTCTCAAAAGGAACCCGGCGACACTGAACCTGAGGTCAATGCTGACGCGGGAGTGGATCTTACCGATTCCATACAGCACTGCGCCGATTCTGTATTCCGGCTTCTGAGTCCGGAACAGAAAGCGGCGCAGTGCCTTTTTCCAGCCGTCTACGCGCAGTCGGATCCTTACACACTCGGCAAGATTAAGGAATATGCCGAGATGGGCGTGGGCGGACTCATTATGCTCAAAGGCGATCCGCATTCCGTCGCAGTCATCGCTGACTCTTTAAAGCAATGGTCGGCCGTGCCACCCATAATTGCGCTCGATGCGGAATGGGGTCTTGCCATGCGGCTTAGCGACACCCCGCGATTCCCTGACAACGGTCATATCGACACTTCCGCCACCGAAGATCTGATGTTTGAATATGGTGCGGAGATAGCACGTGAATGTCAGCTGATCGGTGTAAACATGATTTTAGGCCCCGTGCTGGATATTGCCGGGAAAGGCTCATATATCGGTAACCGCTCTTTCGGATTGGACAAAGATAGGGTTGCACTATTGGGAGTGGCTTACGCTCGCGGACTCGAAAGCGGCAACGTCATCAGCGTGGCGAAACATTTCCCAGGTCACGGAGCGGTCACCTCCGACACTCACCGGCGCAAAGGGATAATAGAGCGGAGTCTGCAAAGCCTCGACAGCATCGACCTCCACCCCTTCCGTGAATATATTTCGCATGACCTGTCGGCTATAATGGTAGGTCATATTGCCTTCCCGGCAATAGACCCGGAGGCTCTGCCCGCAGCCGTCTCCTCTCCGGTGATTACCGACCTGCTGCGCCGCGATCTCGGATTCCGCGGTCTCATCATCACCGACGCCATGAATATGCAGGGCGCCGAGGGAATGTCGGCCGCCGATGCCATAGAAGCCGGAGCGGATATCATCCTCGCTCCGAAATCAACTTCAGCGGAAATCAACGGTATATTGTCGCGCTTCTATCCCGACTCGCTTTCGCGCGCCGCTGACTCTCCGCTCGACAATCACGTAAAACGTATCCTGTTCAAAAAATTCCTGATTAACGACCCGGCAAAGAATAATCTGAGTGCTGATACAAATCTTATCATCAACCTCAACACCCCGGAAGCCATGCGGATCTCTCAAAGTCTTCCGGTGTCGCAATAAGAGTAATAGTTCTCGCTCGTCACAATCACATGGTCCAGGAAACGGATATCCATTGCCTGCGCCCCGTGTTTCATCTTCATAGTGATATTATCATCCTGCACACTTGCAGTCAGATTTCCCGACGGATGATTGTGGCACATCACCAAACCCTGTGCATCGCGTAGTAATGCC
Organism: Bacteroides sp.; assembly: GCA_014802175.1. Lineage (GTDB taxonomy): Bacteria > Bacteroidota > Bacteroidia > Bacteroidales > Muribaculaceae > Lepagella. The sequence continues at coordinate 30,357 of JAAVCU010000016.1, forward strand.
TCCTTGAGTATAGCCTTGACATCAAACACCGATGCTACGGCACTCCCCTGCGTCATCCGCATCTTATGAATCACCTCATTTCCCCGGTTGAGGAAAAGCGCCCATATCTCCTCGTGAGGGAGATTTCCTATTTCCGGACGCATCAGGGTGTAGATATCTTTGGAACTTCTTATCCTATAACGTGTGCCTATAGTCTCGCGGCTGTATCGTCTTATCAGCTCCATCACCGCCTCTATCTGCAACACTTTCGCAGTGCCGAGACCCTTCACCTTCAGAATCTGCTGACGTGTGAGGCGTTCGAGATTACACAGCTTCCCGTCGCATTCGCGCATCAGATCGCGACAAAGCTCCGTAATCGGTTTCCCGACCAAACCTGTCCGCAGGATTATAGCCCAGAGATCAGGGGTGGTCAGCACCTGGCAACCATGTTTCAGCGCCTTTTCCCGCGGACGGTCATCCGGATCCAGATCCTTTACCGTCAACACCTTAACCTCTTCCTCTGATTCGTTATAACCCTTCATTACTACCTTTCCTGATCTCTACCTCCTGACGGATATCCCTACCCTTTCCGAGAAGAATCTTGTTAACGTATGCCTTTATGAAACCGGTGCCGTAACCAGTAAGCTGAACCATAGCAGCAACCACACCTAACGATGCTATCTTAAGGCTTTTCGTGGCAATGATACCTCCGATCCATAAAGCCATGATATAAAGCAGCAACGGAATTATGAGCCAATGCCAGAAGAATGACCCGATTATGAGCGCCGCAGCCCCGACAGTGAACACAGCCGGAAGCCAATGCACAAGCTTCATGGAACCCGGATAAAGAAGTTCGAGCGTGATTCGCGACATTCCGAACACATGCACCTGCTTCCAGAATTTCTTGAGATCCACGCGCCGCTTGTGATATACATAGACATCCGGGAAAAGCGATATACTGAACCCGGCATTGCGGATTCGCGTGCTCATATCTATATCCTCGCTGAACATCTCGCGGAAACCGCCCACCGACTCAAACACTTCGCGCGAATAACCCATATTGAAAGTGCGCGGCGTGAATTTCTCCATCGAGACCTTACCTCCACGGATACCACCGGTGGTCAGGAACGATGTCATGGCGTAATTGATACCCTTCTGCAAATCTGTAAACGATTCGTGGGCAGCATCCGGTCCGCCGAAACAATCCACCGGGTTTTCTGCCAGAGAGCGCCGCAACGAGGCGATATACTCCGGGGGTAAAATGCAGTCGGAGTCGACGAAGATAAAATAATCTCCATCGGCTCCGGCTATTCCGTAGTTACGGGCGATGCTTCGCCCCTCATTGCTTTTCTGAAAATATTTCAGCCTCATCCCCTCCGGACCTTTGCCATCGGGCAATGCGGGCTGTGTGGACCCATCCTCCACGAGTATGATCTCAAACCCCTTGTCAGTCTGGGCCTCAAGACTCCGGAGAAGGTCTGCCACCTCATCACGCCGGTTATACACAGGCACGATGATGGAAAACAACATCTCCTTTGCCTCTTTCATTTCTCGATTCCTGGATTATGCCTTAACGCGGCTTACATAGCTGCCGTCGCGGGTATCAACCTCGATAAGCTCACCCTCGTTGATGAACAAAGGCACCTTTACGGTTGCACCGGTCTCAACAGTAGCGGGTTTGAGTGTATTGGTGGCAGTGTCACCCTTAAGTCCGGGCTCGGTGTAAGTGATCTTGAGCACAGTCTTCATCGGCATCTCAGCGTAAAGAACAGTGTTTGTGGAAGAATCGCTTACAACCTCCACTACGTCACCCTCCTTCATGTAGGCAGAACCAGTCACGAGATCCTTTGAGATAGGAATCTGCTCGAAAGTCTCGTTATTCATGAAGATATCATCCTCGCCATCAGCATAAAGATACTGATAGGGACGACGCTCAACGCGAACGTCCTCGAGTTTCTCACCGATGTTGAAACGGCGCTCGATAACGCGGCCGTCTACTACATCTTTAAGTTTTGTACGCATGAAAGTGTTTCCCTTACCGGGCTTTACGTGAAGGAACTCCACGCAGAAATAGAGACGGCCGTCAAGGCGAATGCAAGTGCCGTTCTTGATGTCCTGAGCGTTCATCATATCGCTATAATATTATTTTATTTGATTTCTTATTAAGAATTTAATGCAAAATTAGTATTTTTTTTTCATTTCTAAAACTTTCTCCTCAAATATTTGTCTATTCAAAAATGATTGATTAATTTTGCACTCCGAATGCGAACTATATTGCTTCTGCTTCTGAAAAATTAAAAAAATTATCATAAAATGAAAAGAACTTATCAACCCTCCAACCGTCGCAGAGTCAACAAACACGGCTTCCGCGAGAGAATGGCTACTAAAGATGGCCGCAAGGTTTTGGCTCGTCGTCGTGCCAAAGGTCGCGCTTCACTCACAGTTTCCGACCACATCGCAAGCAAGTAATCCAACGATTGCCGGGAAAATATGATTCCCACAAAAAAGTGCGGTTCCGATTTCGTTCGGAACCGCACTTTTTTTCTAATTAGGAATTAGTAATTAGAAATTAGTAATTTTGTTCGCAGCAGGTGGTTGTCGCCGCAGGGGGCTGTCGCAGGGAGTTCGCCGTAGGCGGGGCGCCGCAGGTGGTTGTCGCAGGGAGTTCGCCGGAGGCGGTTTGTCGCAGGTGTCTCAATAGGGTTTGCGGTATTTGGTCGGGTCCTTGAGCTCTTCGAGGATCGAGAGATAGGAGGCGTAGCGGCTCTGCGAAATCAGACTCTGTTCTACGGCCGGAATCACCGCACAGCCCGGTTCTCCCGTATGCTTGCAGTCTGAATAACGGCACTCCTTTCCATACTTGAAAATCTCAGGGAAGAAGTGCGACACCTCCTCCTCCTCAAAATCGATAGTGCCGAAGCCTCGCACCCCGGGTATATCAATCAACTCACCACCTCCCGGCAAATCAATCATCTCCGAAAATGTCGTGGTGTGCATACCTGTGTGGTGGATATCCGAAATCTTACCCGTTTTCAAATCCGCTCCCGGCACCAACGCATTGATCAGCGACGACTTACCGACACCACTGTTTCCGGCAAGCAACGTCGTCTTACCCGCCAATGCCTCCCTGAGCCGGTCAAGACCATCGCCCGTCTCAGCTGAAACCATAAACACCCTGTATCCGATCTGCTCATAAAGCAACTTTATCATCTCACCCAATTCCCGGTCATCGTCATCCCAGAGGTCAATCTTATTAAGGATAAGGATAGCCGGCACGGAGTAAGCCTCAGCCGTGGCTAAAAAGCGGTCTATGAAAGTGGTGGGAGTCTGCGGGTCGCGCAACGTAGCCACCAGTCCCGCGCAATCGAGATTCGCTCCGAGGATGTGCGATTCCTTCGAAAGATTCGAGGCGCGACGTATAATGTAATTGCGGCGCGGCATTACCTCCGTGATATAATCCGCATCATCGGCAGACTTCGCCACCATCACTCTGTCGCCCACAGCAACAGGATTGGTGGTACGAATACCCTTGATTCTGAAATTTCCTTTCACGCGGCAAGGCGTCAGCTCACCCGAATCGAGACGCACCACATACGCCGACCCGGTATTTCTAACCACCGTGCCTTCACCCCTCGCCACACTCTGCTCTATCTTCTTACCTTTCATATTTGAAAAAACGCCTATTAATCTGCAATATTTTATGCAACTATATAACATTTTTGCAGTTCAGATTGTTAATTAAGTAACTAACAAGGNATAACAGCCGGATACACCCATCTGATTTCCGGTTGCTTGCCATATTTAAAATTTAAATGTTATGAATATTGAATCAATCGGCACATGGGCAGGCGAGGTTTACAAAGCCCTCGAATCNACCGACACCCGTATGCTTGGACTCAAAGGAGTGAAGAAAGCNACAAAGCTTAAAAAAGATGAAATCATGGCAGCTCTTGGCTGGCTCGGAAGAGAAGGCAAGATCGCCCTTACAATGAACGACGAGGATCTCGTGATCACCTTGATTTGATCAGGGATTTAGTAAACCCCTAATAAAGTCGGGGCATATCTGCGAAAGATATGCCCCGACTTTATTGTAACCGCACAACCTACGGCGGAAAGGAATATTATTTACGGAAAGGAACAGACCAGATCACCCTGACCGGCACCGTCTGGCCCTCGTGCTTACCGGGAATCCATTCCGGCATCTTGCTCATCACCCTCACCGCCTCACGGTTCAGNGACTGCTCAACACCGCGNATAATCGATATGTGACTCACCGTTCCATCAGTATTAACCACAAACGAACAGGTAACCCGTCCCTGAATCCCTTTNTTATAAGCCTCGGCAGGATACTCCCGTGTATTGTTGATAAACTCCACCAACTTCGCATTCCCACCCGGGAAAGCCGGTTTCTCTTTCACATAATCATATTCATAAACTTCGATATAGCTCTCCGAACCGGTTTGCGGATTCCTACCCACCTTAACCCTGCAGGTCTGCGCCGAAGCATCCGGCGAGCAAAATCCGAGGACACTGCCGAGAGCCATCAATATAAAGATATAGATCTTTGTCATTCTGATTTTATAAGGTCCAAAACTGAAGAAGATCNCTGATCNACTTCACAAGTTGCAATGTTATTAAGCGCCATCATTGACGCAATGCAAAATTATAAGACCTCCGCCACATAAGCAACCCCAATAACCTTAATTATAGTTAATTTCTCTTAATTCACCCTCTCCTTCCTCTCTCCTCCTCTCTCTCCTTCCTCTCTCCTCCCCCCACTCGTCCGTAGCACTGCGCTGAGCGCGAAAGCGCGAAGTCCCCTCTCTTCCTCCTCAATCACACTTTTTTTTGAAATTTTCCGTTATCTATATGATGAAATTTTCCGCAACACTGAAAATATCCGCCGCCCTGATAGGCGTCGCCACATATTTTGCCGCTAATGCGCAGGAATCCGCCACCGGATATAACTTCCTGAATATCCCGGTCTCTTCACACGCCTACGCACTTGGCGGCGTCAACACCGCCATCATCGACGCCGATGTGCTGCTTGTAGACCAGAACCCCGCCCTGCTCGGTTCGGAGATCGGTATGCAAGCCGCCGCATCATANATGCACTATATCGGCTCGGGCAACTTCGGAGGGGTNAAATTCGGTATGGCNGCNGGCGAACGCGGTGCGTGGAGCGCCGGCATTCGCTACCTNAACTACGGCTCATTCGACGGCTATCTTCCCGACGGCACCTCCACCGGCTCATTCACACCCGCCGACCTGGTGTTTGAAGGCTCATACTCGCACGACATCACCGACCGTCTGCGCGGCGGTGTCAGCTACCGNATGATCTACAGCACCTACGAGCAATACACCGCCTTTGCTATGGCTGTAGACCTCGGCATCAACTANTACAACGAAGAGAAAGACCTCTCCTTCTCNGCCGTGCTTACAAACATGGGTGGACAGATCAAACGCTTTGATTCGGAATACAACCGACTCCCGTTCGATATCCGTCTCGGTTATATGCAGACCATCGGCAGTTCCCCNTTCCAGATCTCCATAAACGCCTGGAATCTTACAAAATGGCGTCTACCCTACTATTCCCACAACACCAACGACCCCGAAAAGATGCAGGAGAAAAAGGCAAGCTTCTTCTCCGACCTCTTCCGGCACCTTGTGTTCGGACTCCAGTACGCACCCTCCGAGAAATTCTATATCGGCTTGGGCTATAACTACAAGACACGCACCGATATGAGCGCATATCAACGCAATTTCCTCTCCGGCTTCTCACTCGGCGGCGGAATACGTGTCAGCAACTTCGGAATCGGAATCGCCTACGCCATGCCCCACAAATCAGCCTCCACACTGATGCTGAACCTCAACTGGAATATCCGCGACTAAAACCCCAACCAACATTTTTTTGACACCTGCCGTGAACAACTCTTGATGTTGTGACGTTTTAATATCAAACGAAACAAAAAATCAAGGTTATGGATACAAAGGAAAGACACATCAGAGAAAATGAGGGTCCTCGTTATCAGGAAGCTCAGAGACTAAAAGCACACGGCAAAAATCAGAAAAACAACGGAATCGCCCGTAGCAACCGTCTTTGGTTATGGCTTGGTGTTCTGATATTGATTTTCATACTGGTATGGTGGTTATTCTCCATCGGCACATTCAGTGACCTCATCGGCACAGCCAACGGTTAACACACCACCCGACGCGGAAACATTTCATCCGCCTCACCGCCAACAAACTATCGAAAAAACATAATCCCGGCCATTCATGGTTCTTATAAAGGGCGCATAGCATATTGACAGGACCGGGAGAATAGACCTTCGGACCACTCCGGAGGTCTTTTTTTTTGTGCTCTTTCTCGCAAACCACCCAAGTTCCACATTCAAAGTCGGAGGGCGGAATTGCTCGCAAACCGCCTCCTAAAAACAAAAAAAAACGCGGTGAAGTCGACATCACCGCGTAAAAATTCTGATTATTTTCAATTATGAAGAAACTCTCAAGGGGCTTCGCGCCATCCGGAGGTTTTTACCTTCTTATAACTTTAGAACGCACAACCACCCCCTAAGGTTCATCAAACCACTACTTTAACATTCCTTATCAGTCGGTTTAGTTTCTGTTCGCACGCTTGCGCTCAGTCTCATCAAGGATTATCTTGCGCAGACGGATATGATTCGGAGTCACCTCCACATATTCATCCTCCTTGATATACTCCAGAGCCTCCTCAAGCGAGAACACTACCGGCGGTACAATCTTAGCCTTATCATCGGCTCCCGACGCGCGCATATTCGTCAGCTTCTTAGACTTCGTGACGTTCACCACGATATCGTTGTCTTTCGCATTCTCACCAACCACCTGACCGGCATAAACCTCCTCCTGCGGGAAGATAAAGAAGCGACCGCGATCCTGAAGCTTATCAATGGCGTATGCGTATGCCGTGCCCGCCTCAAGTGCGATCAGCGAACCATTTGTGCGTCGCTCGATATCACCCTTCCAAGGCTGATATTCGAGGAAGCGGTGAGCCATGATAGCCTCACCGGCTGTGGCAGTCAGCACATTGTTACGCAATCCGATGATGCCGCGCGAAGGAATATGGAACTCGATATCGATACGGTCGTTGCGCGTCTCCATCGACACGATCTCACCCTTGCGGCGCGTAACCAGATCCACCACCTTTGAGGAATACTCCTCCGGCACATTGATNGTCAGNGNCTCNANNGGCTCNCACTTNACNCCNTCGATTTCCTTGATGATAACCTGCGGCTGACCTACCTGCAACTCATAACCCTCGCGGCGCATTGTCTCGATCAGGATCGACAAGTGAAGCACGCCGCGACCGAACACTGTCCATTTATCTTCATTCGGATCTTTACGCACACGCAACGCAAGGTTGCGGTCAAGCTCCTTCTCCAGACGGTCGTTGATATGACGCGATGTCACAAACTTACCATCCTTACCGAAGAACGGCGAATCGTTGATGGTAAAAGTCATTGACATTGTCGGCTCATCGATGGCGATGCGAGGCAGCGGTTCCGGTTTATCGAAAAGAGTGAGCGTGTCGCCGATCTCGAAATTCTCCAGACCCACGATGGCGCAGATATCGCCGCTCGACACCTCCTGCACCTTCTTGCGTCCCATACCCTCGAACGTGTGAAGCTCCTTCACACGCTGGCGGGTAACAGTGCCATCCTTCTTGCAGAGACCAAGCTCCTGACCCTCGCGGATTGTGCCGCGATGCACTCGGCCCACAGCAATTCGACCCACATAGTTACTGAAATCGAGACTCGTGATCAGCATCTGCGGATCACCTTCGAGCTGAGTCGGAGCGGGTATATTCTCGATTATTGCGTCAAGCACCGCCGTGATATCCTCCGTAGGCTTCTGCCAGTCGGTCGACATCCAGTTCTGCTTTGCCGAACCGTAGATAGTCGGGAAATCGAGCTGATCCTCTGTGGCATCAAGATTGAACATCAGATCGAACACCATCTCATTCACCTCATCAGGGCGGCAGTTCGGTTTGTCAACCTTATTCACCACCACCACCGGCTTCAGACCCATCTGGATAGCCTTCTGGAGCACGAAGCGCGTCTGCGGCATCGGACCCTCGAAAGCGTCAACGAGCAGGAGGCAACCGTCTGCCATATTAAGCACACGCTCCACCTCACCGCCGAAATCGGCGTGTCCCGGAGTGTCGATGATATTGATCTTAGTATCCTTATAATTGATAGAAACGTTCTTGGAAAGAATCGTTATACCGCGTTCGCGCTCAAGGTCATTATTATCGAGGATAAGCTCACCCGTGGTTTGGTTATCCCTGAAGAGGTGACCGGCAAGCAACATCTTATCTACCAGTGTTGTCTTACCGTGGTCTACGTGCGCGATAATCGCGACATTTCTAATATTCTGCATAACTTCTAATAATATTCTGCAAAATTACTAAAATTTCACTTATTATATGTTACAAAACATAATAATTTTTACTTTCCTCTCAAAAAACAGCCCGAAAAAAGAGGGGGCTCCACCCTGTCGGCGAAGCCCCCTATCACTTCCTTATTTTAATTAATAATTAATGATTAATAATTAATAATTGAGCTATTCAGCAAAAATAATATAATTTGCTAACATCATATAATTTTGTGAGTCAATTAATCATTAACCATTAATTATTAATCATTAATCATTTTTTGATGACTTTGACGCTGCTCTTCTGAGTGCGGATGATGTAGATGCCCGGTTCGAGATCGCGCAGACCCTCTGCTGCAATCACGTCGTGAGCCACACGCACACCCTGCAGTGTGTAGATATCCACATTCTCCTCACCGGCAAGGATCTCCTGTACGCTATCCGTAGAATCTGCCTTCGGCTCTACGAGCAACAGATAATCGGGAGTAGCTGTC
>JAAVCU010000017.1 GCA_014802175.1 Bacteroides sp.
ATGTGCCATCATGCCAATAGGTTTCAAATTCCTCTAAATCTTCTACCTCATCATTTTTAAGAATGGAGGCATATTTGTCGTAGCAATACAGAGGCTTTTGAAGACCATCTTTATAAAATGCCAACTTCCATGCAGTAAGGTCACACTGAAACTTATCCAGTTCGGGAAGATGGATAGCCAATATGGTTTTCAGAATATCCGTCTGACTTTCTGAGATGGATATGAATTTTACTCTGTCGACTTGATTAATGGTGGCGGTCTTCTTTTTATTTGGTTTGGGAGGTTCTGTCATTTTCATATACCGTCTGACCGTGTTGGCGGTCAGACCGAGTGCATCCGCTATCTGAGGAGCTTTGTCTTTGGGATTATTATTTGCATAATCCCTTACTTTGTTATATATGTATATTTGTCGGTCGGTTGCCCTATCTATGCTTCTCGTCTTAATGTATGAGCGTATAGCGGCTGTTGTTACGTTATGTTTAGCCGCGTTTTCCTCCACAGACAGCGTGGGGTCGTAATTGGTGATTCGTGAGATCTTCATATCTACCGACAAATATATTCATTTATTCGTAAAACTCAAAATTTGATAGTTATAAAAGCGGATATTTTATCAACTCAAATGAGTTTTGAGTTAAAGATTCTATAATTTACTGCTTTTGTAGTCAAAAATTTGCAATCGGCTGATTCTGGATGTAACTTTGCACTGTAATCGAAAATTGGTTACACCACTATGAAGGGTAAGAAGTCTGATCAGCGGCTTACTTTGACAACCAGCCTCGTTGCAGGCAACGGTGTATCCCGAAAGGGCATAGGGTTAAGTAATTAACAAATAATATGTAACGAAATGACTACCAGTAATTTTTTTAATTCAAAACCTCACCACAATAAATGCTCAGTAGTAGCACGAAATCGGCAATCCTCTCTCCACTGCCTCGCCTTCCGTGTACCATTAAAATTCCCTTTATGAAAATTGCTGTCAGGTGTCTATATTATAGACCGATTACTCCAAACTTTCTGATACTCAATCTTGAAGAAAACGTCTGGTTAAAATTCCTTTGGGGTGACATACAGACACGGATTAATATAGTGATTCCCTATCTTCCACGTGAACATCCACCTATTAGAGAACTATCATGGATTCCGCTTGACAGTCTTTCGGAATCAGACAAAACAATATTAATCATCAACTTATTTTGATGGAAAAATTGAATTTGATGGGAAAGAATATAGAACCAATTCTTACAACAAATTGCTGGAGCTTATCTATGAGCATACCAACGAGTTAAGAGGGGGCGTTAAAAGAAAAGAGGAGTCTCGGATGAGACTCCTCTTTTCAGTACCCTGAGCCGGGGTCGAACCGGCACGGATTGCTCCACTGGTGTTTGAGACCAGCGCGTCTACCGATTCCGCCATCAGGGCTTGCGTCTGCAAAGTTAATAATTTTTTTTGTAGATTGCAAAATTGTTTTCAGTTTTTAGACTACAGTTGTCAGATTTCAGTAATCTGACAACTGGTTGGGGGTGTTATTCGTAGCGGATGCGGGAGCGGCGGAGCACTTTCCATGCGCCACCTTCGAAGACGGCGGTGCCGGCGTTTTCGGTCACGATGTTGCTGAGGGCTGCGGTGTCTTCCAGGTCTATTGCTGTGCAACCACCTCCCAAATATTCAATGGGATGCTCGGCTACCATATCAACAACCTCCGGACGGTCTACGACATGGAAGGTGCCTACCAGGCCGTCGCGGGTCTCAAGGCGATAGATGGAATGACCGGGTGAGAACTGACGGTCGGCGCGTACGAAGAGTCCGCGATTGTTGACGCGACCGAGATAGAACTCCGATGCGGTTTTGCGCGGTGCCGGCTGTTCCTCGGCTGCTACGGGGCGACGCTGAGGTTGCGGTTGAGGCTCGGGTTGACGGCGTGGTGCCGGCTGCGGCTGAGCAGGAGCTTCCTGCTGGCGACGGGGCGCTGATTGGAGTGCGGCAAGCTGCTCTTTGAGTGCCCTGACTTCGTTGCGCAGGCGTTTGGTCTCTTTCTGCTCCTCTTCAAATGCGGCGCGATATTGCTCCATTGTGTCTTTCGCGGAGTTGTATTTGCTCTGGAGTTTGTCGAGTTCCTTGGGATCGGCACCGATTCCGGCGCGTGTGAGGGGTTCCGCCTGCTTCTTCATCATATTTGCGGCGAACACCACCAGCCACACCACCACACCGATAAGGATGATGAGTATGACAACGTAGACCCAGGTGCTGCTGCTTTTCTTGGCGGGGCGGCGCTCCTGTTCATCGTTGGCAATGGCATTCTGATCTGCCAAGATCTCCTCCTGCTTCTCCAGGATCTGCTCCTGTTCGGCGAGGGTGGCGGGTTGAGTCTCGGCAGCGGTGGCAGCAGGTTCGGCGGCTGCAGGTTTTTCTGCCTCGGGCTTCTTCTCTTCCACAGCGACGGGAGCCGGCTTGTCGGAAATCTTCATGGCCTCGATGCGCTTCTTGACACGTGAGCGCGCCACCTTCCCCTTCGCTGTCAGATTGGGCGATGCGAAGAATGTGACACCCCAGAATTCAGCCAAGCGGGCTTTATCCCAGGAGGCGTAGTCTGAGGGAACTTTGACTTGTTTGAATGCCACGATGTTCTCCTTCTCCTTCGCTTTGAGCTTGGATTCGAGTTCAGACATTGTGGTGGCTTTCACCTCGTCGAGATAGCCGGAGCCGTCGTTGGCATATCGCAGGTATAACTGCGCGGCGATAGTCTTGGCCTCCTCCATTTCCTTGTCGGTAACGGCAAATAGGGGAGTGGCAACTATTGCCATAATCAGGAATGTAAAAAATTTCTTTATCATAATGCTCTTTGTTTTCACAAATTTTTTCGCAGACGCGCCACAGGGATTCCCTGGCGGTCGCGGTATTTGGCGATAGTGCGCCGCGACACATCGTAGCCCCGCTCCAGCATCTCCTCCATAATCTTCTGGTCGGAGAGGGGTTTGCGTTTATCTTCCGCTTCGACGAGTGCGGCGATCTCGGCCTCGATCTTGCGGTTGGTGGTGGCATTCCCGTCGTCGTCCGTTTCTCCGATGGAGTCGCTGAAAAAGAATCGCAAGGGAAAGATGCCCCACGGAGTGGATACAAACTTGTTGGCTGTGGCGCGCGAGATCACCGAGAAGTCAAAACCGGTCAGCTCCGACACGTTTTTGATCATCATCGGCTTCAGCTTATAGACATCCTCGGTTAGGAAATACTCTTTCTGGATGTTGACGATGGCGGTCATCACTGCCATCATGGTCTGTTGCCGCTGGGTGAGCACGCGCATGAAATCGCGCGCGTCGTTATAACGGCTCACAATAAATTCGGAACCCTTCTTCGGTCTTCCAGCCGCCGTGCGCTCAAGATTCGCCATGGCCTGCTCGAAACTCTGCTCTATACGCAATTCGGGAATCTTGTTGTTGAGCGAGATTGTAAGGTTACCATCCTCATTGTTTACAATGAAGTCAGGTATGATCACATTCGATTCTTCCGCCGGGTCGTGGCCCAATGCCGCTCCCGGTTTAGGGTTAAGAGTGAGGATGAGTGCGAGAGCACGGTCCACGCGCTCGTCGGTGAGCCGCAGCATTGTGACTATGCGTTTCTTGTGCTTCATAGTGAAGGGTTCGTATGCCTCACCGATGATGCGCAGTGCGTCGTCACGTTCCTCAGAAGGTGGCAATGCCTTGAGCTGCATGTCGAGGCAGTCGCGCAGGTCGTGCGCTCCGATCCCCGCAGGGTCAAGGCTTCGCACGGCGTCAAGTGCCTCCTGCGCCTCGGCTTCCGACACATACAGAGCCTCGCCGAAAGCCATGTCATCAACAAGCTGCTGCAGCGAGCGGTGCAGATAGCCATTCGAGTCGAGGTTGCCGATAATGTAACGGGCGGCGGACTCAACTTGGGGGGAAAGGCGACGTTCCGACAGTTGTGCGTAGAGGTGATCATAGAGCGATTCCGAATCGTCGGCAGGGGTGAACGTATTCACCGGGGCTTCGGGCGCCGGGGCGTAGTAGACGGGATAACGCTCCTCTTCATCGCGGGTGTTCTCCTCAACCACTCCCAGCGCGGGATTATCCTCCAATTCACGCTCCACGGCTTCGTCGAGTTCGGGCGCGTTGAGCTCCAGCAACTTCACGAATCGAAGCTGCTGTTGCGAAAGGCGCATGCCGATGCGTTGATCCATTTTCAAGCTCTGTGCCAAAACTCTAAGTGATTGATGGTTTTTATCAATTAAAAAAAACGGAACCGCACAAGCACGGCTCCGTTTTGTTCTTAGTACAGAAAGTGGGACTCGAACCCACACAGCCGGTAAAGGCCAAAGGATTTTAAGTCCTTCGTGTCTACCATTCCACCATTTCTGCATCCGAGATTCCGGTCTCATCCGGAGTTCACTTGCAAAATTAATCTCTTTTATTGAGAAAAACAAATTTATTTTAAGGTTTTATGAGTCGGAGGCTGCACATTCCTCTTACCATTGGAAAGAGAGCTGGCGTGCTTTACCTTGAAAGGCTTGGGAGATGTTGTCGCTCTTGATTGTGGCTGTTGTGAGGCTGGGGCGCACGGTCGAGGTTACGTTTACAGGGTCTTCAGCCCGGTGGGAGGAGGTGCGACGTCCCTCGGGATATATCATCATGGGGCGCTCGATGCTCCATCCCCGGGAGGCGTTGCGCAGGTAAAGTTTTGCGAGTCCGGAGATGCCCCGGCATTTGCGACGCAATTCACCCCAAAGCTCTGTGAGGTCGTTGACCGAATTCAGCATAAACTCCAGCACTGTGCGGCCGTGCATCACCAGACGGGCAAACAGGCGGTCGCCGAAGCTGATCTGTTTATCTTCCGCACCGACAGCATGCAATACTCCGTTACGGCTTTTGCTAAAAGACTGGCGAATACCCTTTACACCCGAACGGTTGTCGGATTCATCATAACGTTTCTCGTTAAAGTTGCGGTCGGTACCTGCAATGTAGTTGTTAGAGGCAGAGAAATTCATAATAGTGTATTTTTAGTGAGATTGCTTAAACTGACGAATCAATCTTACGACTTCAAATCTTCGGAAGTCTTATCCATTGATTTCGATAGCAAAATTACAATCTCACGCTGCCATTATTTTGCACTACGCTGCTAACAAAAGTTAAAGTCAGGGGTTATAGAGGTCTTTGTTGCGATAGTCGAGGATGTCGGAAGCGGCGCGGAGGGCATGGCGGGCGGTGCTTTCGGGGTTGATGGCAATAGCCGCGAGGTAGTCGTTGATGGCTAAGGAGCGTTTGCCGGCTCCCCAGTGCTTCATGCCGCGCGCGGTGAGAGCCTCGTCGTCGTCGGGATGCGCGGCGATATAATCGCTTAATGCCTTAACAGCCTCATCGTACGAGGCCGTGAGCAACGATTCCTTTAATTCCGATAATGTCATTTTAATGGGAAATGGGTAATGTTTAATAATAATGGGGAGTATTCCTAATTCCTAAATGCTAATCACTAATTAGAAAAACTGTCCATAATTACTAATTTCTAAATATGAATTACTAATTAGTTAAAGTGAAATGCGGTCGGAGTGGATGGGGTGACGCATGAAGAGGGTGGCGAGAGGATCGAATTTGTCGGGATTCTCGGTGGTGAGAAACCGGACGGTGCCTCCTCGGGTGCATCGCTCTTCCATCGAGGGGTGACGTCGCAGATAGTCGGCAAGACTATCCGCCACTAATTCACCTTGCGGGAGGATGCGGATATGTTCCGGGGTGTATTTGCGGATCTTCGGCAGCAGGATGGGATAGTGGGTGCAGCCGAGGATGAGTGTGTCAATCTCGGGGTCTATGGCCAAGATCCGGTCAATATATTTCTTCACGAAGTAGTCGGCTCCATCGCTGTCAAATTCACCGGCTTCAACAAGTGGCACCCACATCGGGCATTCGAGTTCGGTTATCTGCATCCCGGGGTAGATCTTCTCGATCTCCATGCGGTAGGAGTGGCTGCGGACTGTGCCGGGAGTGGCAAGAAGTCCGATGTGGCGGTTAGCCGAGACTTTCCCGAGGATCTCCACCGTAGGACGAATCACACCGAGTACGCGGCGGTCGGGGTCGGTGATGGGGAGCATGTGCTGCTGGATGGTGCGCAGGGCTTTTGCCGAAGCAGTGTTGCAGGCGAGGATCACCAGCTGACACCCCCGGTTGAACAGGTGGTCGACGGCCTGGCGGGTGAATTCGTAGACGATGTCGAAGCTGCGGGTGCCGTAGGGGGCGCGCGCGTTGTCGCCGAGGAAGAGGTAGTCGTATTGTGGGAGGCGCTGGCGGATTTCGCGGAGGATGGTGAGGCCGCCATAGCCGGAATCAAAGATTCCGATCGGGCCGGGAGGGGATGGGTATGACATGGTTTCTTTGGGATATGGGAATGAAGCACTCACTGCGTTCGCGCCACAATCTCTGAGTACGAGGCGCCGCTCTTGGCTTTCTCTGATTCGGAGCAGATGGCTCTATCTCTGATTCGGAGGCGCCGCAAACTCTCTGATTTGGAGCAGATGGCTCTATCTCTGATTACGAGGCGCTGCAAACTCTATAATAACGAGGCGCTGGTAAAAAAACTGCGAAGTTCTGGTGGGAACTTCGCGGTTTTTTTCTCTCTTTTATTTGGTTATCGGGTTGAGCTTATTTGAGTCCCAGTTTTGCTTTTACGAGGCTGGTGATGTCTTCTACCGGTGAGGCGTAGAAGAGGATCTGGTCGGGGGTGTATGCCTGAATCAATGAGTAGCCACTCTCTTTGCCTACAGATTCGATTGCCTCTTTGATCTTGTTGGCGATGGGCGCCATGAGGCTCTGCTGCTGCTGAGCTACATCCTGTTCAGCATTCTGGACGAATGCCTGGATCTTCTGCTGGTAATCTGTGATCTCGCGGGTTTTGCGCTCACGGATTGCGGGAAGCTCATCCTCTTTCATCTTCTGGAGTTCATCAACCATGCGCTGATATTCCTCATTGAGACGATTCATCTCTTCCTGATATTTCTGGCTGATTTCAGTCAATTTAGTCTGAGCGGCAGTTGTTTCCGGCATTACAGTGAAAATAGCGTTTGTGTCAACGATGCCAAGTTTAACTGTCTGAGCGGAAGCAAACATAGGAAGGGCAACCGCCAATGCGAGTAAGAATTTCTTTAACATTTTATCTGATATAAGTTATTATTATTCAATTTGTGGGTTATAACTTCACTTCAAACTTATGGTAGTTGAGGTGTTGCGTGTGCAAAGTTAACTAATTTCAATAGCTTTTCAAAATACGAGGGTGGTTAAGAAGCCTTATATTAGTGATAAATCTACTAAATTCTGTTAAAATTGCTGTTAACGCCTTTCGCAACGTTATTTGGAGTAGCCTAATTTGGCAAGAACTTCGTTGCTTACGTCGATTCTCGGCGATGCGAAAACGATGCTTTGTGAAGATGCGCGGTCGAAGATGGTCATATATCCTTTCTCTTCAGCCACTGCCTTGATGGCGTTATAGACATCCTCCTGGATCGGTTTGATCAGGGCCTGACGTTTCTTGTAAAGTTCACCTTCCGGTCCGAAGTACTGATAACGGAGGTCGGTGGCCTCTTTCTCTTTGGCAACGATTGCCTCCTGACGTTTTTTCTTCTGATCGTCGGTGAGGAACACCATGTCTGACTGGTAATTCTTATACATGGTCTCGGCCTCTTTTGAAACCTCATTAACCTCTTTCTCCCATCGCTGTGAAACTTGATTCAGCTGTTCGTTTGCCATCTCATAGGAGGGGACGTTGCGCAGGATATATTCCATATCGATGAGCGCAAATTTCTGAGCGGAAGCTCCGGCAATCCCTGCCACGGCAAGGACGAGTGTGAGTAATATCTTTTTCATCTCTATTCAGTTTTGTTTTGTCTTAATATGTGATCTACACTTATTAAGACACGTAGTAATTTCTATGGTTTATCCTGAGTGGATTAAAAGTTGTTAAAACTCTTGTCCGAGGATGAAGTGAATCTGCGAGCCACCGCGCTGACCCCACACTTTGTCGAAACCGTACGCCCAGTCGATACCGAGGTATCCGAGCATCGAGAGGTAGACGCGCGCTCCGACACCGGCACTTCTCTTGAGGTTGAAGGGTGCGAAGTCTTTTACGTCATACCAAGCGTTACCCGCTTCGGCGAATGCGATGGCGTAGATTGTGGTGGAGGGTTGCAGCAGGAACGGGAAGTGGAGCTCCATGGTGAACTTGCCGTAAGCGTAACCTTCATAACCGGAGGGTGTGAACTGGCCGTTCTCGTATCCGCGCATTGAGATTGTCTCGGTGGCGTAGGTGTAGGAACCTGTCATACCGTCACCTCCGAAGTAGAAGGTCTCAAACGGAGTCTTGATGTGTTTGTTGTAAGAACCGAGCAAACCGAAATCGGCGCGTGTCATGAGCACGAGCGTCCACTTTCCGTCGGGGTCGGTGAGCGGAGTAAATGTCTTGCTCTTGAAACGCAACTTCCAGTATTCGATCCAGCGGTAAAGCTGACTGCGGGCAGCCTCACGCGATTCGGTGTTCTGGTTGTTATAGCTTGCGTCTTCCTCCAATTTCGCCCAGTTGCGTTTGCCGAAAAGTGAAGCCGGAGGTGTCAGCGTAAGGTCAACGGAGAACTGTGAACCGCGACGTGTATAGATCGGGTTGTCGATAGATGTGCGGGAGAGTGTCAAGCCGAGGGTGAGGGAGTTTGACGTACCGTTACGCATGTAGTAAAGGTAATCCCAGTTCTTGAGGTAATACCAGCGATAACCTAACTGAGCCTGGAACTGGAAGTAGTCGTCGGGCCAGGTAAGGCGCGTACCGAATCCGACGCTCACACCGGCAAGCTGAAGCACTTTGTTCGGGTCGTAGGCGTTCTGGATGGCGTAGGTTGAATAGTTGGTGTTGTAGCTATACTGTGAATACAGTGCGTTCATGTAGTTGGTGCTCCAGGAGTCGTTATAGAAGCTGGAGTTGATACCGGTGGCGCGACTGTAGTCGAGAGAAACCGACAAAGAGTTAGGACGGTTTCCTCCGAGCCACGGATCGAAGAACGAGATGTTATAGCTCTGGTAGTATTTGGCATTGGTCTGAGCGGAGATGGAGAATGTCTGACCGTCGCCTCGCGGGATGATTCCGCGGTAAGCACCCGGATTGAATAGGTTCTTCATCGAGAAGTTCGAGAAGGAGAGGGCTACCTGTCCGGTCACACCTGTCTGTCCCCAACCGAACGAGAGCTGAACCTTATCGTTGGCTTTGGATTCGAGATCGAAAGAGATGTCAACAGTTCCGTCGTTAGGGTTCGGGGTGGGGTTGATTCCCATTGTCTCGGGGTCGAAATGACCGCTGGCAGCAATCTCGCGCTGTGAGCGGATAAGCTCTGCACGAGAGAAGAGATCGCCCGGGCGCACGCGCAGCTCGCGGCGGATTACCTTCTCGTAGAGCTGATCGTTACCGTTGATAATCACCTTATTGATTCGTGCCTGGTCTCCTTCGTAAACACGCATCTGGAGAGTGATGCTGTCACCCTTGATAGATTCCTCGATCGGCAGGATGTGCGAGAAGAGGTAACCGTTGTCCATATAGATCGAGCTTACGGCATCTTCGTCTTGTGTGAGTCGCTTGTTAAGCATCTTCTGGTTGTAGACATCGCCGGGATACATGCCGAGCATCGAGTTGAGCACCTCGGTAGGGTAGACGGTGTTACCGACCCATGTGATGTCGTCGATATAATATTTCTTACCCTCATCGACAGTAAGGAACACATCTACAGACTTGTCGTCGTATTGCGCCACGCTGTCGTGAGTGATCTGAGCATCGCGATATCCGAGCTCATTATATTTCTCGATGATGCGGTTGCGGTCGTCCGCGAAATCGCGATCCACAAACTTCTTCTGGCTGAAGATCTTAAGCAGGTCGCTGTTTTCGTTGGTCTTCTTCATGGTGCGTTTGATCTTGCGGTCGGAGAGCACTTCGTTGCCATCGATATAGATCTTATGCACCTTGACTTTATTGTTTTTGTCTACGTCGACATTGAGGATCACCTGATTCTCTTTGGAAAGGTCAGGATGCTGAATTACATTTACAGCCGCGTTCTTGAATCCCTTCTTATCGTAGTAATCCTTTACAATCTTTTTTACCTGCGCAATGATGTTAGGAGTCAGCTGCTGACCGGGCACCATGCTCAGGCGCTGTTCAAGATCCTTTTTTTCGCCGGATTTCACACCTGTGAATGTCAGTTCGGACATGCGCGGCTGCTGGGCGAGGGCGATTTCGAGCCACACCTTGTCACCGGCAATTTTATCGACATTGATCTGCACCTTTGAGTAAAGACCCTGACGCCAGAAGCGTTTCACGGCAGCTGTGATCTCATCGCCCGGGATCTCCACGCGGTCGCCCACCGACAGACCGGAGTATCCGATGATCAGGTAATCGTCGGAAGCAGGCACACCCGTAACGCGGATGTCGGCGATCTCGTATGTCTTCGGGAGGGGTGAATAAATCACATCAGGGTTATACACAGTATCGACAGGCGTAGCGGGTGTGATGTCGAGAGCCGACGCACTGGCCGCCATGCCGAGGCTGAGGAATATCAAAAGTGTCTTTTTCAGCTGTTTCATATATGCTTGAAAGGTTGAATCCGGGGATTCTCAAAAAAAGTATTTACTTAGCTTTAACCTGATCGGAAGTCTTGCCGAAGCGTCGTTCACGCTGCTGATAGTCGATAAGGGCTTCAAGATAAGCGGCATTATCGAAATCGGGCCAGAGCACCGGGGTAAAATATAATTCACTGTAGGCAATCTGCCAGAGGAGGAAGTTCGATATACGCTCCTCGCCGCCGGTGCGGATAAGGAGGTCGGGATCGGGAATGCCACCGGTGGATAGGCAACCGGCAAGAGTATTCTCGTCGATCTCCTCCGGGTTGATTTCGCCGAGGGCGGCTTTGCGGGCGAGTTCACGCGCCGCGCGCGTCAGCTCCCACCGTGAGGAATAACTCAGGCAGAGCAGGAGATTGAGACCTGTGCAATGCGCTGTGGCTTCCACTCCATCGAGCAGGCTCTTGCGGACCTCTTCGGGGAGACGGTCGGTCTCGCCGAGGATATGGATCTTCACATTGTTGGCAACCAGATCCGGGGTCTCCTTGCGGATGGTCCAGCCTATGAGGCTCATCAGCATATCCACTTCCGCCTGCGGGCGGTTCCAGTTCTCGGTGGAGAACGCATAGAGTGTGAGATATTTGATGCCGATGTCGGAAGAGAAGCGGGTGATACGGTTCACGCTGTTCACCCCCTCGGCGTGGCCGTCGCTGCGTTCGCGCGCACGCATACGCGCCCAACGTCCGTTGCCGTCCATGATGATGGCAACATGTTTCGGCAGACGTGCCGGGTCGAGTTCTTTTAATCTTTCTTCTAAATCCTTCATGGGGATCAATCTTTATAATGGCAAACGGCGCACCGCTTGCTGAATTCGTAACTTATTGTGATGCTCATGGTGGAATACCAGTCGGTATTCTTCATGAAAGAGCTTTTT
Organism: Bacteroides sp.; assembly: GCA_014802175.1. Taxonomy (GTDB): domain Bacteria; phylum Bacteroidota; class Bacteroidia; order Bacteroidales; family Muribaculaceae; genus Lepagella. The sequence continues at coordinate 11,518 of JAAVCU010000017.1, forward strand.
ATGCCGTATGGGTCGCGCAGGGCATCGCCGTCGAGCCGGTCGGTGAAGGTCTTTTTCATCAGGAACTCGAATCCGAGGTTCCAGCGTTCCGACAGTTTATATTTCACTCCGACACCTAACGGGATGTTAAATGCGGCTCCGGTTTTGCCGTCGATGCTCCAGAGGGTAATTCCCAGACCGGCAGTGATGTATGGGGAGATACGTTTCAATTTACGGTAAGACTCACCTTTGCCGTAATTGAAGAAATTGAACTCCGCCATCTCTCCCAATTCGTAAAAATTAGTAGAGAATTTATAAGTCTCACCTCCGGGGAAGACGTTGGTCATCTGCGAAGAATCGCCGCTGAGGCTACCTGTGTAAAAATTGGTCTTGAACGCCCAACGAGGATTCAGTATATATCGGAAAAGAACCTCGAAGTCCCAACCGGGATTTTGCCAAAGATTGGCTGTGTTGGCATCGCCGAGGTATCCGGTCATACCCACGCCGCCTCCCATGTCAAAACGGTAGTCTTCCTGCGCCCTCACTCCGGTGGGCAGGAAAGCTAACGTGGCGAACAGAAGGCCCGCGAGTCGTATGGATAATGAGTGTCTCAATCCTTTAAAATCAGATTATTGGGGTGAATGTAAGGCGAGCCAGAACACCTTGCCAGATAGTGTTATACAACTTACCCTGCGGGTCAAAACCGCCGATAAGGTAGATGTAAGGGCAATCCCACAAAATGAGGTCTCCATCCACTTCAACGTTGTGTCCGCTGCGTGTGGTTTTCTTCCAGTAGTCGGAAAGATTGGCCTGACGACGATGATTGGCAACCACGTTGTCGCAACCGGTCATGGTGGGGATATCTTCGGGGAGCTGGAGGTCATCGTTTCCTTTGCTCCAGTTCACGCCATTGTCGTATGAGATGTAGACGGTGCGGTTGAGTGTGCCGTCGGCGAGTGTGCCTCCGAGCAACATCCATACCGGATATTCTGTTTTAGTGATAGCCGATGTGGTGAATCGGAAGCCATAGTAGGGGATAAGTGATGCACCCTGCACTTGTGGCACACCTCCCTCGGAGAGCTTGATCCAGTTGTAACCATCGAATGCCCAGGTGGCGTTAGAGAGCGTTTCCTCGCTCTGTTTGCCGCCGACAAGGAATCCTACGGGCGAGGATGTCCATTTGTTGGCAAGGATCTCGAAATTGGAGAAACCTGATACCGGGAATTCCGGATCTATGGGGCAGATATTGAGGTCTTTCTGTGGATACTGAGCGTAAACGGCATTTCCTCCGGTCCCTTTGATACCTACGACTGTGTCGAGATATGCGCCGAGCATTGCGCTCCAGGTTTCGCCGGTAGCAGTCCAGGAAGAGCCGTCGGTTGATTCATACATCACGCCATTGGTGTCGAGGATTATGAGCGCCGAAGTTGTGGCGCAAAGTGATCTCACGTCGGGCGAGAATGGGAATGATACGGCATTTTTCTGCCAGCTCTTTTGGTAAAGATCGGTGGTGGTGGCATAAGTGAATGTGCCGTCGTTTTCCTCGATGAGCGACACCACCGTGCCGTTATATTCAATGCTTTTCTGGTTCTTGGGATTTGCCAGACGTGAGGGGAGTGCTGTCTTCTCGCGGTCTGACCAGAGCAGTTCCTCGGAGTTTTCCTTGTGAATGTTCACCTTGATCAGGTATTCGTGAGAGAGTTCGTCATCGTCGGTTGAGATGGTGAGAGTCACCTTTCCCGTGAAGTCGATGGAATCTGTGGGTGTGGTCAGGTAATCCACTTCGCCGGTGCGGGTTTCGCCCCCCTCCATCTTGATTGTGGCTTTGGTGATGTAGCTCGAATACTTGATGTTGGTTACAAGTTTATCGATCTTGGTGCCGACAGGGAGTGAATCTGCGTTGAATATCACGCGGTTCTCAAGGTCGATGGAGAAGAAAACGGAGTCAAGGTTCTCCATGACATCGTCGTCGGCGTTGAGTGTGAACGAGGTCACCGCCACGTTCGAGGGGGTGAGATAAATTTCAGTAGCTTCGGGTTTGTCGTTGCACGACGTGATTGAACTCGCCGCCGCAACTAATGCAGCTGCACCTAAGAAGTAGTGTATTTTGTTGTAAATCTTCACGTTATTGCTGTTTGCGTGTACATTCTATCAAATGCCGACTTTCATCAGGAGTTGGAAAATCCAAATGAAAATAGCATTTCAACTTGCAAAGTTAGCATTTCTTACTGAATTATATTGCAATTTCAGCCCGTATTTTAGAATTTAAAATTTTTTAACCCTTGAAAACCGGTGCTTTTACACCCTTTATAACATTTTTGCCTGATTTCTCAATCCGGACTTCGTCGTAAAGTTCAGCGTCAATGAAACTTTGGAGCAGTGCCGCACCCCCTTCCACCATCAGCGATGTGATTTTATGTTCGCTGTAGAGCAGGTGCATGTTTTCCGTTAGGGGTAATACCGGGTCGAGAATAATGGGAGAGGATTGCATCACTTTCAGATCGGGTGTGAGGCGCGGGGAATTGAAAATCACAGGTCGCGGAGATTTGCGTGCGGGCCACAGGCGCACGGTGAGCGACGGATTATCGGAAACGAGTGTGCCGGAGCCGACCATAATGGCATCAACCATAGCGCGCTCGCGGTGCATCTCCACAAGCGATTCGGGAGTGGAGATAGGTATCGAACAACGGCTGCCATCAGTGTCGAATCCTCCTATGAAGCCGTCGGCGCTTTCTGCCCATTTGAGTTGAATATAGGGGCGGTGAAGCTCGTGGGCGGTGATGAAACGGCGGTTAAGTGCGCGGCATTCCTCTTCCATCACGTTTACCTCGACCTCGATACCGGCATCGCGGAGCATGGCGATGCCTCTGCCGCTCACCTCCTTGAACGGATCGGTCATGCCGACAACAACCCGTTTCAGTCCTGTTTCGATTATCAGTTTGCTGCAAGGTGGCGTTTTGCCGTAATGAGAGCAGGGTTCAAGTGTGACATAGATAGTGGATTCCTTCAGCAATTCCCGGTGTTCGGGACGCACGGAGGCTATGGCGTTCACCTCGGCGTGCGGACCGCCGTAAAGTGCGTGCCATCCTTCGCCGATTATGCGGTTGTCGGGAGCCACGATCACGGCTCCCACCATAGGATTGGGCGATACGAATCCTGCCCCGTTGCGGGCAAGTTCCAATGCCCGTTTCATATACACGTTATCCATCAAAATAATTAATGGTTAATAATTAATGGTTAATAATTAACGGTTAATAATTAATGGTTAATAATTAATGGCTAATAATTAATGGTTAATAATTAAAGGCTCAAATAAATTATCAGCTGAATAGCTCAATTATTAATTATTAATCATTAATTATTAATTCCCAGGTCTCTCCGAGCTTAGAACCGCACTCCGGCACTGATCTGGAGATTCTCTACCGAAGAGAGGAATGAATAGCTGCCGGAATTGTACCAGTTGCCGTCGAGTTTGCCGATGGCGCAGATAAAGAAGTCTCCGAGATTGTAGGTGAGCGATGATTGTCCTTTCAGTGTCAGAGCCACCAGCTTATTGCTTTTCTCAACCGAATCCTCGTAAGAGTGGGTGTAACCTACGCCGGGGAATGCCGATATGTTGAACAGCAGATGTCTGTTGAGCACCCAGTTGAAACTGTAGCCACCCATCAGGCAGTAGGAATTGTAATGAAAACGATAGCTCTGCGGCGGTTTGTTCAGATATGGTTTCAGCTCCTCGGGAATCTTGTTGAGGTTCATATTGATGTCGGTGTTGTTATAATTGAACCCGATGATTGCCGAGCCGGCGCTCTTTTTCTGGAATTTCGAGAAGTTATAAGCCGCTCCCATTGAGAACTTCTTGTTGTTGAAGAAGAAATAGCCGTTTACACCGATGGTTTTCTGCGTGGCTCCGGAGAATGCCTTTTTTACGAGTCGTCCGCTGTTATAGTTTCCGAATGTACGTATGAAAGTGTCGCCGGTGTTCTCCCAATAATGCCCTTCGATATTGAATCGTGCGCAGTTGAAGTTGAATTCCAGTTTCTTATGGTTGGAGGGTTTGTTGCCGATGATGTTGGTCATATCTAATGAGTATCCCACGGATACAGCCATATATTGCAGGTATCCTCCCAAGTTGCAGTAGGGGTCGCTCATCATTCGGATAGGCATCTCGCGCCCGATGTTGAGGTAATAAGAGTCTACCCAGTTGTCGGAGGTGATTCGCGCCTTCCAGCGTCGGCCGGTGCCCACGACGTAAGTGGTGTCGTAAGAGTTGAACGTATGGTCTGCCCAATTGTAGACATCGATGCAGAAGCCGAGAAAACGAGGATATTCCACGCTCTTGTCCGATAACTTCAACTGACCTTTCTTCAGCAGATGCCACCAGTTGCGGTCAGACACGGTGTCTGTCTTCTCTATGGCTTGAGCACACAGTGAACTTATGAGAATCAGCAATATGGGTATCAGACGTTTGTTCATATTGAAAAAGCATAACTGAATGAAGCTACAGGATTCCTCTTTCGTTGAGTGCCTTGCGGTATCGTTTGGCGTTCTGCGAATGCTCGGCAAATGAGACCGCGAAATTATGCGTGCCGGAGAAATCCTCCTTCGCGCACATATAGAGATAATCGTTGGGCGCTGAGTTCAGGAACGCGTCAAGAGTGGCGCGTGAGGTGCTCCGTATCGGTCCGGGGGGCAAACCGGCGTGCATGTATGTGTTGTAGGGTGAATTGACTTTAAGATGTTCACCTTTCACTCGTCGGATTGTAAAGTCGTTGAGGGCAAACCTGACCGTTGGGTCCGACTGAAGCCGCATCCCTTTCTTGAGGCGGTTTAGATAGAGCCTGGCGATTGTGCCTTTTTCTGAGAGTGCGTTTGTTTCTTCGTCGGCAAGCGAGGCTATGATCATGGCATCGGCCGGCGTTATCCCCAACTCAGCTGCTTTCTTGCTGTTTTCGGTCTCATACCAATAGTTGAGGTAGTTTTTACCGATTTTGTTTATGAGTTCTTCGGGCGATGCACTCCAGTAGACTTCGTAGGTGTCATCTAAGAACAGAGCCAATGCCTGTGATGGTTGCAGACCATAGGCGCGGAGATTCTCGGGATCCGCGAGATAAGCCTTGAGGGAATCGGCAGGAAAGTCGAGACGTGAGGCAATGCGTTCGCAAAGGAGATCGAGGCTCCGGAAACCGTTCACTGTCAGCTTCACCGGGGTCTGCCCACCATAACCGAGGCGGCGGAAGGCGTTGAGAGCGTTGGTGCCGGCAGGGATGGCGTAGGATCCGTGACGTTTGCTGAAATCCACATTCTTGATTTTTGACAATCGCATCACGCGTCCGGCAAAAGTCTTGCCGTAATATTTTGTAAGAGAATCGGTGACGTTCTGCTCGGTGGCGTTTGCCGGTATGCGTATTGTGGCGTCGGCGGCTGTCCGCGAGAATAAGAGGGGATATAGGAATATGAGGAGGATTATAATAAACAACGTCAACCCCAAAAGGATGTAAAGCATCCTTTTGGGGAGTCGTTTATGTACTTGTTTCTTTTTTGCAGACATTTGCAGGTCTTATGATTTATCTCTCTTTGATCTTCTCCAGCTGGGGCTCAAGAGCGCGCAGACAAAGGTCGATGGCCTCTTCAAATGTGTCGGCGGTCTTGGATGCGAAGAGATCGGGACTCTGCGGTACGATAAGTTTCACCTGTGCCTCCTTGTTCATAGCTGTTTCCGGTTTCACTACCTTCAAAGACACATCTGCGTCTGCGATAGATTCAAAACGGCGTGCAAGTTTGTCGATTTTTTTATTGATAAAGGCAACGAGATTTTCTGATGCGTCGAAGTGGATTGCTTTGATTGTTGCTTCCATAATCTTAATGATTTAAGTTAATAATGCAGAGGAGTGAGTTCACAAATATAAACAAAAAAATCGGCAATAAGGTTAAGCGGGACGGTAATTTTTGTTCTGTTGTGCGCATTTTTGGTTACCCGTCTATTCTTTGCCGGAATCGGGGTGGGAGCGTGGGTGCGCTGAGTTATAGGCTTTTTTGAGTTCGGCAAATGAGAGGTGGGTGTAGATTTGCGTAGTGGAAAGCGAGGAGTGTCCGAGAAATTCCTTTACGGAGTCGAGCGACGCGCCGTTGTTGAGCATGGCTGTGGCGAATGTGTGGCGCAGCACGTGCGGACTCTTTCGCATTGCTGATGATGAAGCGAGGGCTTCGCGGACGATGCCATAGATTGCGCTGCGGCTCAGTGCACCGCTTGGTCCGGCAATCAGCGGGCGCGGTGTCGGCAGGTCGGGATAGCGGTTGTCTCTGATGCTTTGCCAGTGGCGTATCTCTTCGAGAAGTTCCGGCGGAAGAGGGATGTTGCGCTGTTTTGAGCGTTTACCGAGCACTTTCACCTCTTTTAATGAGAAATCGATGTCGGCATCGGTTATGGTGCGCAATTCTTCGCGACGAATTCCGGTGGAGTAGAGCAGCAGCATCACTATGTGGTTTCGCACGGAGTGGAAATCGTCGGGGTTGTAGTTAGCTACGATCTCCTCTATTTCGCTCTCCTTCACAAATTCCGGAAGATGTTTGGGTGCCTTTGCAAGTGTGACGTCGGCAGCGGGGTTGGATTTGATTGCGCTGCGTTTGAGCAGGAAGCGGAAATATGCCCGCAGGCTCTGGGTCTTGCGCCTTAATGTGAGTGGCGATTCGTGGTGGGCGATTGAGGTGAGCCATGCTCGGATGTCGCCGGTGGTTACGGATCCGGGATCGAACACGGATGCTGGACCCGATGCCGATACCCATTCCATGAATTGGCGAATGTCGCGGCAGTAGGCCTCCACCGTGTGGGGGCTCCGGTTCAGCTCATAGCGCATATATTTCTCAAATTCTTCCACGGACGTTTAGTTGATAGATTCTTAGGGTGATAAATGCACAACAATTCAGCGCAGGCTGCGGTGAGCTTACGCTGAATTGTAGTATTTGTGCAGATAAAAGTGGCTTTTTACTGCTCAGCCTGACGAAGCGCCTGAACGTAAACTGCCTTCATCATCTTCTTGCGATTAGTCACAGAAGGTTTTTCGAAAGCCTGACGTGAACGAAGCTCCTTTACGATGCCTGTTCTTTCGAATTTACGTTTGAACTTCTTGAGTGCTTTCTCGATGTTTTCGCCTTCTTTTACTGGTACGATAATCATGTTTTTGTCTTGTTTATTTTTTGTAATTCTAATTATTTGAGCTTGCCTCCGGAGGGCAACATGCAGGCCCCGGTGACATAATGCGTTGCAAAATTATATATTCTTCCAAATATGACAAAATTTTTTGCAAACTTTTCTTCAATTTTTAACACCCTGAGCCCATTTTTATTTCTAAAACCGGGATTTTTCTCAATTTTATAGTGAAAATGGGGTTGAGAGTGTGTCTACTTTTATGCTTTCTCTTCGGTGGCGGCTTCCTCGTCATACCATTTGGAGTACATGAGGTAGTTTTTGGCAATTCCTACGTTTAGGTCTTTTGCTTTTTCGGGTTCCACCATCTTTACGAATTTGGCGGGTGCGCCTGCCCACATCTCGTGCGGACCGATCTTGGTGCGGCTGAGCACTACCGAGCCGGCGGCTACAAGTGCGCCTTCGCCTACTTCTGCGTCGTCCATCACTACGGATCCCATGCCGATGAGGGCATAGTCGCGAATCTTCGCGCCGTGGATCACTACGTTATGACCGATGGATACGTCGTCACCGATCTCGATAGTAGATTTCTGGTAGAGTGTGTGAAGCACACTTCCATCCTGGATGTTTACACGGTTTCCGATGCGGATGGAGTTGACGTCGCCGCGCAATACGGTGCTGTACCAGATGCTGCATTCGTTGCCGATGACAACATCGCCGATGATTACCGCGTTTTCGGCAAGAAAGCAATCTTCGCCGATCTCAGGGACAAATCCCCTGACAGGTCTAATTAGAGCCATATATTTTAGTTCTCAGTTATCAGATTTCAGACTGTGGTTGTATCCGAAAATCATTAATCATTAATCATTAATTACTCAGATTGTTGCGCATTTCTCCGCCAGCCATTTCTGCTCTTCGGGGGCGAGGAGCGGTGAGAGCTCCGTGAGCACTCGTGCATGGTAGGTGTTGATCCAATCGATCTCCTCTTTTGTGAGTATGGCGCGCTCTATGAGTCGTGCATCGTAGGGGAAGAGGGTGAGGGTCTCGAAGTTGTAGAAGTCTCCGAAGTCGGTGGTCTCAAGATAGCGTGTGGCTATCAGGTTCTCGATGCGGATGCCATATTTCCCTTCGATGTAGATGCCCGGCTCATCACTGGTGATCATACCCGGTTCCAAGGGGGTGGGAACATCGTTGAGTCGGATGCTCTGCGGTCCTTCGTGGCAGTTGATGAAGAAGCCCACGCCGTGACCTGTGCCGTGGTAGTAAGCTTTCCCCTCATTCCAGAGGAACTGACGTGCGAGTGCGTCGAGCTGTCCGCCGCGTGTGCCTTTGGGGAAGATGGCGCGGGCAAGAGCGATGTGTCCTTTGAGCACGAGGGTGTAATCGTGGATCTCCTCCGCTGTAGGTGTGCCTAAACCTATGGTGCGTGTGATGTCGGTAGTGCCGTAGGTGTACTGGCCGCCGGAGTCAACGAGCAGCAGGCCGTCGCCGGTTACGGGCACATCCGTTTGTTCGTTGGCTTCGTAGTGTACGATGGCGCCGTGTGCATTCCATCCCAAGATAGGGGAGAAGCTTTCGTCTACACACGACGGATCGGCAAGACGAAGGGCGCGGAGTCGTTTGCCAAGCTCTACTTCGGTGAGTGTGCCCGTGGGGTACTCCTTCTCTACCATCATGAAGAAACGGGTCAGAGCCACGCCATCTTTCAGCATTGCCGTGTGTACGTTCTGAAGCATGGTGTCGTTCTTTACGCTCTTGAGTTTGGCAACATTTGCACCTCCGAATACAGGTGTGCATCCGATGTTGTCATAAAGTCCGCGTGAAGTTTTCTCCGGATCTATCAGTAGTCGGGTCTCTTTGGGGAGTGACTTCACAAATTCCAATACCGAATCATAAGGTTTGACCTCGATATTATATTTGGCAAGGTGGTCGGCCACCTCCTTGCTGATCTTCTCCTGGTCGATGAAAAGTATGCGCTTGCTGTCGTCGACATAGAGATATGCTACAAAAATCGGTGAGAAAGCGATGTCGCCGGCGGTTCGCACGTTGGTGGCCCAGGCAATGTCGTCGAGGGCTGAAAGCATCACGGCGTTGGCAAGCTCACCTTTTACTTCCGTCATCAGGCGCGACATCTTACTCTCTACGGTCTCGCCTACGATCTTCTCGTCGTGAACAAAAAGTTTGTTCTTGGGGCGCGAAGGGCGGTCGCTCCATATCTTGTCAAAAGGATTGAAATGGTCGTTGAACTTGATATTGTTGTCGGAAAGCTCCTGCTGAATGCGCTGAGCCTGCGAAATAGAGAAGGTCATGCCGTCGATGGCGACCGTTTGTCCGGCGTTGACGTGCTCCGTCACCCAGTCAACGAGATCCACAGCCTCCGGACCATCCTCTTTCATCATCTCGAAACCTGTGTCGCGCAGCTGGTCGGTAGCCTGGATGAAGTATCTTGAGTCTGTCCATACGTAAGCCTTGTCGGCAAGGACCACTGCTGTGCCGTTTGTGCCGTTCTCGGAAGCGAAGCCCGTAAGCCACTCACGACCGCGCCAGTGCATGGGGGGGAGTTCGCTCTGATGGGGGTCGGTGCCTGAAATTATGACGCAATCCACGTTCTCCTCTTTCATTACCTCCCGCAGCTTGGCGAGATATTCTGCATTCTTTTTCATATTATATTGTAAATTTTTGAAGTTGTTTAAACAACTTCTTTATTAGTCTATCTTCATTATAACAATAACGGAGGGGGAATCTTCCGCAAATATACTCAAAATTTGGTAAAATTGCATCACAAGGTGCAGCTATGTTTGAAGAGTGGATTTCTCCGGATGTCGACGATATAGGTATGGAAAAAGTGAGGAAAAAATGTAAAGAATGGTCAAAATAGACTTAAAAAGGGGGTATATTTACCAATTTTAACATTTATTCACACAAAATTCAATGCATAAAACTGCCGATGAAAACAAAAAATAATTAACTTTGCATCACGAAAAGCCGGTAAAACCGGCAACAGCAAAGTAAGACAAGATGGCAAGTCAAAAAATCTTTTAAGTAATAGTGATATAAATTTGTAAGTTAGTGGTTGAGTAGGATAGTTGTTTGCTTGGGAAAGTAAGCTAAGTCTAAAAAATCACATCACGCCGGACAATTGTGAAATTGCCCGGCGTTGTTGGTTATTAGCCCCACACTTATTGCAGGATATCCGGAAAATGCTTAACTTTGACGCTCTAAGCAATTAATAATTAATGATTAATAATTAATGACCGGACTATTCAGCTGAATACCAGATTATTTAATCGTCCAGTATATTAATTATTTATTCATTTAAACTTAAGTAAAATAATTATAGATAAATGGAGAATAACAGATATGTGGTTTTGTTCGACAGGAGGGAGGCGTTTGAGAACCTGCTGCCGTTGAGCTATACGCGTCCGGTTTCCGGGCTGAGGGTGGGAATCCTTACAATCCGGGAGAAGTGGGAGACTTTGATGCCGGGACGTTATTCGGCTCTAACTGCACTTTATCTGCGTGAGAAGTTTCCTGTGCAGACTAATCCGGAGGGTGATACACTGTTTGTGTCGGGCTCGTTGCTGCCGGATGAGGCGTTGGTCGATAAGATACTTTCGCTCAATGCCGGCGAAATACTCGTTAAAAATGGCGATGTACTTGCCTATCGTGGCAATCACAACGATTTTGTGAAGATTATAGGAGAGGATTTCAATTATACAATCGGTGGTAACGGCGAGGAGTTGGTGCAGCTCGATATACCCTCGGCTGTTATCGAGATGGATGCGGAGGTCAGCAAGATTCGCTATGTGTTCGATATCTTCATGCAAAATGGCGATCAGATCAAGAGCGATTACCGTTTGCTCGTGAAGGGTGAATCGCCGGTAGTGCCCGACCGATCGGTCATGATAATAGGAGATATGCTCACGCCCGATGGTCTTCCTTCTGTATATATAGAGGAGGGTGCGCAGGTAGAGGGGGCAATCCTCAATGTCAAGGAGGGTCCTATATATATAGGAAAGGATGCGCGCATAATGGAAGGCTCCTGCGTGCGCGGTCCGCTGGCGTTGTGCGACCATGCTCAGATCCGCATGGGTTCAAAAATATATGGCGCAAATACCATAGGTCCTTACTGTAAGGTTGGAGGCGAACTCGATAATGCAGTGATGCAGGGTTTCAGCAACAAGGCTCACGACGGTTATCTTGGTAATGCCGTGATAGGGGAGTGGTGTAATCTTGGTGCGGGAGCAGTGGCTTCAAATCTTAAGAACGACTATTCCAAGATACGCATCTGGAATTATTATACGCAAAGCTTCATGCGCACCGACCTTCAGTTCTGTGGTCTGGTGATGGGTGATCATTCCAAGGCAGGGATCAACACCATGTTCAATACCGCCACGGTGGTTGGTGTGGGTGTGAACCTTCATGGATCAGGTTTCCCACGTCAGTTTATACCCAGCTTCTCGACAGGTTCTCCTGAAGGAGGTTTCGATAATGTGCATATCGGCAAATTTATGGAGACCGCCGGAAAGGTCATGGCGCGCCGCGGGCTCACACTGACCGAGACCGACCGAAAGATATTCGACACCATCTACTCCTCGGCATCGCGCTTTAAGTAAAATTATTGTTAAAAACTTGTGTAATTCACTTAGTTTTAGTAATTTTGTGGAGCCAAAAGAACAGGATTCTTTGAGTTGTGCGGTTAAATAATTGGGTGTCAATTATTTAACGCGCATAATGTGCGTAGGAATCTTGTTTGATTTTGAACTGACAAAGAAGTTATAAATCAAATAAATCAAAAAAAGAGACTAAGAATGCCAACTATTCAACAATTAGTAAGAAAAGGACGCACTGTTCTCAAAGACAAGAGCAAGTCGCCCGCATTGGATTCCTGTCCTCAGCGCCGCGGCGTGTGTGTGCGTGTGTACACTACAACTCCCAAGAAGCCTAACTCAGCAATGAGAAAGGTTGCTCGTGTACGCCTTACGAACGGCAAAGAGGTGAACAGCTACATTCCCGGAGAGGGTCACAACCTTCAGGAGCACTCAATCGTGATGGTTCGTGGCGGTCGTGTTAAAGACCTCCCTGGTGTACGTTACCACATCGTTCGCGGTACACTTGATACTGCAGGAGTTCAGGGTCGCACCCAGCGTCGTTCCAAATATGGAGCTAAGCGTCCTAAGGCAGCTAAGAAATAATTCACTGCCGCTTACATTTAAAATCAAATCGTAAACACCCGTTTTTGATTTATTGGATGGCTAAGGTTGAGTAAACTCCGCAAGAGAGCGGTGTTGAAGATTTAAAAAGCAGCCAAAAACAAAAACATTAAACAAACAAAAATGAGAAAAGCAAAACCGAAGAAAAGGGTAGTACTCCCTGATCCCGTTTTTCATGACGTCAAAGTGACAAAATTTGTGAACCATCTGATGTTTGACGGCAAGAAAAACACAGCTTTCACAATTTTCTATACTGCATTGGAGACTGTGAAGTCAAAAATGCCTAACGAGGAGAAGAGCGCTCTCGAAATCTGGAAAAAGGCGCTTGAGAATGTAACTCCTCAGGTGGAGGTTAAGTCTCGCCGTGTAGGTGGTGCAACCTTCCAGGTTCCTACAGAGATCCGCGCAGATCGCAAGGAATCTATATCAATGAAAAATCTCATTATCTTCGCTCGCAAACGCGGTGGCAAGACAATGGCCGACAAACTCGCAGCTGAAATCGTTGACGCATTCAACGACCAGGGTGGAGCATACAAACGTAAAGAGGATATGCACCGCATGGCTGAGGCTAACCGCGCATTTGCACACTTCAGATTTTAATTTTGAGATAAGAGAAAATGGCAAAACACGACGATCTTAGATTAACCCGCAATATCGGCATCATGGCTCATATCGATGCCGGCAAAACCACAACTTCAGAACGTATCCTCTTCTATACAGGTCTGACTCACAAGATCGGTGAGGTTCACGATGGCGCTGCCACCATGGACTGGATGGAGCAGGAGCAGGAGCGCGGTATCACCATTACTTCCGCTGCTACAACCACTTTCTGGAAATATAACGACGAGAAATACAAAATCAACTTGATCGACACCCCCGGACACGTTGACTTCACCGTTGAGGTTGAGCGTTCACTCCGTGTGCTCGACGGCGCTGTAGCTGCCTTCTGTGCAGTAGGTGGTGTTGAGCCCCAGTCAGAGACTGTATGGCGACAGGCTGATAAATACAACGTTCCCCGTATCGGTTACGTGAATAAGATGGACCGCTCCGGCGCAAACTTCTTCGAGGTTGTTCGCCAGGTGAAAGAGGTGCTCGGTGCTACTCCGCTCCCCATCCAGATTCCTATCGGTGCTGAGGAGACTTTCAAGGGCGTTGTAGACCTCGTGACTATGAAGGCTATCTTCTGGCACGATGAGACTATGGGTGCTGAGTACAGCATCGAGGATATTCCCGCTAACCTCCAAGCTGAGGCTGAGGAATACCGCGACAAGATGCTCGAGACTCTCGCTGAGCTCGATGAGGCACTCATGGAGAAGTATTTCGACGATCCCTCTACTATTACTGAAGACGAGATCAAGGCAGCTATCCGCAAAGGGACACTTTCAATGGCTGTAAACCCGATGATCTGCGGTTCTTCATTCAAGAACAAAGGTGTTCAGACACTTCTCGATTCTGTCTGCGCTTACCTTCCCTCACCCCTCGATGCAGGTGCTGTTGAAGGATCTGTTCCCGGTGCTCCCGACGAGATCGAGACCCGCGAGCCCAGTCCCGAAGCTCCGATGTCTGCTCTCGCGTTCAAGATTGCAACCGACCCCTATGTAGGTCGTCTCTGCTTCTTCCGCGTTTATTCTGGTGAAATCCCCGCAGGTAGCTACGTTCTCAACAGCCGTTCAGGTAAGAAAGAGCGTATCTCACGTCTGTTCCAGATGCACTCCAACAAGCAGAACCCGAAAGAATTCATCGGTTGTGGTGATATCGGTGCCGGAGTAGGTTTCAAGGATATCCGCACAGGTGATACCCTTTGCGATGAGAACCACCCGATCGTGCTTGAGGCTATGGAGTTCCCGGATCCTGTGATCGGTATTGCAGTAGAGCCTAAGACTCAGAAAGACCTCGACAAACTTGGTGTTGGTCTTCAGAAACTCGCTGAGGAGGATCCGACATTCCGCGTAGAGACTAACGAGGAGACTGGTCAGACAGTGATCAGCGGTATGGGTGAGCTTCACCTCGACATTATCATCGACCGTCTGCGTCGTGAGTTCAAGGTAGAGTGTAACCAGGGCCGTCCTCAGGTAACATACAAAGAGGCTATCACCAAGCCCGTAGAGCTTCGTGAGGTATTCAAGAAGCAGACCGGTGGTCGCGGTAAGTTCGCTGATATCATCGTTCGCATCGAGCCCGCTGACGAGGACTTCGAGGGCAACCTCCAGTTCATCGACGAGGTTAAGGGTGGTAACGTGCCTAAGGAGTATATCCCCTCAGTGCAGAAAGGTTTCCAGACTGCAATGAAGAACGGTGTCCTCGCCGGCTATCCTGTAGAGCGTCTTAAAGTGACACTCCTCGATGGTAGCTTCCACCCCGTTGACTCCGACCAGCTCTCATTCGAGCTTTGCGCAATCCAGGCGTTCAAGAAAGGTTCAGAGAAGGCAGGTCCTGTTCTCATGGAGCCTATCATGAAAGTTGAGGTTGTAACTCCCGAGGAGTCTATGGGTGACGTGATCGGTGACCTTAACAAGCGTCGCGGTCAGGTAGAGGGTATGGAGACAAGCCGCAGCGGTGCCCGCATCGTTAAGGCAAAAGCTCCGCTCGCCGAGATGTTCGGTTACGTAACAGCTTTGCGTACCATCACATCAGGTCGTGCAACTTCTACAATGTCGTTCAGCCACTATGCTGAGGTTAGCAATTCAATTGCAAAGAATGTCTTGACAGAATGTCAGGGCCGTGTAGACTTACTTAAGTAAAATTAAAGTCATAACAACAATATGAGCCAGAAAATTAGAATAAAACTCAAATCTTACGATCACAACCTCGTAGACAAGTCAGCTGAGAAGATCGTAAAGACGGTCAAATCGACCGGCGCAGTTGTGAGCGGCCCCATTCCATTGCCCACTCATAAGCGTATCTTCACTGTAAACCGCTCTACATTCGTAAACAAAAAGAGCCGTGAGCAGTTCCAGCTTTCATCTTATCAGCGTCTGATCGACATCTACTCAAGCACTTCAAAGACAGTGGATGCACTCATGAAGCTTGAGCTCCCCAGCGGTGTAGATGTATCGATCAAGGTTTAATATCGCTAAGAGAATAATAACAGAATAATCATGGAAGGCTCCGGCCTCCGGAGCCTTCCAATCAACCACAATAATTTTAAAAAAGAAATGCCAGGATTATTAGGAAAGAAAATCGGAATGACATCCGTTTTCAGTGCCGACGGAAAAAATGTTCCGTGCACTGTTATCGAAGTAGGTCCTTGTGTGGTTACCCAGGTAAGAACCTTGGAGAAGGACGGCTATGAGGCAGTTCAGGTAGGCTTCATCGAGAAAAAGGAGAAGCACACCAACAAAGCTGAAGCCGGAAACTTCAAGAAAGCGGGTACAACCCCCAAGCGTCACTTGGCCGAGTTCAAATCGTTTGAGACCCTCCCGGGTCTTGGCGAAACGCTGACTGTGGATCTTTTCCAGGAGGGTGGTTTTGTCGATGTTGTCGGCACATCCAAAGGTAAAGGTTTCCAGGGCGTTGTTAAACGTCACGGATTTGGCGGCGTAGGCCAGAGCACTCACGGTCAGCACAACCGTCTCCGCGCCCCCGGTTCTATCGGTGCATGTTCTTACCCTGCAAAGGTGTTCAAAGGACTTCGCATGGCAGGCCAGATGGGTAACGAGCGCGTTACAGTGCAGAATCTTCAGGTGATCAAAGTGATCCCCGAGCACAATTTGTTAATGATTAAGGGTTCGGTGCCCGGACCCAAAGGTTCAATCGTTTTAGTTGAGAAATAATGGAATTAGCAGTATATAACATCAAAGGAGAGGATACCGGACGTAAAGTTACGCTCAACGACGAGGTGTTCTCACGCGATTTGAGCGAAGGTAATGCTGAGCATACACTTTATCTCGACGTAAAACAGTTCCTCGGCAACCAGCGTCAGGGTACTCACAAGAGCAAAGAGCGCAGCGAGGTTTCAGGTTCAACACGCAAGCTCGGTCGCCAGAAAGGTGGCGGCGGCGCACGTCGTGGTGATATCAACTCTCCGTTGCTCCGTGGCGGTGGTACAGTGTTCGGACCCCGTCCGCGCGACTACCGTTCAAAACTTAACAAGAAAGTTAAGGCTCTTGCACGTCGCATCGCACTCACTTCACGCGTTAACGACAACAAGATCATCGTAATCGAGAACTTCACTTTCGAGGCTCCCAAAACTAAAGATTACATGAATCTTGCAAAAGGCTTCAACCTTGAGGATAAGAAAGTGCTCCTCGTTATGGCTAACGATGACCGTAACGTTCTCCTTTCTGTCCGCAATGTCCCCAACGCCCTCATGGCTCAGGCTAAGGATCTGAATGCCTACACAGTGCTCAACAACGATGCTATCCTCGTAACAGAAGACAGCCTCGCAATCATGAATGAATTTTAAGCAAAGGAGATTAAGAAATGGATATCCAGATTAAACCTATCGTTACAGAAAAGGCAACAGCCTATAGCGAGAAGGAGAATTGCTACACATTTGCTGTATCTCCGGAGGCTAACAAATTCCAGATCAAGGACCTTGTAGAGAAACTCTATAACGTTCGCGTGGAGAGAGTAAACACCGCCAGCTACGCCGGCAAGCGCAAACAGCGTTACACCAAGAGCGGTTTGATCCGCGGTCAGCGTGCAGCTTTCAAGAAAGCTTACGTGACAGTAGCTGAAGGACAGACTATCGACTTTTATAGCAATATCAAGTAAATAATGGCAGTAAGAAAATTCAAGCCCACTACGCCTGGGCAAAGACACAAGGTTATTGGTGTGTTCAAAGGAACAATCACTGCTACCACACCAGAAAAATCTCTTACAGTCGGAAAGCGTTCCACTGGTGGACGTAACTCTTCCGGACACCTGTCTACACGTTATCGTGGAGGCGGTCATAAGAGAAAATTGCGTCTCATCGACTTCAAGAGAACAAACGATGGCGTTCCCGCAACAGTGAAGAGCATCGAATACGATCCCAACCGCTCTGCGCGTATCGCCCTCCTGTATTACCAAGACGGTTCCAAGTCTTACATCATCGCCCCCAACGGTCTTGAGGTAGGACAGATTGTAATGAGCGGTGCTGACGTAGCTCCCGAGGTTGGTAACACCCTTCCTTTGAGCGCGATCCCCGTGGGAACCCTTATCCATTGTATCGAGCTCCGTCCCGGTCAGGGTGCCAGCATGGCACGTTCTGCCGGTACATTCGCGCAGCTCACATCACGCGAAGGTGATTACGCAATCATCAAATTGCCTTCTGGAGAAACAAGAAAAGTGCTTCTGACATGCCGCGCCACTGTAGGCGTTGTCGGTAACTCCGACCACGCTCTTGAGCAGAGCGGTAAGGCAGGACGTTCACGCTGGCTCGGTCGTCGCCCCCACAACCGTGGTGTGGTTATGAACCCTGTGGATCACCCGATGGGTGGTGGTGAAGGTCGTCAGTCCGGAGGTCATCCCCGTTCACGCACTGGTCTTTACGCTAAGGGCTTGAAGACCCGTTCGCCGAAGAAGCATTCTTCGAAGTATATAATTGAAAGAAGGAAAAAATAATTTGATTAATTGAGACAAGTATGAGTCGTTCGCTTAAAAAAGGACCATTTATCAGCGTTAAGCTTGAGAAGAAGGTGGCAGCCATGGAGGAAAGCGGCAAGAAAAGCGTCATCAAGACCTGGAGCCGTGCTTCCATGATTTCACCCGATTTCGTTGGCCATACCTTCGCCGTTCATAACGGGAATAAGTTCATCCCTGTTTATGTGACAGAGAATATGGTAGGTCACAAGCTCGGAGAGTTCGCACCGACCCGCACCTTCCGCGGTCATGGCGGTAACAAGAAAAAATAATGGCCCGCATCATTAATTCAGAAAAATAAGAATAACATACAATGGGTTTAAGAAAAAGACAATCAGCCGAGGCTATCAAAGAGGCACGCAAAAGCGAGTATTTCGCTAAGCTCCATAATGTGCCCAGCTCTCCGCGCAAGATGCGCCTTGTGGTCGATATGATTCGTGGCCAGGAAGCTTTCAAAGCACTCGGAATACTGAAATTTTCCAATAAAGAGGCTTCCCGTAAGGTAGAGAAGCTGCTTCGTTCGGCAATCGCAAACTGGGAACAGAAAAATGAACGCAAGGCTGAGGCCGGCGAGCTTTATGTGAAGACAGTCTTCGTGGACTGCGCTCCCATGCTCAAACGTCTTCGTCCCGCTCCCCAGGGCCGTGGATACCGTATCCGCAAGCGCTCAAATCACGTAACATTGTTCGTTGACACTATTAATAACGATAAAGCTTAATTTGCAAAGATGGGACAGAAAGTTAATCCAATAAGCAACCGTCTCGGAGTTATCCGCGGTTGGGACTCCAACTGGTATGGTGGAAAGAAATACGGTGACACCCTTCTTGAGGACTCTAAGATCCGTAAATATCTCCACACTCGTCTTGCTAAAGCAAGCGTGTCAAGAATTATCATTGAGAGAACCCTTAAGATGGCGACAGTGACTATCTGCACTTCTCGCCCGGGTCTGATTATCGGTAAAGGTGGTAAGGAAGTTGATATCCTCAAAGAGGAGCTCAAGAAGCTCACCGACAAGGATGTTCAGATCAATATCTACGAGATCAAGCGTCCGGAACTGGATGCTGAGATCGTGGCTTCCAATATCGCCCGCCAGATCGAGAACAAAGTGGCTTACCGCCGTGCAGTGAAGATGGCTATCGCCTCTACAATGCGCATGGGTGCCGAGGGTATCAAGGTTCAGGTTTCAGGTCGTCTTAACGGCGCTGAGATGGCTCGTTCCGAGATGTTCAAGGAAGGCCGCACACCTCTTCACACACTGCGTGCAGATATCGACTACGCTTTGGTTGAGGCTCTCACCAAAGTTGGTATCATCGGTATCAAGGTTTGGATCTGCCGCGGAGAGATCTATGGCAAGAAAGAACTTACCCCGACTTACGCTATCGGTCAGAAAGAGACCGGTCGTCAGCAGGGTGGCGGTCGCAAAGGCGGTTTCCGCAACAAGAAAAACAACAACCGATAAAAGCTCAATAAGATATGTTACAACCTAAGAAAACCAGATACCGCCGTTCACAAAAAGGCCGTATGAAAGGTGAGGCCCAGCGTGGCAACCAGCTTGCATTCGGTTCGTTCGGTATCAAGACACTTGATTCTAAATGGATCACCGGTCGTCAGATCGAGGCTGCCCGTATCGCCGTTACTCGTTACATGCAGCGTCAGGGTCAGATCTGGATCCGCATCTTCCCGGACAAACCCATCACTAAGAAACCTGCAGAGGTCCGAATGGGTAAAGGTAAAGGTAATCCCGAGGGATTTGTTGCGCCTGTTACTCCGGGACGCATCCTGATCGAAGTTGAGGGCGTTCCTTACGATGTTGCAAAAGAGGCACTTCGTCTGGCAGCTCAGAAACTTCCGGTAATCACCAAGTTTGTGGTTCGCCGCGACTACGATCCCTCACAGAACATCTAATAAAATCGAGTTAAGTTTTATCCGGCTCGCCGGGTGAAACTTAACTTTTTTTATAAAAAGCGATAAAAAAAGCCTAAAAATTTTCATAATAGCAAATAATTCAGTAACTTTGCGGAAAATATGGATTTTGCAAGTTGAATCCGGAGGTGCGAAACAGTCGCTCCGCCCAGATTAACTTGCATTTAATCGCGTAAATTAGAGCTCTTTAAGGGGCGTTAAACGAGAAAACAACAAACAGAGATAATTAACATAAATGAAAAAGGAAGAAATCAAGGAATTAAGCATTCAGGAGCTGACAGCACAGATAGAGGCTGCAGAGAAGGCTTATCGTGAATTGAAAGTAGCGCACGCGATATCTCCCATCGACAATCCCGCGAAGATCACTCGTGATCGTCGCGATATTGCCCGCTTGAAGACAGTGTTGCGCCAGAAGGAAATCGCCGCCGCCAAGGAGGCCGCTTCTGAAGTAAAGTAATCCCGTAAAACTATTTTTTACAAATGGAAGAGAAAAGAAATTTGAGAAAAGAGAGAATCGGGGTTGTTTCCAGCAACAAATGTGATAAGACTATCACTGTTGAGATCAAGTGGAAAGAGAAACACCCGATTTACGGAAAATTTGTCAATAAGACAAAGAAGTATCATGCTCACGATGAAAACAACGAATGCTCTGTTGGCGACACAGTCCGCCTGATGGAGACCCGTCCGTTGAGCAAAACCAAGAGATGGAGACTGGTAGAAATCATTGAAAAAGTTAAGTAATCATGATCCAGACAGAATCCCGATTGACAGTAGCGGACAACAGTGGAGCAAAAGAGGCTCTCTGCATTCATGTCCTTGGCGGTACAGGCCGTCGTTACGCCAGCGTTGGTGACATCATCGTAGTGACAGTAAAGAGCACCATCCCCTCTTCAGATGTTAAGAAGGGAACAGTATCGAAGGCTGTAGTTGTGCGCACAAAGAAAGAGATCCGTCGTCCGGATGGAAGCTATATCCGTTTTGATGACAACGCGTGCGTGCTTCTCAACAACGCAGGAGAGATCCGCGGTACCCGTATCTTCGGTCCGGTAGCCCGTGAGTTGCGTGCAACAAACATGAAAATTGTTTCACTTGCACCTGAAGTACTTTAATCGTCTTAAACCGTAATCAAAAAATGGCAAAATTCCATATAAAGAAGGGCGACATGGTCTATGTCAATGCCGGCGACGACAAAGGCAAGACCGGGCGTGTGCTTAGCGTGCAGGTAAGCAAAAAGCGCGCTATCGTTGAAGGAATCAACATCGTGTCTAAGAGCACCAAGCCCAGCGCCAAATATCCGCAGGGTGGCATCATCAAAATGGAGGCTCCCGTGCATATTTCTAATTTGAATGTAATCGATCCCAAATCCGGCAAGCCGACACGTATCGGCCGCAAGCTCAACGAAGCCGGCAAATTGGTGCGTTATTCTAAAAAATCAGGAGAGGAGATCAAGTAATGGAAACAACACTCAGCAAAGACTATAAGGAAAGAATAGTTCCTGAGCTCACCGAGGAATTCAAATACTCGACACCCATGCAGGTGCCCCGCCTGGAGAAGATCGTCATCAACCAGGGTCTGGGTGCTGCTACTCAGGATAAGAAACTCATCGAGACTGCAATCAACGAGCTTACTGCAATCACAGGTCAGAAAGCCGTTCCCACGCTGTCAAAGAAAGATATCTCTAACTTCAAGCTTCGTAAGAAAATGCCCATCGGCGCAATGGTAACACTCCGTCGCGACAAGATGTATGAATTCCTGGAGCGTCTGGTGAAGGTAGCCCTTCCCCGTATCCGTGACTTCAAGGGTATCAACTCCAAGCTTGATGGCCGAGGCAACTACACTCTCGGTATCACAGAGCAGATCATCTTCCCCGAGATTAACATTGACAATGTGCCGAAACTTCAGGGTATGAACATCACTTTCGTGACTTCAGCTAACACTGACGAGGAAGGTTTCGCACTCCTTAAGAAATTCGGTCTTCCCTTCAAAAAATAATTTGACATGGCAAAAGAATCAATGAAAGCCCGCGAGGTAAAGCGTCAGCGCATGGTTGCAAAATATGCCGAGAAGAAAGCTGCTTTGAAGAAAGCTGCTCTCGCTGATGCTGAAGGCAACATCGATTACGAAGCACTCGCCAAACTTCAGAAGCTTCCCAAGAACGCTTCAAAGGTGAGACTTCACAACCGTTGCGAGATCACGGGTCGTCCCAAGGGATATATGCGCCAGTTCGGTATCTCCAGAATTCAGTTCCGTGAGATGGCGAGCGCTGGTCTCATCCCCGGTGTGAAAAAGGCAAGCTGGTAATCTAACGATTGCCGGCGGCCTCCGGCTCCGCCGATAACGAGAAGGCGGACGCATGCCAACCGCGACCGGGAGGCCGAACAATAACAGAAAATTTAAGAGAGTATTAAATATTGTTCAGTATATCTGAATCAATTTAACAATCTAAACAATGACTGATCCAATAGCAGATTATTTGACAAGATTGAGAAACGCTATCCGCGCAGGACACCGCGTGGTAGAGGTTCCGTCTTCAAAAATGAAAAAAGAGATCACAAAGATCCTTTTTGACCAGGGCTATATCCTCAACTACAAGTTTGAGGAGGGCAATACCCCCCAGGGTACTATCAAAATAGCTCTGAAGTATGATCCGGTCGACAAAGTGAACGCAATCAAGAATCTTCACCGCGTTTCTCGTCCGGGTCTTCGCCAGTATACAGGTTACAAAGAGATGCCCCGCGTTCTCAATGGCCTTGGTATCGCAATCCTTTCAACTTCACAGGGTGTGATGACCAACAAAGAGGCTAAAGAGCGTAAGATCGGTGGCGAAGTATTGTGTTACGTTTATTAAAAAAAGGAGGTATTATGTCAAGAATTGGTAAAGCACCCATTGAGATACCTGCCGGCGTAACCGTACAGGTTAAAGACAATGTAGTGACCGTAAAAGGTCCGAAAGGGGAACTCTCACAGGAGGTGAATCCCGATATCACAATCAAAGAGGAAGATGGCCATCTCGTGCTGACTCGTCCGAGCGACGACAAAGAGCACCGCGCCATGCACGGTCTTTACCGCGCGTTGGTACACAACATGGTTGTCGGAGTGTCTGAAGGCTACAAGAAAGAGATGGAGCTTGTAGGTGTCGGTTATCGTGCCGCTGCCACAGGTCAGGTTCTCGAGCTTTCTCTCGGTTTCTCTCACGCCATCTATATCAAGCTCCCCAAAGAGATCAAAGTAGAAGCAAAGGCAGAACGTAACAAAAACCCGCTTATCATCCTCGAGAGCAGCGACAAGCAGCTTCTCGGTCAGGTATGCGCAAAGATTCGTTCACTTCGCAAGCCTGAACCTTACAAGGGTAAAGGTATTAAGTTTGTTGGCGAGATTATCCGTCGCAAGAGTGGAAAATCGGCTAATGCCAAATAAAAATTGAGGAACTATGATATCCAAGATAGCAAGAAGAAATAAGATCAAAACCCGTATNCGCGGTAAAATTTCCGGTACTGCAGCGCGTCCCCGCATGAGCGTGTTCCGCAGCAACAAGGGAATCTATGTTCAGCTTATCGATGACTTGGCCGGNGCAACACTCTGCGCAGCTTCATCGAAAGGTCTTGAAGGAGGCACTAAGACTGAAATTGCAGCCAAAGTTGGCGAAGAGATTGCTAAGAAAGCTCAGGAGAAAGGAATCGAGACAGTTGTTTTCGACCGTAACGGTTATCTTTTCCACGGCAGAGTTAAATCATTGGCCGATGCAGCCCGTAAGGGAGGTCTTAAATTTTAAATTAGAATCATGGCAAAGAGAAANAACAGAGTCAAGTCTACAAATGATTTGGAATTGAAAGACCGTCTTGTGGCAATCAACCGCGTTACCAAGGTAACAAAGGGTGGTCGCGCATTCAGCTTTGCAGCCATCGTAGTTGTAGGTAACGAGGATGGTGTAATCGGCTGGGGTCTCGGNAANGCNAATGANGTNACNGCNGCNATCGCNAAAGGNGTNGAGACAGCTAANAAGAATCTTATCAAGGTTCCCGTTCACAAAGGCACTATCCCCCACGAGGTAAGCGCCAAGTTCGGTGGCTCACGNATCTTCCTGAAGCCTGCTTCAGAGGGTACCGGAGTGAAAGCCGGTGGTGCAATGCGTGCAGTGCTTGAGAGTGTAGGTATCACTGACGTGCTCGCAAAGTCTAAGGGTTCTTCCAACCCCCACAACCTTGTGAAGGCTACTATCGCAGCTCTCGATGAGCTCCGCAGCCCGGCTCAGGTTGCTCAGAACCGCGGTGTGTCAGTAGAAAAAGTGTTTAACGGCAAATAATAAGCACAGACATGGCACAGATTAAAATCACACAGATCAAGAGCCGTATCAACGCTCCCAAAGTGCAGAAGCTCACGCTCGATGCGCTCGGTCTTCATAAGATGAATCATTCCGTGATCAAGGAGGATGTTCCTTCAATCATGGGAATGGTGAAGAAAGTTCACCACTTAGTTGAAGTGACAAAACTCTAAAACAGNCGTAAGAAATGGAATTACATAATTTACAACCGGCACCCGGAAGCAACAAGGGTAACAAACGCGTAGGCCGCGGCACAGGCTCAGGCTACGGCGGCACATCTACTCGCGGTCACAAGGGAGCAAAATCTCGCTCAGGCTATTCTCACAAGGTAGGTTTTGAGGGAGGTCAGATGCCTCTCCAGCGCCGTGTGCCCAAATTCGGTTTCAAAAATATCAACCGTGTAGAGTACAAAGCAGTGAACCTCGATGCTCTTGAGGCTCTCGCAGCTGCTTCAAACCTCACCAAGATTACGGTTGATGATCTTCGTCAGGCTGGTCTCGTATCCAAGAACGCATTGGTTAAGGTGCTCGGCAACGGTGCTATCACCAAGGCTATCGCGGTTGAGGCTAACGCATTCTCGAAGACTGCCGAGGAAGCTATCACAGCTGCCGGTGGAACCGTAACCAAATTATAACATNATTTACAATGGGATTTACTCAAACAATTAAAAATATCTGGAGTGTGGATGATCTTCGCAAGCGCATCGGTATCACGTTGCTGCTTGTGATCATCTATCGCTTTGGATGCTATGTGGTCTTGCCGGGAATCAATCCCGACGAGCTCATGGCGCTGAAGAACTTCACTTCCGACGGCTTGATGCAGCTGCTCGATATGTTCTCGGGTGGTGCATTCTCTCAGGCTTCGATCTTCGCGCTCGGTATCATGCCCTACATCACGGCTTCGATCGTGATCCAGCTTCTGGGTATGGTNCTTCCCGCGTTCCAGAAGATGCAGCGTGAGGGTGAGAGCGGTCGNATGAAGCTCAATCAATACACCCGCTACCTCACAGTGCTTATCCTTGCGCTCCAGGGTCCGGCTTACCTGATGAACCTCAAATATCAGGTATCNGCTGCAGGCGGTCATGTAGAGATGGGCGTTCTGACAGTGGTGTTCATGACGATCGTGCTTGCTGCCGGCTCCATGTTCATCATGTGGCTCGGTGAGCGCATCGACCAGAAGGGTGTCGGCAACGGCATCTCCTTCATCATCCTTATCGGTATCATCGCACGTCTTCCCGAAGCATTCATTCAGGAGTTTACCGGACGTCTGATGAACTCTCAGGGTGGTGGACTCGTTCTCTTCCTGGTTGAGATCGTCATCCTTCTCGCNGTTATTGCCGGTGCNGTGCTTCTCGTTCAGGGAACACGCAAGGTGCCCGTGCAGTATGCTAAGCGAGTTGTGGGCAACAAACAGTATGGTGGCGCCCGTCAGTATATACCTTTGAAGGTTAATGCTGCCGGTGTAATGCCTATCATCTTCGCNCAGGCGATCATGTTTATCCCTGTAACCTTGGTAGGCTTCAGCACTAATCACACAGGATTTTTCGGAGCTTTGACNGATATGTACGGATTCTGGTATAACTTCATATATTTCCTNATGATTGTGGCGTTCACATATTTCTACACCGCAATCACTGTTCGCCCCGCTCAGATGGCTGAGGATATGAAACGTAACAACGGTTTCATCCCCGGCATCAAGCCCGGCAAACCGACAGTGGAATATCTGGATTCTATCATGTCGCGCATCACGCTCCCCGGTTCTATCTTCCTTGGCATCGTGGCTATTCTTCCCGCGATCGCTCACATTTGCGGATTGAACCGTAACTTTGCCTCCTTCTTCGGAGGAACATCACTGTTGATTCTTGTTGGTGTGGTTCTCGACACACTTCGCATCATCGAAGGTCATCTGAAGATGCGTCATTACGACGGTCTGATGAAAGACGGCAGCATTGCCGGTCGAACCACAGGCAACCGGGTCTATTAATGAATTGTAACTCGTTGGCGATTTGATATGATTTATCTCAAGACAGCTGAGGAAATAGAAATTATGAAGGGGGCTTGCGATCTTGTAAGCCGCACGCTCGGGGAAGTTGCCAAATGGGTGGCTCCCGGTGTGACAACCCTCAAACTTGATACTATAGCAAGAGAGTTTATCCTCGATAACGGGGGTAAGCCCTCGTGCTTAGGTTATCATGGCTTTCCCGGTACACTTTGCATTGAGGTGAATGAGACTGTGGTTCACGGTTTCCCGTCGGCCTACACATTGCAGGAAGGTGACATCATCGGCACNGACTGNGTGGTTGANCTTAACGGTTATTGTGGCGACAGTTGTTATACATTCGCTGTTGGCGAAATTGCAGAGAAAACCGCTCAATTGCTCAAGGTAACTAAAGAGAGCCTTTATAAAGGTATCGAGGCTGCCAAGGCAGGAAAGCGAATCGGTGATATTGCCAATGCCGTGCAGACATATTGCGAGCGACATGGTTACAGTGTNGTTCGCGAGATGTGTGGCCATGGAATAGGTAAGAGCATGCATGAAGATCCGGAGGTGCCGAATTACGGTCGCCGCGGAATCGGACCTGTGCTCAAACCNGGAATGGTTATAGCTATTGAGCCGATGATCAATCTCGGCAGCAAAAACATAGTGATCTCGAACGACGGATGGCAGTGCCGCACACGCGACAGAAAGCCCTCGGCACATTTCGAGCACACCNTAGCTATCACGCCNGAGGAGCCTGANATNCTTACNACGTTTAAGTATATCGAAGAGGCTCTGGCTGCAAAGAAGTAATCACAGATAATCAATCAAATTATTGGAATAATATGGCAAAACAAGCTGCAATCGAACAGGATGGAGTAATTCTCGAAGCGCTGTCCAACGCAATGTTCAAAGTAGAACTTGAGAACGGACATGAGATCACAGCCCACATTTCGGGTAAGATGAGAATGCACTACATCAAAATCCTCCCGGGCGACAAGGTTAAAGTGGAGATGTCTCCCTATGACCTCAGCAAGGGAAGAATTTCATTCAGATATAAATAACCCAGACTCTTTCAAAATAANAAGATATGAAAGTTAGAGCATCAGTGAAGAAGCGCACCGCCGACAGNAAAATCGTACGTCGCAAAGGTCGTCTTTACGTAATCAACAAAAAGAATCCTAAATTTAAAACTCGTCAAGGATAATACGCCGGCGTCCCCTTTANGACCGGAAAATCTCGATAANAAGGGTTAAAAAGGTGAAAAAAGGGGGTGTTACGTCAAAATTATGCAAGAAAATTTAATTTTGACGGCATGATTTATTAACTTTGCAAAAAATTATAGTAGAATACCTATGGCAGTAAGAATCGTCGGCGTAGATTTGCCGCAGAATAAAAGAGGCGAGATCGCCTTGACTTACATCTTCGGTATCGGCCGAAGCGCAGCCAACACCATTCTGACAAAAGCAGGTGTTGACCGCGACATAAAGGTTAAAGACTGGACAGACGCACAGGCAGCAGCCGTACGTGAAGTTATCCAGCGCGATTACAAAGTGGAGGGTGACCTTCGCTCAGAAATTCAGTTGAACATCAAGCGACTGATGGACATCGGCTGCTATCGTGGCATCCGTCATCGTCTCGGTCTTCCGTTGCGCGGTCAGAGCACAAAGAACAATGCGCGCACACGTAAAGGACGTAAGAAAACAGTTGCTAACAAGAAGAAAGCTACTAAGTAAAATAATTAAAGTATGGCAAAAAAGACAGTCGCAGCAAAAAAGAGGAATGTCAAGGTTGATGGCATCGGCCAGCTCCACGTGCATAGCTCTTTCAACAACATCATTGTGTGTCTGGCCAACAGCGAGGGTCAGGTTATCTCCTGGTCTTCTGCCGGCAAGATGGGCTTCAGAGGCTCTAAGAAGAACACACCTTATGCAGCTCAGATGGCAGCTCAGGATTGTGCAAAGGTTGCATTCGATCTGGGTCTCCGCAAGGTGAAAGCATACGTAAAAGGACCGGGTAACGGTCGTGAGTCAGCTATCCGTACCGTACACGGTGCAGGTATCGAGGTGACCGAGATCGTAGACGTTACTCCGCTTCCNCACAACGGATGCCGTCCTCCCAAAAGGAGAAGAGTCTAATAATNAACTGGACCGATAATAATCAACATAACGGATTATAATCAACAAGAGTCCGCAAGCCGGATCCTGAATGCGAATAGACTGTCACAAAACCTTTCTCTCGACGGTCGCGGCTGCGCTAAGGGATCAGAAGCTCAAGGGCCGCTTTAATTAAAGAAAAGAAAAAATGGCAAGATACACAGGACCAAAAACAAAGATCGCCCGTAAATTCGGTGAGCCGATCTATGGCGAAGACAAAGTTCTGGCTAAGAAAAATTATCCGCCGGGACAGCATGGTGCTAACCGCCGCCGCAAGACATCAGAGTATGGCTTGCAGTTGCGCGAGAAGCAGAAAGCAAAATATACATACGGAGTGTTGGAGCGTCAGTTCCGCAATCTGTTTGAGAAAGCAGCCCGCACCAAGGGCATTACAGGTGAGGTTCTTCTCCAGCTTCTGGAAAGCCGCCTCGACAATGTAGTATATCGTTTGGGAATGGCACCGACCCGCCCCGCAGCTCGTCAGCTTGTGCTNCACAAGCACATCACTGTGAATGGCAATCCGGTAAATATCCCTTCATACAAGGTGCTCCCCGGTGATGTAGTCGCTATCCGCGAGAAATCAAAATCACTCGAAGTTATCGCAGACGCTCTTGCTGGTTTCAANCACAGCAAATATCCCTGGATCGAATGGGATGAGAGCATCAAGGGCGGTAAGTTCCTCCATCTCCCGCAGCGCGAGGACATCCCCGAGACAATCAAAGAACAGTTGATCGTCGAGTTATATTCTAAATAATAAACAATAAGATACCCATGCCAATTTTAGCATTTCAAAAACCTGACAAGGTGATCATGCTTGAGTCGAGCAACTCGTTCGGAAAATTTGAATTCCGTCCGCTCGAGCCCGGATATGGTCAGACTATCGGAAACGCTCTGCGCCGCATTCTTCTGTCGTCGCTCGACGGTTTCGCTATCTGCTCTATCCGNATCGATGGTGTTGCTCACGAGCTCGATACAATCCCCGGTGTGAAGGAGGATGTGACAAACATCATTCTTAACTTAAAGCAAGTGCGCTTCAAGCAAATTACCGCGGATCAAGAGACAGAGAAGGGCACAGTCACTGTTTCAGGCACAGATGTGTTCACTGCAGGCGACTTGGGTAAAGTTCTTTCCGGTTTCGAGGTGTTGAATCCCGAATTGGTGATTTGCCACCTTGATCCCTCGGCAAGCTTCCAGATGGATTTTAACATCAACAAGGGTCGTGGATGGGTGCCCGCCGATGAAAATCGCGAGCTCCTCTCTGGCAAGGATCTCAATGAGATTGCCATTGACTCCATCTACACTCCGATCAAGAATGTTAAATACTATGTGGAGAACTACCGTGTAGAGCAGAAGACTGACTATGAGAAGCTGATNATCGAGGTCACTACNGATGGCTCCATCATGCCTAAAGAGGCGTTGAAGGAGGCTGCAAAGATCTTGATTCAGCACTTCATGATGTTCAGCGATGAGAAGATCACTCTTGANACTCCGCAGGAGGATGCTCCTGAAGANTTCGATGAGGAAGTGCTTCACATGCGTCANCTCCTTAAGCAGAAACTCGTGGATATGGATCTTTCAGTCCGCGCGCTCAACTGCTTGAAGAGTGCGGAAGTGGAGACTCTCGGCGAACTTGTTGGTTTCAACAAGAACGATCTGCTTAAGTTCCGCAACTTCGGAAAGAAATCGCTCAGCGAACTCGACGAGCTTCTTGAGAAGCTTCACCTTTCCTTTGGAATGGATATTTCAAAATATAAATTAGATAAAGACTAATTCCCAATGAGACATAATAAAAAATTCAACCACCTCAGTCGTAAGAAAGGACACCGCGACGCGCTCCTTACCAACCTTGCGATCGCTCTTATCCAGCATAAGAGAATCTTCACGACTGTGGCTAAAGCCAAGGCTCTNCGCGTTTTCGCTGAGCCTCTGATCACTCGCTCGAAGAAAGACGACATGGCTAACCGTCGTCTTGTGTTCAGCTATCTTCAGAACAAAGAGGCGGTTAAAGAGCTTTTCGGTGTTATCGCCGAGAAAGTGGCTGAGCGTCCCGGNGGATACCTCCGTATCCTCAAGACTCGTCATCGTCTTGGTGACAACGCNGAGATGTGCATGATCGAGTTCGTTGACTTCAACGAGAACATGCTCGAAGCTACAACAGCTAAGAAAGCTAAGACTACTCGCCGTTCACGCTCTAAGAAAGCTGCAGCTCCTGCTGAGGCTCCCGCTGCTGAAGCANCTAAGGCTGAAGAGGAAGCTCCCAAGGCTGAGTAATATATCGACAGATTATTCTAAGATATACACAACAGTAAGAGGATGTGTCAAAAATTTAATTTTGGCACATCCTCTTAAGTTTACCTATTGAAATTTNAAGGATGAGAATAGATATACTGACAGTNTTGCCTGAAATGGTGGAGCCGTTTATGAATTGCTCCATACTGAAGCGGGCGCAGGATAAAGGGATTGTNGAGATCTATGTGCATAATCTNCGGGATTATACAACNAATAAACATCGTAAAGTNGATGATTATCCTTTTGGCGGGGAAGCAGGTATGGTGATGCAGATTGCTCCGATCGATGCGTGCATTTCAAAGCTAATGGAGGAGCGTCATTATGATGAGATAATCTTTACGTCGCCCGATGGTGAACAGTTCGATCAGCCTATGGCTAATCAACTCTCTATGGTGGAGAATATAATTATTCTNTGTGGTCATTACAAGGGTGTGGACTGGCGNGTTAGGGAGCATCTTATAACTAAGGAGATTTCGATCGGTGATTATGTGCTNACNGGTGGCGAGCTGCCNGCTTGTGTGATTGCGGATGCAATTGTGCGTATNATCCCGGGTGTGATTGGTGATGAGCAGTCNGCATTGTCCGATTCTTTTCAGGATAATCTGTTGGCGCCACCGGTATATTCGCGCCCGGCGGAGTATAAGGGNTGGCGAGTACCGGATATTCTTCTTTCNGGCCATGAGGCTAAGATNGCGGAATGGCGCTATGAGCANGCTTTGGAGCGCACGAAGCGTNTNCGTCCGGATCTTCTGGANGGTAAATGAAATTTCCTGTCTCAAAAAGGAGATTGAATAGAAATTAGTTGCAGATGCGNGCTGAAGAGCGAAAAGGTGCGTGGGTGCTGTTGATANTCATCGTGGTCATAGGAATCTTCCTNTGGCTTCTTGGTAGATGNGATGGGGGCGGCTCCGGCAACCATNAGGNGAATAATAGCTTTTATAGCTTGGTTAGCAGAGATAGCCTGGATNGCAGGGATAGCTCGAATNGCAGAGATAGCTNGAATGGCTTGGATAGCTTAAATAGCTTGGATAGGAAGGGTGAGAGGGGTGCTGAAACCATAAAATCAGGAACCACNANAGAAAAATNTGAATCGAAATCGACCTTGAGAAAAGATAAGAAGAAGAGAACGGGGANGAAATCCCGCTCCGGTAANGGAAGGTCAGTGAGGNCGAAGGTTTCACGNCAGCCGATGAGAGATATTCTNGGGGATACTATTGGAAGTTATTAGTAGAAGTTNTTCAAACTAATTANAGTTATTCACACTAGATTATTAACACNAAAGAAAGTTATTNACACTATNAATAGTCGNNTAAACTAATTNAANTTATTGGCACNAATGTACTAAAAATGTACCCAAAATGTACCCGGATAGTGGAAATATAGGAAAAATTTATTAACTTTGCATNGCAAAATCAAAGAGGATGATGCAATTAGCCGCAATAGCTCAGTTGGTAGAGCATTTCATTCGTAACGAAAAGGTCGTGGGTTCGAGTCCCACTCGCGGCTCNNAACAAACCAGGAGAGGGTCAGTCTAACATTAAGATTGATCCTTTTTTCGTATAGGGGCGGTGTGGAACAGATCCCTTTGTTTGTGATAAACAGACCAGTATTTACTTTTTTAACATTAGATTTCAATATGAAGAAGGAGATTAAGAGTGCAAACGCTCCCGGGGCTATCGGACCTTATAGCCAGGCTGTGCAGGCGGGTAATTTGATTTTTGTGTCCGGTCAGTTGCCAATAAATGCAGAAACCGGGGAGATGCCTGCTGATATCAAGGCTCAGACACGTGAGTCGATCAAGAATATCAAAGCTATTTTGGCAGAGGCCGGTGCGACTCTCGATAATGTAGTCAAGACTACTGTTTTCTTGGCAGATATGGAGTTTTTTGCTCCCATGAATGAGGTTTATGCCGAGGAGTTCAAGGCTGTGTTCCCGGCTCGCTGCGCGTTCGCAGTCAAGGAGCTTCCCAAGAAGGCTCTTGTGGAAATTGAAGTCATCGCAGCCGTGTGAGGTATAATTGCAGCGGTGTGATGTAAATTTAATTAGACTCTGATGATTTATTTGCAGATTGAGCAATTGATGAAATCGTTTGGCGATCGTGTCCTGTTTGAGGATGTTTCGTTAGGCGTGTTTCAAGGTGATAAGATCGGCATCGTGGCGAGAAACGGTGCCGGTAAAACTACGTTTCTAAATATCCTCGCCGGAAAAGAGGATTATGATTCAGGTAAGATTACGTTCCGCAACGGGATACGTGTAGGTTATCTGGAGCAACTTCCACCTTTTGATCCGGAGATGACGGCTTTGGATTATGCATCGCTTGATGTGAAGGATAATGAAGAGGGAAATGGAGTGGATCTCGCACGCCAGTTGCTTACGCAATTTAAGATCACGGAGTATGACAAGCCGATGGGGAAAATGTCGGGCGGGCAGACAAAGCGCGTAGCGCTTGCGCGTGTGCTTTTATCAAAGCCTGAGATGCTTATACTTGATGAGCCTACCAACCACCTTGATATCGATATGATCGAATGGTTGGAGGCTTATCTTGCCAAGCAGAAGGTGACGTTGCTGATGGTGACCCATGACCGCTATTTTCTTGATAAGGTATGCAATAAGATTATAGAGATTGACCGTGGGCGCGTCTATTCATACGATGGTAATTACGACTATTATCTCCGTAAGCGCGATGAGCGTCATGAGAATCTTTCAGCAGAACTGGCGAAGGTCAAGAATCTGCTGCGTACGGAATTGGAGTGGATGCGTCGTCAGCCGCAGGCCAGGGGTTCCAAGGCAAAATACCGCATTGATAATTTCCACGAGCTTGAAAAAAAGAGTCGTGTCAATCTGAATGAACGGAATGTGTCGCTTGGCACCGCCTCTTCCTATATCGGTTCCAAGATTTTTGAGGCCAAGGATGTCAAGAAGGCGTTTGGCGATAAACATATCCTGAACGGATGGAGCTATAATTTCGCACGTTATGAGAAGGTGGGGATAGTAGGAGATAACGGTGCCGGCAAGTCAACGTTCATAAAACTGCTGTTGGGTCTGGTTGAACCTGATTCGGGTGGTTTCGATATCGGCGAGACCGTGCGCTGGGGTTATTACAGTCAGGAGGGAATGACCGACTTCGATGAGAAGAAGAAAGTGATAGATGCAGTACGTGAGATTGCAGAAGAGGTGCGCATCGACGACAAGACACGGCTCTCGGCTTCGCAGTTTCTTTCGCAGTTTCTTTTCACTCCCGAGACACAGCAGAAGTATATATATAAGTTGAGTGGTGGTGAGCGTCGCAGACTCTATCTCGCCACTGTTCTGATGCGCAATCCCAACTTCCTGATACTTGATGAGCCAACGAATGATCTTGACATAATGACATTGGCTGTGTTGGAAGATTACCTTGTGAATTTCAAGGGGTGTGTGATTGTGGTGAGTCATGACCGCTTCTTCCTCGATCGCATAGTCGATCATCTGTTTGTGTTCAAAGGCGACGGCGAAGTGCAGGATTTCCCCGGAGATTATTCCACCTATAGGCATTGTGTTGCAGAAGAGGAGCGCGAGAAGCGTGAACGCATTGCTGCCGAGAAGGAGCTTGCTCGAAAGCAAGGCACAGGGCAAGGTGGTAAAGCCACATGGCGAGCCCCTGAGGAGAAACGTAAGATGTCGTTCAAGGAGAAACGCGAGATGGAAGCACTGGAGAAAGAGGTAGAGGAGCTTACCGCAGAGCGCGCTGTCCTTGAGGAATCACTCTCGTCCGGTTCACTGAGCAATGACGAGATCATTGCCGCAGGTGAAAGGATAGGAGAGGTGATAGCGCGTCTTGACGAAGCCGAGATGCGCCTGCTTGAACTTATGGAAATCGAAGGATAACGCGTATGGTGAATTAGTGGAAGGATAACGTGTGGCGAATTAGTAATTACTAATTGCTAATTACTAATTACTAATTATATTGCAGTGAGGGAGAGCCCGATCTCAGCTTTGGTTGTGGTTTCCATTATGAGCGGTAACGCCAGTAATAAGCCTTTTATCATCGGGAGATAAGGCTGTAGTGAGACGTTTTGTTCGACACGGGCTATAAGCATCTGCTGCACCTCCGGTTTGGATAGCAAAGGTATAATGATCCCTTTGATTATCGGCATCATCACCTCTGTGGGGAGATATAACTCCATTGAGGATGAATTCATAGTATATTGCATCGGTATCCCCTGACTCAGGAGAGGAGCAGCGTTGGCCAGTATCACCTCAAGTTCTTCCGGAGTGAAAAGTTCGAGTAGAGACCCGATCCCATCTGAAGCATCGGCGCGTGTGGCTGATTTGCCGAACGGATGCTCCGGAATATTGGGCTTGTTTGTATTGTTAATCAGTATTTGCGAAACTAGATCTGTAGGGTTGATATAAATCCTTACAGTCGATTCCCCCTGTGGCAGGTATTGCAACATGCAGAGAGGTGCCTGTGCGAACTGCGCCGCACCGTTTGCCGTCTGCAGATATGTAACCACAAGATTGCCGTCAGGATTAAAGGCAAGAGCCTGCACGGCACTTGAAATCATTTGCGACGCCGACATGTAAGCGGTGTTGTTATAAGCCGGAATCAGAGGGAGTGTGGCAAGAAGTTTGATGGCATCTTCGATACTGCCATCGAAATATTCCAGTAATCCGGGTTGTGATGTCTCCCATACTATATGAAATGGGGAGGCGCCTGTCTGCAAGTTAACCGGTGTCGGTTTCCATGCTCTACCTGCCATGTGAGCGTCTTTCAATCTTACGTTATAGAAATTAAAATCCACCTTGCTTTCCGTAAGACTGCCGAGATAAGAATAAGTTACAAAATCAGTCTCGCCGGATCCAGCCATTGAATATTTATCCTTGTTCGGCGCGAATGCGAGTTTTAATGACAAAGAGGGGGAGCCGGGGAGCACACCCGGACCGGGCACAGGAGGCAATGCTTTCAGAGCCTCGGAGAACGAACCGAAATCAACCTTTGAGTCAAATGTCAGAACATCGCCCGAAAGCGTTGCGGATTTACCCACCATCGGCGCTTCATCATAAATAAGGCTTAGCTCCGACAAACCTTCATAAGTTTTGTCAGAAAGAGTAGGGAGTGACTCGGTATTGTCCTCGCATCCTGCGAGCAGCAAAACCGCGAACGGCAGCAGATATAATTTCTTCATAGCGGATTCAACTTTTTATTAGCCCACAACGAGGGCTTCTTCATAATATAACAAAAAAGAGGCTGAAATAGTCAGCCTCTTGGTATCATTATGCACTAAAAAAGATCAGGAGTAGAGACGCTCACGCGCAGCGGCAACCTTCTCGTCCACGATGTAATCGTCGTAATCCATCATCTTATCGATAATTCCGTTCGGTGTAAGCTCGATGATGCGGTTGCAGACAGTCTGGATAAACTCGTGGTCATGGCTGGACATCAAGACCACACCTTTGAAGCTCTGGAGCGTGTTGTTGAATGCCTGAATCGATTCAAGGTCGAGGTGGTTGGTCGGAGAGTCAAGCACCAAAGTGTTTGCATCCGTCAGCATCATGCGCGCGATCATACATCTGATCTTCTCACCTCCGGAAAGCACACTTGCCTTTTTAAGCACTTCCTCTCCGCTAAAGAGCATCTTACCGAGGAATCCCTTGAGATAAATCTCCGAAGAATCGGAACTGTATTGACAAAGCCAGTCAACAAGATTCAGGTCAGTCTCAAAGAACTTACTGTTGTCGAGCGGGAGATATGCTGTGGTAATGGTCTGTCCCCATTCATACTCACCGGCGTCAGCCTTGCGCTCACCCATAATGATTTCGAACAATGCGGTCATGGCACGCGGATCGCGACTCAGGAACGCAACCTTATCACCTTTCTCAATCTGGAAATTCACATCATCGAAAAGCACTTCGCCGTCGACAGTTGCTTTCAGACCCTTAACCTCAAGAATCTTGTTACCCACCTCGCGGTTAGGTGTGAAAATAATGCCGGGATAGCGGCGTGAAGAGGGTTGGATCTCCTCAACGTTAAGTTTTTCGAGCATCTTCTTGCGGCTTGTGGTCTGTTTGCTCTTAGCCACATTCGCGCTGAATCGCTGAATGAACTCAAGCAGCTCCTTACGCTTCTCCTCAGCCTTCTTGTTGGCGGCCTGCTGCTGACGCAACGCAAGCTGTGAGGACTGATACCAGAAATCGTAGTTTCCTGCGAAGATATTAATCTTATTGTAATCGATGTCGAGAGTGTGAGTCGACACAGCATTCAGGAAGTGACGGTCGTGGCTCACCACAAGCACTGTGTTCTCGAAATTGGCAAGGTAATTCTCCAGCCATGTCACAGTCTCAAGGTCAAGGTCATTGGTAGGCTCATCGAGCAGGAGGTTGTCAGGATTACCGAAAAGTGCCTTTGCCAGCAACACGCGCACTTTCTCGTTGGCGCTCATATCCTTCATAAGCATATAGTGGCGATCCTCCTTGATGCCGAGTCCCGAGAGTAGAGCTGCGGCATCGCTCTCGGCATTCCAGCCCTCGAGTTCAGCGAATTTCTCCTCAAGTTCGGCAGCCTTGATTCCATCTTCGTCGGAGAAATCCTCCTTGGCGTAGATGGCATCTTTCTGCTGCATGATATCCCAAAGCACTGTATGTCCGCGGAGCACAGTCTCGATAACCGTACACTCATCGAATTCGAAGTGGTTCTGTGAAAGCACCGACAGGCGTTCGCCCGGTCCGAAAGTCACGGTGCCGTGTGTAGGTGAAAGCTCACCTGAAAGAATTTTCATCAAAGTGGACTTACCGGCGCCGTTCGCACCGATAATGCCGTAGCAGTTGCCACGGTTAAAAGTCAGATTCACATCCTGGAAAAGCACACGCTTTCCAAACTGCATGCAAAGGTTATTGGTCTGGATCATTACTTAGTATAATATTTTGTGGGTGCTTACTGCGCTGTGTCAGTCGTTGTGTCTGCGCTCCACCCCTACATTATGACTGTTAAATATGCGTTGCGCACCGCGGTCGAACAGTTCCCAATGCGCCTTCTGACCGGCCGGTATCTTCTCCGGCATCCACGAGGGAATTACCTTGAAATTAGATCTGCCGCCGGCGGGTTTTGCCGAGAAGAAAGTGTCGTAATCCGCCGTCTTTAATCGCGCAACGCCATCGGCATCGCGCTCCACTACTGCGCGCACCAGAGCGCCGCCACGTGTGTCGGCGGTTTTCATATTTGAGATGAAATTGCCTAATGAATACACAATAAGCACATCTTTATTCTCTTTGTCGTTGTGCACAATCTTCATCGGCTGGATCACATGCGGGTGGCCGCCGATTATGAGATCCACGCCTTGGTCGGTAAGAAATTGTGCGATATCCTCCTGATTCTTATTCTGGAGCAATACGTACTCCACCCCCCAGTGGATCGCCACAACCACAATCTCGGCTCCGGCTTCGCGGGTTTTGCGAATCTCCTCTGCCATTTTCGAGCGGTCGATAAGCGCGACTTCAATACCCTCCTTGGGCTCGATGCCGTTGGTGCCGTAGGTGTAATTAAGGAAACCGAACTTTATTCCGTTGATATTCTTGATGAACGGCACCAGCTTCTCGCGTTGTGCAGCGTCGTGGAATGTGCCGATATGGTCAACGCCTAACGAATCGAGGGCAACGAGAGTGCGGCGAGCTGCCTTGTCGCGGCGATCGAGACAATGATTGTTGGCTGTCAGGAACATATCGAAGCCCGCATCTTTCAGTGCCCGGGCGTAGGAATCGGGAGCTGAGAAACAGGGATAACCGCTATAAGAGGGTCCGCCTCCCAATGGCACCTCCAGATTGCAGACGGCGTAATCCGCTGCCGTCACTTCAGGCGCTATCAGTGTGAAGCAGTCCGAATAGTCATACTTGTCTCCTCCCAGCTCTTTGGCGCGGTCGAGTTGAGCCTGATGCTGCATCGCATCGCCCACGAACAGCAGTTCGGCACGTTGAGCCTCTCCCGGAACCTCAGCTCCGGTTAAGAAGGAAAGAAGACTAAAAAGAATAATCGACAACATTCGTTTGCCTAATTTTATCTCTTCGGTTCCAAATGATGCTTATTCAATCGTCTGACGTGAATAAGTGAACAGGATAATTGCGTTATCAGTATCAAGCTCGGTCATTGTCGGGCGTCCTATATAAGGAGAGCAGCCAGTAACGTATGTCGTGGTCGACGTGTAACCTTGCACAACTTCCGTGGTTACTATCACCGGAATCAAAGAGAACTCAGTGTCTTCTGCACTGGCGCTGCCGTTCTTGATGATTTCAAGGATATAATCGCGCATACCGGTGAATGTATAGCTGCCGGTTTCCTCATCGTAGGGGGCGTAGAACGATGTCTTGCCATCTGGAACTTTATTCTCGCGGAAGAATGCCTCACGCTCCGATTTCTTAACCATCAGAAGGTGAGGGGCAACGGGCAGACCATAGTCATTTTTCACCTCTTTGGCTGGAATCTCGAACGAGAGCTTGGACACCACCGCCGAGGAATAGAGATCCCTGTCGTACTGGTCAATCAGCTGCTGGGCAGGGAAATTGATGTCAACATAATATCCGCCCGGGGTTGTTATGATTGATTTACCACTGTCGGCAAGATTCTTCAGGTAATCGGAAACTTTATACACCACGCGGTTAGCTGAAAGCACCTCCGGACGTGAAGACATGAGGCAGACGGAATCGCGGGCAGTCTGCCATACGTATTCATAATCTCCGGAGTCATCATCCTTTTTCTGATATACCTGCTTCTGATAGCGCCAATAGAGCCAGAATTCCATATTCGAGATTACGCCGATGCAACCGTTGCCGAAATTCTGCTCCACGTAAACGCCGGGAAAGTACTGGGCGAAAGTCTGCGGCCACTGGAAGATCTCGGGCTTCTCGCGATATTGAGTGAAAATATCCTGCGCCATCTTGCGCGGCATCATCACCGGAATGGAGATATCCGAACCCAGCTGGAACAGGGAATCGTTCATGGAAAGGGCTGAGAGCGTATAGCTCTTGATTCCTAACGGATTCTGCGGGTCGTAAAAACCTGTGGGATCAAACGAACTGTCGATATCTGACGGCAGTTGTTTTGTCAGTCCGAACACCTTCAGCTGCTGCGGAGCGAGAGAGTCGCCCGTGAGTGAGCCTCGGGGCACCTTGAGCACCATTCTCATTGAATCCACATCCTCAACCTTGATTGAGTCGGGAATATTCATCTTTGTGGCTGTCAGCATCTGGCTCACAAACGAGCAGTCGAGCGAACCGTATTCGGGCACATTGATTCTGCCGAGCAGTTTGGTCTGTGTGCGTGAATCGAAATCGGCTTCATAAACGCTTGAGGCCGTAAGTTTCATCTCAATCGTGTCGACGGTGATTTTCACTTCGTTGTTAACGAGCGAACCACCGATCGGACTTGTGTTGTCTTCGCAAGATGTCAGCGCACCGATGCCGAGGAGGGCAATGATTATGGCGTAAAGGGAATTAAGCTTCATTATTCAGGAGGGATTCGTAAAGTTCTTGATATTTTTCGGTCTCCATCTCCTCCGGATTCAGGAACAGGATGGGAAGATTGAGCGATTTGGCGTATTCCACCAGTTCTTCGTCGGGAGTGCGGTTGTTGAAGATTACTGCGTCGGAATTTGCGATACCGATT
Organism: Bacteroides sp.; assembly: GCA_014802175.1. Classification (GTDB taxonomy): domain Bacteria; phylum Bacteroidota; class Bacteroidia; order Bacteroidales; family Muribaculaceae; genus Lepagella. The sequence continues at coordinate 51,717 of JAAVCU010000017.1, forward strand.
TTGTGCAGGAGGTTGGTGTTGGCAGGCATATCGGCGAAAGCCGCGATGTCTTCATCCTTAAAACCATCCTCGCGGAGTTTGCTCACAAATTCGGGATCAATTACCTGCGGGGGAGTTTCATCAAGGAGATTGTAGATGATTTTGGTGTCTTTGAAAGAGACGCCGTCAGAGAAAACCTTCTTTACGTAAAGGGGCACAAGCGCACCGATCCAGCCGGAAACGTGCAGGATGTTCGGCTCCCAGCGGAGTTTGCGCGCCGTGTCGGCGGTGCCTCGCGAGAAGAAAATCACGCGCTCGTCGTTGTCGGGGCGGTTCGAGCCGACGTTGTCCACGTCAGAGTCAAGTTTCTGGAAATAATCGTCGTTGTCTATGAAGTAGACTTGTATGCGCGAAGGCTGCATAGAAGCAACCTTGATGATGAGAGGGTGGTCAGCATCGCGGATAGGGATGTTGATGCCGCTCAGGCGAATCACCTCGTGAAGCTGGTTACGACGTTCGTTGACGTTTCCGAAATTGGGAGTGAATGTCCTTGCCTCATATTTTTTGCCGTGGAAGGCGGTGGGCAACGCGCGCCCTAACTGCGCTATCTCGGAAGAGGGCAGGTAAGGTGCTATTTCGGGAGAGACGTAAAGTATTCTTTGCTTTGCCATATTTCTCGGTTTGCTGGTTGGAAAGGCTGAAAATCTAACAGCACACTCCAAGCGGTTGCAAAGTTAATAAAAAAAATCGAGATAAGCGGTAAAAGTGCGCATATTAGCAGGTTTATGCACCTTAAAATATGTGAAAAAGCCCAATTTGGTTAAAAAACCGCGATCAATATTTAAATATTAACGAGTTTTGATTAATTTTGCAGGTTGAAAAAGTATCTGCAAACAGTAACCGGTGAGTTGCCGTGATCCGTGGAGGTTGCTCCTCGGGGCAGATATAGTCAGACAAACGTTATGGTAATAATTAGAAAAGTTGCCGAGCTCCTCGATTTTGTGGGGCTTCGTAAAGAGCAGGGTGAGAAGATCGGGCTTGTGCCCACGATGGGAGCCCTGCATGAAGGTCACCTGTCGCTCGTGGAGCGCGCGGTGAAGGAGAATCCCTGTGTGATTGCGAGTGTGTTCGTCAATCCCACTCAATTCAATAATGCAAACGACCTCGCAACCTATCCGCGCAAGGAGGAGGAAGACTTCAGACTTCTTGCCCAGGCAGGCGTGACAGCGGTGTTCGCTCCGTCGGTCGAGGAGATGTATCCCGGAGGCCCCGAGAATCAGACGCGTCACGAATTCGATCTCGGCACAGCTGCCGAGGTGATGGAGGGTAAATTCCGTCCGGGACACTTCCAGGGTGTGGCGCAAGTGGTGAGTCTGCTCTTCAGACTTTGCCGTCCCGACCGTGCATATTTCGGAGAGAAAGATTTCCAGCAGATTGCCGTGATCCGTAACATGATCCGCACAGAGGGTATAGATGTCGATATAATCGCCTGTCCCATCAAGCGCGCCGACGACGGTCTGGCCCTCTCGAGCCGCAACGCATTGCTTACCGAAGCGCAGCGCGCCATAGCTCCGGAAATCTACAAAACCCTCAAATATAGTGTGGAATATTCCAAAGAGCATGATGTCCGCGCCACTCATCACACAGTAGTGGAGCATCTTAACTCTCAGCCTGAGCTTGAAGTGGAATATTTCGAGATTGTAGACGCGCGCACACTCCTGCCCGTTGAGGAATGGGACGAAAGCCCTTGGATCGTTGGGTGCATCACAGTGTATTGTGGCAAAGTTCGCTTAATTGACAACATAACCTATCGAAAACCGGAATCATGCTGATAGAAATGATGAAATCGAAGATTCACCGTGTCACCGTGACAGAGGCGAATCTCAACTATATCGGAAGCATCACGATCGACAGCCGCTTGCTTGAGGCTGCTGATATCCTTCCTGGTCAGCGGGTGTTTATCGTAAACAACAATAACGGCGAGCGTTTCGATACGTATGTTATTGCCGGCGAGCCCGGAAGCGGTGTAATCTGCCTCAACGGGGCGGCTGCCCGCAAGGCGCAGCCCGGAGATGTGGTAATCATCATGACCTACGCGCAGATGACACCCGAGGAGGCACGTGAATGGAAGCCGAAAGTGATCTTCCCGGACACTGCCACAAATCAGATCTGATTGCCCGTAGCCGCTTCGGAGTCATTGCACAAGTGCAATTTGCCCGGGACGGATAATCTAAACCCTGACGCAATTTGCCGGGGACGGAGAGTCTAAAACCTAAGCCCTAACGCAATTTGCCGGAGACGGGCAGTCTAAAACCTAAACCCTAACGCCTAAAACCTAAGATAAGATGTTTGAGAATTTATCGGAGCGCCTTGAGCGGTCGTTTAAGATATTGAAAGGAGAGGGAAAGATCACGGAGATAAACGTGGCTGAAACCCTCAAGGATGTGCGTAGAGCTCTGCTCGATGCCGACGTTAACTACAAGGTGGCTAAATCTTTCACCGACACGGTCAAGAAGAAAGCCATGGGTCAGAACGTAATCAACGCCTTGAAGCCTAAAGAGCTTATGGTGAAGATCGTTCACGACGAACTCACCGAGATGATGGGTGGTCAGGAAGCTCCGCTCAACATCGAAGGTCGTCCGGCAGTAATCCTCATGTCGGGTCTTCAGGGTGCAGGTAAAACCACATTCGCCGGTAAACTCGCCCGCAAACTCAAATCGGCAAAAGGTAAACGTCCGTTGCTCGTCGGAGCCGACGTATATCGTCCGGCAGCACGTGAGCAGTTGCGTGTGCTTGCCGAAAGCATTGATGTTCCCGTTTATACTGAGGAAGATAGCAAAGACCCCGTTCAGATCGCCTTGAACGCAATTGAATATGCGAAATCCAACAGTCATGATCTCGTGATTGTCGACACCGCCGGACGTCTGGCAGTCGATGAAGAGATGATGGATGAGATCGAGCGTATCAAGAAAGCCATCAATCCGCAGGAGACCCTGTTTGTGGTAGACTCCATGACCGGACAGGATGCTGTCAACACCGCCAAGACATTCAACGATCGTCTGGACTTCGACGGCGTTGTCCTCACCAAACTCGATGGTGACACCCGTGGTGGTGCGGCGCTTTCGATCCGCGCCGTAGTCGACAAACCGATCAAATATGTCGGAACAGGTGAGAAACTCGAAGATATTCAGGAATTCAATCCCGAAGGTATGGCCAACCGTATCCTCGGCATGGGTGATATCGTCGAACTTGCCAAACGTGCGCAGGAGATCTACGACCAGAAGGAGGCTGAGCGCATCCAGGAGAAGATCAAGAAAAACAAATTTGACTTCGACGACTTCCTGAAGCAGATCGAGAATATAAAGAAGATGGGTAACATCAAGGATCTTGCAGCCATGATACCCGGAGTGGGTAAGGCGATCAAGGATCTTGATATAGACAACTCTGCATTCAAGGGAATCGAGGCCATCATTCACTCCATGACTCCATACGAGCGTCAGAATCCGGAGGTGATCAAAGGCACACGCCGTCAGCGCATCGCCAAAGGATCGGGCACAACCTTGCAGGATGTAAACAAACTCCTCAAGCAATTCGAGGACACCCGTAAGATGATGAAGATGGCAACCTCCGTCAAGAATCCCATGAAGATGATGCGCCAGATGCGCGGCGGAGGCGGATTCCGCAGATAAATGGCTGATTAAATAAAAATAAATAAGGGTAAGCGTTGAGCTTACCCTTATTTATTTCCGGTATTTCGGGGCAGTTATCGCATAACTGCCCCTTCGGTTATTCGGCTTTTGGGAAAGCGGAGATTCTCAATCTTGCGGCACCCATCGGCACGAGTTTAAGCGTAGTTTCCGTAGTGGCGCGCGGAGCGTATTTTGTGGGGAGGAGATCAGTCATTCCTGTCTCATCGTAACCCCAAGAGGGAACCTGCACACCAGTGGCCGTGAATTCAAACGGCACATTCTCCAGGGTGAAGGGGAAGTTGTCGGCAGGCCATTCCTTTTTTCTGACACTGAAACCGGCAGGTTTATTATCCTTGTCAAGTTTCAGAGCATAGTTCCAGTCAGAGTTCGGTTTAAGAACGTAGCAGGGCCAGAGCGATGCATCCACACCTTCCTGCCAATGAGAGTCGTCCTGATTGAAATTGGGGTCGCGGCTGTCGTGTTGCTCAAAATTCTCATCAATAGCCAGCGAGAGGGTGAGGGGACCATAGTTAACCGATACGCTGCCCTTGTTTTGCTGCCAGGTGTCGACTGTCATCTCCATCGGGAAAGTGAGTTCAACTTTGTCTCCATCTTTCCATACACGGTTCAGACTAACATATTTACCGGCTGAATTGTCAGCAGCGGCAGCCTCGCCGTTAACTTTTACAGTAGCATTCTTTGCCCAGGCAGGGATGCGGAGATAAAGAGGGAACTCAACATTGCTATCGGCGTTGAGTGTTATTGTCACTGTCTCATCGAAGGGGTAGTTGGTGGTCTGAGTCAGTTTCACTATCTTGCCGTCAGCACCGGCCTTGGCCGTTGTCTCGTTTGCGGCATACAGCATAGTGGCAAGACCGCCGTCGGCAGTAGCCATCACGAGGTGCTCCGCATAATATGGCCATCCCATGCCATGGTTATGCTGGCAGCATCGGCTGCTGAACGGACTCATCGAAAGCATTCCGCGGAGGTTGTTGTCGATGCTCGGGCCGTGTAGTTTCTCATCGCTGATAGCCATATTAGGGGAGGTGATATAGCGCAAAGCCTTCATATCGGGAGTGAGCGCGGACGGATAAGTATTGATTGCCACCTTCTCGCAGTGGTCAGCCCAGAACGGGTCGCCCGTGATTCCCATCAATATCTCATCGCTTGCCATCTGCTCCACCACCGCGCAGGTCTCCGCACCCTGACGCGGGTCGAAATATCCGGTGCGTGCATTCTCATCCGCACCATACATGCCGCCGGGCACCTGACCGTAATGCTCACGCATTGTGTTGAAAGCATTGTAAGTGGCAGCGAGCATCTCCGGATTCTTCGAATACATATAATATGTGGCGGGTTCGCGGAAACCCTGAGCAACGTTAACACCATGCCAGTTGGGCAGGTCATTCTTCATAGTCCAATTTGAGGTGTTGCGGTGAAGTTTATCCATAAGCGGAAGCAGAGATTCATCGCCCGTACGGTTGTATAGCCACATCACGCTCCAGAGATTATCTCCACCTCGTTTCTCCTGCCATAGACCTTTGAGGAACTGCGTATCTGGCACATTCATCTCCCATTTAAAATAATTTGTCATAGTCGGGAGAACACGCTCATCGCCCGAATGCTCGTAGTAAGTCTGGAGAGCCCAGAGCATAACCATCTGAGCCCAAAGCTCAGGATTGCCATTCTCGTAGTTGCGAGGTCCGAGGAAACCATCCTCCTTAAGGTTGGAAAGCACGGCATCGAACCATACCTGAGCCTCCTTCTTCATCTCCTCGTCATCGAGAATGTAAGCAAGGCTGCTATATCCGCGCAGCCAGTAGGGAACCTCCTCCCAGCCGTGGTCGCCGCCATCCGACAACCATTGGTTATTATTCTTGTCAAGCCAATCGCTCACCGTGCCGAGCTTGCCGTTAAGACCCTCTTTCTGTCGAAGGAGATATTCCCGGAGCCAACCCTTGGGTTGCACAGCCCCAACAGGCAGCTTCACCAACGGGGCTTCCACGAGCGGAGCGCGGAAACCGGTGTAGTTTGTGGAAGTGCCCGTTGCGGGTTTGTCGACCACTGTAGCGTTAGTCTGAGCTTGCACGGAGAACATTCCTGCAGCCGCAAGCAGAGTTGCGGCAAAAGTTTTGCAATACATATTGTTAATCATATAGTTGCTATATTGTTATTTTTATCACTTACTTAAGTATTTTTTTGCCATTCCGGATATATATGCCACTCTTAAGAGCGTCGAGTGAAGTGCCGAGATATTGTCCGTGGAGGTTATATATCCGGTTGTCGGTGGGCTTGCAGAATTCCTCTGCATTATCCACGCCTGAAGTGGATCCTGAATTGTTATAAGGAGATTCGATAAAAAGACCAAAGTCTACATGACCTCCTCCGCCCCCTTGTTTTAACGAAACGGCAAGTACGTTATCACCCTCTACAAGAAGATCCTTCTCTGAGCCGGAAAGAATTTTCTTTGCATAGTTATTGTCATTCCAGCCTGACGCATTCCAGAATCTCGATCCGTTGAGATAAGCGATCGGCTCCTCGTCGTAGCTGCAGGAGAAAGTTAGCTCAGAGTCATTTATAATAGCTATGTCGGCAGCGTCAAGAGTGAAATGTCGTCTGATAAGGATCGGGCGCAACTGGCTCGCCCACTCAGTTGTGAAAAACATGTTATTATCATTGCTGAACGGACCTACACCTTGAATCCAATCATTCTCATTCTCCTCAACACCATACCATTCCGCATTCTCAGCATCGCTGAAATCGGAGTTGTAGTTCAGGAAATAATATGCGCAGGGCCATGCGCCATCCTCGAGGGTAGGCAGGAACGAACGCTTTACACTCATATCCGCTTCATAAAGACCGCAGTCTGCAAACGCTCCACCCCAATTCTGATGAACATGGACTGCAAGCAGATTTTCGGAACCGTCTGTCTTTATAAGATCCTTCTGCTCATCGGTCAGAAGCACATACTCTTCGTTGTTCCAGCCATCATCAGCGGTGTGAACCAGCACACCATTGATATACCACTCCGATGGCGCATCGTCATGACCGCAGGCAAGATATATACCTCCCGATGGGAAATCGGTTTCATCTACAGTGAAAGTGCGTCGCATATAGATCTCTCCCATTACTTCGGGGAGCGACCAGCGGTAGGACTTTTTCCCGAGATAATACTCATCCGAACTGAAGGGGGCAGTCTGAGTGCTCCAGGAACCGGACGCCACCTCCTCCGGCTTATATTCAATGGAGAACCATTCGTTTCCGGCTTTATCGGCGGAAGGTGTGGCAAGAATCTTGTTGTGATTTGCTGAGTTATAATTGTCTCCATTAAACACCCACACCAGCGCTTTATATGGAGCGTCCGGTGTATACTGCGAAGATGGCAGGATCACTTTCTTGGCATTGAAAGCATAGTGAATCTCCGCTTCTGTGGCATTGGCTGTTGTTGAAAAGAGGAAACTTGCGGCAATACCAAATAACACGAAACTTTTATTCATAATAATTATTGATATTAGGATTTGTCGGTTAACAATAAAGTCGTTTAAGCAATCTCTATGAGTGACAACAATCATTGAGATTGCTACAAAATTATCTGTTTTTGATTCATCAGAACGCCAAATATTATTCAATATTAGCCAAAATGGATTCATAAAGTTTTAGTTTATGCTGGGAGAATGTTTCCAATAGGACGATTCTTGATTAAAATAGCGTCAAATGGGTGTATGAATAAAAAATAATATGTATATTTGCAATGTAAAATGCGAATAATAAAACACAATTAAATAATATCAATTATGCAACACGAACAACTTAACTGTTTCCTGAAGCGGCTATCGTTGCTTGTATTGACATTGTTGTCGTCCTGGATTGCTCGGGCGGCGGATGTCGGCGAGGCATACGCAATTCTTGCTTTCAGCGAAAATGAACCACGTAAGAATAACCACGTGGTTAGTTTTAATTATCTCGGAGACGAGGATGCTGCCTACACCTCAGTGGTGACTTTCAGCACAACCTCTACAGCCGGTGCCTTCTCCACAGATGCCTATTATATCGCTACTTCGCGTATGAATGGCACAACGGAAGTGCCGGCTGATCTTGTGAAGATGGATCTTGATAAAGCAACCTATTCTACTGTCGGTGAACTTAAAGGATTCAGTTATCTGATCAGTGACCTCACATTCGATCACTCCACAAATACGATGTACGGCGTGTCGAAGATAAGTGACTCGCAGTCGATATTGTTTACGGTAGATCTCGCTACTGCTGCCACGAAGCAGCTGGCTACCCTCGATCGCAGATTCTATACGCTTGCTGTCTCTATGGATGGTCAGCTCTATGGCATCAGTGCGGCGGGTGAGTTTTGCAAGATCAATAAGTTGAACGGAGAAGTCACCGTTGTGAGAAACACCGGATATCTCCCTGTCAACTTCCAGACTATGACGTTCAATCATCTTACAGGTAAGATATATTGGGCGGCAGGAGTCCGTAAATTCAGTGATTCCGGTTTAGTGGTGATGGATGTCTCCACATTGATTGAGATTGATCCTGCTACTGGTAATACCGTTGAATGCAAATCTCTTGTTGATGCGCAGCTTGCCGGTCTTTATATCCCGGGTGCAGCTGCAGCCTCCGGTGCTCCGGCTTCCGTTTCGGATCTTAAACTGACTCCCGGTGAGAATGGTGCTGATTCCGCAATCTTGAGCTGGGTGAATCCTTCAAAAACATTCGGTGGCGAAATCCTGAAGACTATCTCTGCCGTGAAGATTTATAGAGATGACGAGGAGATTGCATCTGTAGCCGGAGAAACCGGTAAGTTGCAGTCTTATACCGATAATATTATCAATGAAGGCTTAGGCTCAAATCATGTCTATAAAATTTTCGCGGTCAACGCGCAGGGAGATGGTGCTCCGGCGGTGATTTCCGGATTTATCGGTAAAGATGTCCCGGCAGCTGTGACTAATTTAAATGTAACCCGTCTATCTCCCGCTTCCGCACGCATATCATGGGATGCTTCGGAAGGAAGTGAACATGGCGGCTGGACCGACCCGGCTGTAACCTACACTGTTATCCGAAACCCCGGAAACGTGGAGGTGGCCACCAATATCACGGAAACTGAATTTGAGCAGGAACCGATAGATGTTTCCGCTGCTTATACATTCACCGTAGTGGCAAACAACAGTTGTGGCTCGTCGGCTTCCGCGGTGTCAGAGGCGATTACGCTCGGACCGAAGTGGGGCATGCCTTTCAAAGCTGAGTTCGACGAGGAGGAACTGGCGCAGTGGACTGTGTTCGATGCAAATGAAGATTCCAATTCCTGGACTTATTCAAATCTTTCATGGGCGAAAGCATCAGGCGCTTATTTCACCACCGCCAATAATGACGGCGATGATTGGCTTGTAAGCCGTGAAATGGAGTTTGATTCCAATGCCACATATAAATATAAGTTCCGTTATATTACTTCTCCGGCGCATAATGCCGAGTTGGTGGTGCTGAAAGGTAACGATCCCGCATCAGGAGTTGTTGCTCTCTCCGCTATTGAATTCCCGAGTTGCTGGGAGCCGAAAGAGGTGGAGGGAACATTCAAAATCGAAGAGGGTGGCGACTATTACCTTGCCATTCATGAGATCACTCCGAAAGGGAATTCCTATCTTCTTATCGACAGACTCGAGATTGAAAAACTTGTGGATCATAACTTGCAGGCATCATCGCTTAACGGTAACGCCGCACCGATCGTAGGCCATGCTTACAATTATACCGCCACTGTTGTTAACCGTGGTTCGGAGGATGCAACCGGTTTCACTGTAACATTGTCCGACAATCTTGGCAATAAATTGACAACCGCTCTTTATTCCGAAACATTGGCTTCCGGAGAGTCCGCTGATGTGCCGTTGTCGGTAGATTTCACCGAAGAGATGGCAGCAATTACCTCTCTCTCTGCTAAGGTGGAGTGGGCAGCCGATGAGATCGCGAGTGATAACGAAACCGCTCCCTTGGAGATTACCGTAATGCCGATCGGTACACCCGAAGAGCTCCGCATCGGCACACAGAAATCTACATCCTACTATCAGCCTATCAACCTTTATTCCGGTAAATACAGTGCTACACTCGATATTTATGGCGCTTCGGAGATTGGTATAAAGGCAGGTCGTATCACCGGTTTGCGTTACACCTACAATTCCAGCTACTCTTCACCGAAAGGGGTGGGTATAAAAGTGTATCTCGCAAATACCGATCGCACCAAGGCCAACGATGGTTGGATACCCGAGGAGGAGATGACGCTTGTTTATGACGGTCAGGTTGATATGGCAAGCGGCAGCAATATGACCCTTGCTCTTGATTTCGACCAGTCGTTTGACTATGACGGACGTAACCTTGCTGTGCTTGTCACAACCAATCTTGACAATGCGGGAGCTACGTATTATTCGGGTGTTTACTTCCCTTATTACGACAGCCCGCTTGAGGGAAACAAGGCTTACTGCTATCCGAAGGGTTATTCCGTGACAAATCCGTTTGACTTCACACAGGAGGGAACCTCACGCTATTCAAGTGTAGTAACTCTCATGGTTCAGTCCGGCGGTTCGGCAATTTACGGTGTTGTTACTGATGCTGAAGGAAATCCGGCTGCGGATGTGAAAGTTTCAGTAGAGGAGGTTCATGCTGTTGCCAACTCTGACGAAAACGGTGTGTTCAAATTTGATTTCATCCCTAACGGTGTCTACACTCTCACAGCCGAGAAATTCGGTTATGAGCCCGAACGCAAGGAGAATGTGGAGGTGGCCGATGCTGATGTGGATCTGACATTCTCGCTTGAGAAAATTCCGGTATATAACATAAGCGGTAAGGTTGTAGACCCGGTTGGAAACACAATAGCAGGTGCGGAGATTGCACTCGAAGGTTATACTCCTTTGAAGACCACTACAGATGAGAATGGAGCATTCTCATTCGCAGAGGTGGTAAGCAAGCCGACGACTCTGTTTGTGAAGGCTCCGTGGTACACAGCTGCGACTGCCTCTTCCGATCTTAATGAGGATTGGGCAACCGGTAACATCGAATTAGGCTACGCCCATTATTCACCGTCTGCCCCCGCAGTGGAAGCTGCTGATAACGGTATGGCATTAAAATGGAATGGACCGGACAAGATGACCACCCTGCGCTATGACAGCGGTGAAATTTATGGTCAGTTTGGATTTGAGGCAACTATTGGCACAATCGTTGTAGGTAATGTATTCCGCACACCTATGGAGCTTCATAATGTGAGCTGGATGACTACAATAGCAGGCGGACCGCACAACACCATGAATCTTTACATCTACGACCTCGACGAGGAGGGCAATCCGAATGGAAAAATCCTCTACAGCGAGCGTGCGATTGCAAATGTAGATGGCGAATGGCTTGAGCATGAGCTTACAGAGGCGGTGTCTGCACCGAACGGTTGCCTTGTAGCTCTTAATTATCCCGGCTTCCACGGCATAGCAATCGATAATTCATCAAGAAGCTATCCGGTAGTGGAGAAGACCGTGGCGTATTCTGTAGACTATAATAATGGAGAGTTTTCTTATGTGGATGCTGAGACAGTAGGTGGCAACTTGCTCATTCGTGCGGAGGGTTATCTCTATCCGGCAGAGAACGATCCTGTGACAACAGTTGGTGAGGCGCGTGGTGAACTTCCTGCATTTCAGGCGTACAAAGTTATGCGTTCGGATAACGGAGGAGAATGGAAAGAACTTTCCGCCAAAACTGAGGGCACAGAGTTCGTAGACGCTGAATGGAATGCACTCCCCGTTGGTAGCTATCAGTACGCAGTGGCTTCTGTATATCCTGATGGATCCGTTTCTGACAATGCCCTTTCCTGCTATCTGTTTAAGAATATGGAGGCTGATATCAAGCTCCAACTTTCCACTAATTCACATTCAGGAAAGGCCGATGGCGCATCTGTGAATATCATTGGATCAAATGGTGATGTCTACAGTAGCGTGGTTGGTGCGGAAGGATACGTAGAATTCAACGATATCTTCCGTCAGGCTTATCAGTTGACTGTAGCTCTTCCCGGTTACACAGAAATCGAAAAGACTCTGAATCTTTCAGGAGAAGAGAAATCGTTTACTTACGACCTTGTATTGGAAGAGATTATAGCTACTCCCGTCAATATTGAGTTTGATGGTGATGAAGAGAAGGGTTACAACCTGACATGGAACGAGTCGGGAGAGATTGTCGATGGCTTTGAAGAGCATGAACCCTTCACAGTGGCATCGCCCGGCGAGATTGGCTGGCAGTATGTCGATGGCGACGGCGCGCGTACATTTGCAGAGTCTGACTTCCGCTTCCCTGGAATCACTCAGCCAATGTCTATGATGGCTTTCTTCCCGAAACTTACAGAACCTTCGATCTACGACGCACGTTCCGCTTCACGTCCGCATACCGGCGATGCAGAACTCGCATGTTTTGCCGGATACACCGGTAGCGATGACTGGTTTATCTCACCTCGTCTCAACTATCACAGTGACTTCACATTCTCTTTCTGGGCACGTGGATATTCACAGACTTACGGAGAGATTATCCAGGTAGGTTACTCCACAACCACTCCGGATCCGGAGGCATTCAAATGGCTCAGCGAAATAATTGATGTGCCTAAACAGGTATGGACTGAGTATTCTTACACCGTTCCGGCAAACGCCAAGTATGTGACAGTGCATGTTCTTTCTCCCGATGGATTCATCCTCTTTATGGATGATGTCAAGATTTCATCTGGAAAGGGATTTGATCTCAATACTGCTGTTACCGGACCTGAGGTTGAGTACGAGATCCTTCTTGACGGTAAGACAATCATGAACACCGAGGAAACGGAATTGCATCTTGATCCGGTCGGAGCCGGCACACATACATTGGGCATCCGTTCGGTATATGCTTCCGGCAACTCAGATGTGGCTGAGATCAACTTCGGAGAATCCGGTGTTGAGGAGATATTGAAATCCGATAAGATCACGGTGTCGCCCAACCCTGCGGTAGACTACACTGTAGTCAGCACTGAATTTGACAAGGCAGTGCTCTATACTCTCTCCGGTCAGATGATAGCCACCTATGACGGTGTAAACTCCGACAAGGTAATCAGACTTGATAATGTAACATCCGGTCTCTACCTGCTGACAATCAAAACTACCGACGGCCGTCAGGCCTCTGTCAAGCTGACTGTGAAATAACACTTATAAGTATATCTAATGCAAATCCTCCCGCCCGGAATGTTCCGGACGGGAGGATTTGGTTTCTTTGATTTATACTCCGCTCTGTGAGTCATATATTTGCTGGCGGCATGTGAAATCTGAGCCGAACAAAGAATTGACAGGATTAAAAGAAATTTTACTTTCATGATGATATTATTTTGAATTAAATCTCAGGCTGTTGTCCTTGTCATCAAAGATTATGGAAATTCCCAGCGTATGCTCAAGGATATATATGGTTTGAGTGAGGTTGTCGGTAGGTAAGGATCCTGTGAAATACACATCCTCTATCTTTTCATCGATACGGATCCTTCTGCCATAATATAGTTCAAGTTCATCGGCAACCTCAGCGAGTTGTGCGGATGAGAAATAGATAGTGGATTTCCCTGCCAGACGCTTGCATCTTACAGAATCGTCGATAACTGTAATCTCACCGGTTTTAGAGTTAATAATAGCCGTTTCTCCGGGGCTCAGCAGCTTCGTGCAATCCGACACCATAGACACAACCTGCAACGAGCCTTCCTCCAGATGGATCTCTGCCTTATCTTTATCTTCACGTGCGTAAACGGAGAAGATAGTGCCTAACACGCGTATCTCGAAATCAGATATTTTCAAGGTGAACGGAGCATCCGGATTCTTTGCGATATTAAATCTTCCTTCACCGGAATATTCAATCTGCCTGTAGGTGGAGTTAAATGTTTCCAGAGAATAAGAGAGAGAGGATTTGGGTCCCAGCTCTATTTTGGATCCGTCGGGCAGGATGGTGTTTGAAAATTCACCCTTGTCGGTGGAAATTGTAGTTACTTGAGAGATATACGGTTGATATTTCTTTAAGTCGTTATAGCTGTTAAACATCACTAAGCTGCAAACAATGATGGTGGGAACCAGCACTGCGGCGCATGCCGTGAGAAAGCGGCGGATATTGCGACGGTGTTTCTCAGTCTTAATCTCCGCGTTAAGTTTCTCCTGTAAGGAATCGATCTCAGAAGAGGTGAAAGAGAACTGAGATCCGGCGTCATCAAGATGGCAGCTTAGTTCCTCGTCGCTCATCATCCCGACATCTTTCCTGAAATCGAGAAGCTCAGAAGAATTCATTTTCCCATTCTTGAATTTATTTACTCTATCGTCCATAGTTATATATTTGCAGCAATTATAAACTCAGGTTGCTTCCTAAGATATCCAATTGTTCTTTTAAAAGTTTCAATCCGATTGAAATATTGTTTCTGACTGTTTTCTCTGAAATCTGTAGATGCGATGCAATCTCTTCATTTGTCATACCTTTGAGTCTTGAAAGTATCAGCAGGTTCTTAATCTTCGGAGGAAGCGCATCGAGTGCTTTATTCAGTAGATTGCAGAAATCGCGATATTCCAATTGATTACGATCTTCACTTATCAGTTCGTTTTGGAAAAGCATATAATCTTCATAGACAGGGGCGTTTAGCGAATGCCTGAAAAAATCTATTCTCCGGCGGTAAGCGATCGAGAACAGAAAGGTTGCGATATTCGTATCCTCGTCAAGTTCTTCATGCTTTTTCCATAGGCTCATGAAAATATCATGGACAATCTCCTCCGCATCCTCTTTGCTTTGAGTGGCGCAGGCAACATAGTTGATAAGTCTTCGTGCATATAATCGGTACACCAAATTAAATGCGTCGAGCGACCCCCTTTTCAGGAATCTGACAAGCATCAGGTTTGATATGTTTGATGAATTATCCAATTTATGCGACATTAAAATCGCAGCAAAATTATGATAAAAAAGCGATAACTCCTAAGAGATTCGGGATAATTGCAAAAATGTTTTAGAACATAAAAAATCATCGGGACAAATACTTTTCGGCAACGATTACAAAGTTAGACGAACATTTCATTTAATACCTAATATACATGAACAGAAACTTTGCAAGGAGGCTATTCTTATTACTGTTTTGTATGGTGTTATGTGTCGATTCTTTCGCGCAGAGCCATAGAAATGTCACAGTTGGTATAGAGAATGGCAAATTAAAGACTCTTTTTGAGTCGATCGAAAAACAAAGCGACTATGTGTTTTCCTATCGCGACGATCTTATCAAAAATAAGCACGTCACGATTAACCTGAAAGATGCTCCGGTGCAGAAAGTGCTCGACAAGGCATTGGCAGGTACAAATCTATCGTACAAGATAGTGTCAGACAAATCCATCATCATCACTGAGGCGACAGCAACGGCCAAGAAAGATGAAGCGAAGACTTCTGTGTCCGGCACAGTGGTTGACCAGAACGGTGAGCCTATCATCGGCGGAACCGTATTGGTGAAAGGTACTCAGCAGGGCACTTCTACAGACCTTGAAGGAAACTACACCCTTAATAATGTTCCCGTGGGTGCGACACTGGTGTTCGCTTCCGTAGGTTATAATCCGGTTGAGATAAAAGCTTCCAACACTGCGCGTCTTGCCAAGGTGGAAATGCTTGAAGATTCGCAGTTGCTCGATGCCGTGGTAGTGGTTGGTTACGGTACGCAGAAGCGTGCCAATCTGACAGGTGCAGTGTCAACCATCGGTGCTGACGACTTGAACAATCGTCCTGTTTCATCGGCTGCCGGCGCGTTGCAGGGTGCGGATCCATCCGTAAACCTTACGTTCAACACAGGTTCGTTGGATTCCGATTATTCGGTGAATATACGTGGTGTGGCCTCAATCAACGGAGGGTCACCATTGGTTATATGTGATGGTATGGAGGTCAGCCTGAGTCAGATCAACCCCAATGATATTGAATCGATATCAGTATTGAAAGATGCGTCGTCATCGGCTATCTACGGTGCGAAGGCTTCTTCTGGTGTGATTCTCATTACCACCAAAAGTGGCAAGAACTCAGATGGGAAAGTAAATGTAAACTATTCGGGTCGTGTTGGATGGCGCCAGAACACAACCTCAACCGACTTCATCACTACCGGTTACGATCATGTAAGCATTGTCAATGAGTTCTATGAGAAATATCAGGGTAAGAAGATGTGGGGTTACACCGACGATGAGATGCAGATGCTCTATGATCGCCGTAACGATAAGACAGAGAATCCCGATCGTCCGTGGGCAATCCGTGAAAATGGGAAATTGCGTTTTTATGCCAACTACGACTGGTATGATTATTTCTATCGCAAGACACGCCCCGAAACCGAACACAATCTTTCCGTGACCGGTGGAAATAAGAATCTGAATTACTTTGTGAGTGGACGTTTCCTCTCGCAGGATGGTATTTTCAAGATCTATAACGATAATTTCAAGAACTATTCATTCAGGGCGAAACTCAATGCCAAATTATTCTCATTTGTAAGATATTCGGGTAACTTCAACTTCAATGCTACCGAATACAAGTACGCCGGGTATTACAATGAGCAGGCCACAATCCATAACCTTCAATCCAACATCAACTCCGCAGTCATGCCTTTCACTCCGGAGGGTAATGTGGTGCAGTATGTAAACACCATGACCGGTGCCAACTCACCGTTAGGTGCTGGTCACGGAGGTTTCCTTACCGCCAACGAGGCGCGCAACTCCCGTGGTAATAAAGATGTGATCATCACCAATCAGTTGGATTTTGATATCACTAAAGATCTTGTTATTACAGGATCGTATTCATATCGTTATCGCAACCGTCAGATCAACCGCCGCAATATGCCCTTTGATTATGAGGATAAAAACGGTAAGATGACAACGTTTACCTCAGGAACGGTTCTGGACTATTATCAGGAGATACATAATAATATCAACCGCCATAGCGTGAATGTGTATGCAACCTATAATCATCTTTGGAAAGATGCACATAACTTCACAGCCGTAGCCGGTTTCCAGTTTGAAGATGACAGGAACACTCAGGTCTCTGTAAGACAGGATGATCTGCTGAGCAAGGATCTGAGCTCATTCAGCGTGGCAACCGGAGCGACGACACTTACACAATCTATCGCCGCTTATCGCACGTTGGGATATTTCGCGCGTGTCAATTATGATTACCAAGGTAAATATCTTGTGGAGGCAAGCGGACGATTCGACGGAACATCGCGATTTGCCAAGAGCGATCGTTGGGGTTTCTTCCCTTCTGCGAGTTTCGGTTGGCGTATGAGTCAGGAAAGTTTCTGGGAGCAGCTGGCAAGTGTGTGGAGCAATAGTAAACTCCGTTTCTCGGTAGGTAGCTTGGGCAACCAGCAGGTGAATACATACGCTTATTTCGACCAGATCGCTACCGACAACATTATGAGTTCCTACACATTCGACGGTGCGAACAAAGCAAATTATGCATCTGTATCAGATCCCATTTCTTCGGCTCTGACCTGGGAGACCGTTACTACCTACAACTTCGGTCTTGACCTCGGATTCTTTAACAACCGTTTGAGTGCCACTGCCGATGTCTTTATCCGCGACACCAAGAATATGCTTACTCAGTCGCTGACATTGCCCTCCGTTTTCGGTGCGAAAACCCCGAAGGAGAACTGTGCGGATCTTAGAACCAACGGATGGGAGCTTTATGTAAGATGGAACGATGAGTTCAAGCTTGCCGGACGTCCGTTCAACTATAGTGTTTCAGCCACAATCGGTGACTACAAATCCAAAATCACCAAATACAATAACCCCGACCGTCTGCTCTCAAGCTATTATGAGGGAAAGGTGTTAGGTGAAATCTGGGGATATTCCGTAGCCGGACTGTTTGCTACCGATGAAGAGGCCGCTGCATATCAGGCGCAGATCAATGATAAGGCAGTAAACCAGCGTGTATATAACAGTAAGAATGAGTCAAAACTGATGGCCGGTGATGTCAAGTTCATCGACCTCGACGGAGACAATGTGATTTCAGAGGGTTCCGGCACCGTAGATAACCCCGGTGATATGCGTGTGATCGGAAATTCACTTCCGCGTTATAACTATTCATTCCGTGCAGATTTGAGTTATTTCGGATTTGACGTGTCGGCTTTCTTCCAGGGCGTTGGCAAACAGGATTGGTATCCTACCCAGAATGCCTACGACTTCTGGGGTCCGTATTCATTCCCGTCGTTATCTTTCATCCACACTGATTTCATGAAGAATGTGTGGTCAGAGGAGAATCCGAATGCTTACTTCCCTCGTCCGCGTGGTTATGCCTCATATTCCGGAGGTGCGCTGGGTGTAGTCAACGACCGATATTTACAGAACGCTGCTTACCTGCGTCTGAAAAACCTTACTGTGGGTTACACCATCCCATTGAAAAGCAAGAAGGTTATCAACCAGCTTCGCGTTTACTTCACGGGGGAGAACCTTTTCTATTGGTCTCCTTTGAAGAAATATACCAAAACAGTTGATCCGGAGCTTACCAATACGTCGTCGACATATAACGCCGGCACCGGCGTGGGTTACGGCTATTCACGCTCATACTCAGTTGGAGTTGATCTTAAATTCTAAGACCTAAAAATCGATTAAAGATGAAAAATTATTATAAATTGCTGTTGTTGCCTCTTGTGTTGGGGGTTACAAGTTGTGAGTTGACAAAGATTCCGGAAGATACAATCAGTCCTGATGCTTACTTCCAGAATGCGACCCAATTGGAATTGTGGACCAACAATTTCTATGCTCAGTTCGACAATGCCGAGAATGCAGCGGGTCTGAATGCCGACGATATGATCGACAATTCGTTGGGAGATGTGATGATGGGACAGCGTTCAGCCGCCGACGAGAGTGGTTGGACCTGGACTCGCCTGAGAGATATCAACTATTATCTCCAGAATTCATATCGTTGCACGGATGCTGCTGCAAAACAGCAATATGATGGTGTGGCATATTTCCACCGGGCTTATTTCTACTTCATCAAGGTGCGTCGTTATGGAGATGTTCCCTGGTATGATCAGGTGATCAAAACTACCGATACCCACCTGCTTTACAAGGCACGTGATAGCCGCGAGGTGGTGATGGAACATATCATGGAGGATCTTGATAAGGCAATTGAAATGTTGCCGACGAAGAATGATGTGGTCCGGGTGACTAAATGGACAGCTCTGGCTTTGAAGTCGCGCGTAGCTTTATTTGAAGGTACATTCAGAAAATATCATGGTCTCCCCAATTCGGAGGAGTACCTGAAGCTTGCCGCCGATGCTGCCGAGCAGTTTATAAGTCAGAGTAGCTATAAACTTTATGAGGAGGGCACGACTCCTTATCGCGATCTCTTCAACAGCGATTCCGCGAAGTCAGAGGAGGTAATTCTTGCAAGAACCTATAGCACAACAGCCAGTGTGATGCACGGAGTTCAGTTCAATATCGTTAACGATCGTTGTGGCTTCACAAGAAGATTCATGAATCACTACCTGATGGCCGACGGCACTTACTATTCGGCTCAACCCGGTTACGACACCAAGGAGTTTGTGAATGAAGTGACAGGGCGTGATCCCCGTATGGCGCAGACCGTGCTTTGTCCCGGTTATGTGCAGAAGGGAGGCACCGCAGTGACTCCGAACGGACTGAATGCGCTTACCGGTTATCAGCCTATAAAGTATGTAGGTGAGGCGGCCTATGACGGAGCCAACAAGGCTTTCACCGATTTCCCTTTGTTCAGAACCGCCGAGGTATATCTGAATTTCGCTGAGGCTAAAGCCGAGTTGGGAACATTGACTCAGGCAGATCTCGACAAGTCTATAAACCGTATCCGCAAACGCGCCAATATGCCAGACCTTAACCTCAGCACAGCGAATGCTAATCCCGATCAGCTGATGAAGGAGTATTATCCCAACTGCTCATCGGCAAATCAGGGTGTGATCCTTGAAATTCGCCGTGAGCGCACCATTGAGCTTTGCATGGAGGGCTTCCGCATCTATGATATAATCCGTTGGAAAGAGGGTCAGCAATTGACCAAACCTTTCTATGGTTGCTACTTCAGCGGCGAAGGTGAATATGACATGGACAACGATGGTGTTAATGACCTCTTGCTTTACAGCAGCGACAAGGGTTCCTTCAAGGGCACAGCCAAGAAGCTTGGCACAGATGTGGTGCTTACCGGAGGAAACAGTGGCTGGATCCATGCTCTTGGCAAGATCACAATCACTTGGGATGAGAATCGAGATTATCTTTGGCCGATTCCGGCGAGTGAGCGTGTTCTTTCCGGAGGTGCGCTGACGCAGAATCCGGGTTGGAGCGATAGTACAAGTTTCGATTAGGTGATATTTATGCTCGGGGTGGCATTTCGGTTGCTCCGAGCATAAATTTCAATACAAAAATAACAGAAGAATTATGCTTAGAAAATCTTTAAGCGCATTGGCGATGCTGATAGTGTGCATCAGTGCGTGGGCGGATAATGCACCCTGCCGGGTTGATACTCTTCTTGGCTATATGTCAGATAAGGGCAAATCCGACCATGTCATGATCTTTGCTCATCGTGGAAACTGGCGTAACTCAGCTGAAAATTCGGTGCAGGCATACCAGGAATGTATTGACGAGAAGATAGATGGTATAGAGATCGATGTGCAGATGACCAAAGACAGTGTGCTGGTGATTATGCACGATGATACCGTTGACCGTACCACTACTGGTAAGGGGAAGGTTTCTGATCTTACGTTGGCGGAAATCAAGGCTCTTAATCTTGTTAGCCCGATCGGGGTCGTGACCCGGCAGAAGGTGCCTACTCTGGAGGAGGTGTTCAAGCTTGCAAAAGGAAAGATCCTGATGCAGGTTGATAAGTGGAGACCATACGCAAAAGAGATAATTGAGCTTGCACGTAAAAATGATTGCGAGCGCCAGATAATTATCCGGACCACAGAGAAACGCGAAGCCATGGATCGTAAATTTGGCGATCTGTTCAAGAATGTGGTTTTGATGCCGGTGCTGGTATGTAAAGGTGAGCCGGATAATGACAAGCTTGACGACTTTATGTCAAATTATAATTGCCCGGTGATAGCTCTTTCGTTTACCAAAGATAATTTCCCGGTGTTGAGCAGGATTCCGGAAATTCAGGATGCAGGTTACAGAGTCTGGATCAATTCCCTGTGGGGTTCTCATAATGGAAATCATGACGATGAACTGGCGCTGACCGATTACGAGAATAGTTATGGCTGGCTTCTGAATCGAGGAGCCAACATCATATTCAGCGATAATCCGATGTGGCTGAAAAAGTATCTGATGAAAGTGGGAAGATGGTAAGTCTTCGTTGTAAATAGAAAATATCAAAGACAGTTATGAAGAAAATATTTTTAGCATTATTATGCTGCGCGAACATCTTCGGATGTTTTGCTCAAGACAGAGTTTCAAAAATCAGGAATCGTCTCCTTTCAGGCGATACTTCTTCGGTGATTGTGGCATCGCATCGTGGCGACTGGCGTAATTTCCCCGAAAATTCGCTGGAAGCAATCGACAATGCGATTGCAATGGGTGTGGATATTGTGGAACTTGATGTTCACCGCACAAAAGACAGTGTGCTGATACTCATGCATGACCCAAAACTTGACCGCACCACTACAGGTAAGGGGCTGATTGCCGACACAACCATGGCTTATATCAAGACCCTCAAATTGAAAAACGGCTGTAATATCCGCACTATCCACAATGTGCCCACTCTGGAGGAGGCCCTATTGCATGCCAAAGGGAAGATTATGATAAATCTGGATAAGGCTGACAGGTATTTTGATCAAGTCTATGACCTGATGCAGAAAACCGGCACCACAAAGCAGATCATTATGAAAGGTAATGATTCCGCTGAGGCTGTCAAGGCAAAATATGGAGAATATTTGAATGATGTTATCTATATGCCGATCGTAAATCTGGATAAGGATAATGCGGAGTCGCAGATCGAGACATTCATTAGCGATATGCACCCGGTGGCGTTTGAATTACTTTACAAGAAGGATTCAAACCCTTTGCCCGCGAAGTTGAAAGATTCTCTGAAAGGGAGATCTTTGATATGGTATAACACGCTTTGGGACACTATGGCTGGAGGTCACGATGATGATGCGTCTTTGAAAGATTTCAGCAACGGTTACGGCTATCTGATCGATAATCTCGGAGCACGTATAATCCAGACAGATCGTCCGCAGTTTTTGCTCGATTATCTGCGGAGCCGAAATCTTCACGATTGATTCAAGCAGGTAAATAAGGTTTATAAGAAGATTGTAAGTGAGTCTGAGGACTTGCAGAATAGGTAGATGTTAGTTATGGAGTTCCCTGTTAAACGACTTTAATAGGGAACTCCTGGTTTTAGAGAGTGTTTGGTTTTAAACCAAATTAAGAATTAAAATGAGTTTATATGATTTTTGATTTCATCACCAATGATATTACTTGTTGACCCTATTGGTTTGGAATGCAAAAAGAAACGACAATGAATGAAATGAGAAGGATATTATTTATAATCAGCGTTATATTTTCGTTAAATGCTGTTTATGCAAATGAGATATATGATGAAATAAAGCAGAATCCGAATAAGGCAGGAGGCGTATATTTCGCTTATCCGGATACCTGTTATAATGTCACTCCTGCTCCGGCTGGTTACAAACCCTTTTACATAAGTCATATCGGTCGACATGGCTCCCGTTTTCTCCTGAAAGAATCGGATTACACCTTACCTTTGAAAACTCTTGAATTGGCTCATGGGTCCAATGCGCTGACTTTAAAAGGGGAAGGAGTATTTGAAGAATTGACGAAACTCTATGATTTTGCGAAATTGCGTGCCGGAGACTTGACGGAAAAGGGAGTGCGTCAGCACAAGCATATCGCCTCCCGCATGTTCGATGCCTATCCGGAGGTGTTCAGCGGGAATAACGTGATAACGGCGCACTCCACAATGGTGATGCGCTGCGCCATGAGTATGGCTGCCTTTACGGAAAGTCTCAAGGAAAAGAATCCTGACTTGAGAGTGGTCAGGGAGCCCAGCGAGCGTAATGCTAAATATATCAACAATCCGACACCTGAACTTGCTGAATATAATAAAGCCGACGGCCGATGGCAAACAGAATATAAGGAGCTAAGAAACAGCACAACACCATACGAGCGTATTATCCCTGAGATATTCAGCGATGCAGCATTTATTGAAGAGCATGTTAAACCTGTCAACTTCACCTGCCAGCTTTATAATGTATTCGCGGGAATGCAAAATTTGGATGTGGAGAATGGTTTTATGAATCTATTTACGGATGAAGAACTTTACAAACTCTGGAAAATTTACAATTTCAGGATGTATGTGCATTGCTCCAATTGTGCTTACAGCAATAGGGTAGTACTGCAAAATTGCATACCCTTGCTCAATGATATGATTGAGCGTGCGGATGCTGCCATAGCAGACAAGCGGATTGGCGCAGACCTGAGATTCGGACACGATCTGAACATAATCCCCATGACAGCTCTGTTAGGTTTCGACGGATGTAATCACGTCGTGAGTGATCCGGAGGAGATTTGTGAAGTGTTCCAGGATTATAAGATCTCACCGATGGCCTCCAACATACAGATGATCTTCTTCAGGAATGAAGCGGAAGACGTATTGGTAAAATTCTTGCTCAACGAGCGAGAGATCTCCATACCTTGCAAAACCGACAGCTTCCCCTTCTATCGCTGGTCGGAAGTCAGGCCTTACCTGCTCGGCCGCCTCACTACACTCACCACTGAGTCGCGCTGATAAGTTTACTAATGTAAGTAAATAGATGCTAAAAGAGGATGAGAGAAGCGGTGTGGCTTCCTGCTCATCCTCTTTTAAGTTGAATTTCAGATATAGAGGATCTGACGTTGATTCAGTATAATACCCTCGATTATTTTGCGGTGACTTTGCATTGCCAAGCCCAGGCGTTTTTCATTGTCTCGTCGATGGGAACCTGTGCGGTCCAGCCGAGTACTTCGTTGGCTTTCTTCGGGTCTGCCCAGATCTTTTCGATGTCTCCGGCACGGCGTGCGCCGATCTTGTGGGGAACCTTGACGCCGGTAGCGCGCTCGAAGGAGTCAATGAGCTCAAGCACGGAGAGTCCGCGGCCTGTGCCGAGGTTGAAGATCTCTACAGCATCGGTGTCTTGGCCATCAAGCATACGTTTCATTGCGATTACGTGTGCCTTGGCAAGGTCAACAACGTCGATGTAGTCGCGGATGCAAGAGCCGTCGGGGGTGTTGTAGTCGTTGCCGAACACTGTCAGCTCCGCACGGATACCTGCCGCAGCCTGAGTGAGGTAGGGCACGAGGTTCTGGGGTACACCCAAGGGAAGCTCACCGATCATTGCTGACGGGTGTGCGCCGATCGGGTTGAAGTAGCGGAGAAGGATGCTCTTGATGGGGGCGCCGCTCTTGATGTAATCCTCGATGATCTCTTCGGAAATCTGTTTAGTGTTTCCGTAAGGAGAGGTGGCGGGTTTGATGGGAGCGGTCTCGTCGATCGGGTTCTTGTCGGGCTCACCGTAAACGGTGCATGAGGATGAGAATACGATACCTTTCACTCCGAACTCAGGCATGAGGTCGAGGAGGTTGATGAGAGTGTTGAGGTTGTTGCGGTAATAGAGCAGAGGTTTCTGCACTGATTCGCCAACGGCCTTTGATGCTGCAAAGTTGATGATCCCTTTGATTCCGGGGTTCTCTTCGAAGAGTTTGCGGAGTGTGTTGATGTCTGTGCAGTCTCCCTCTACAAATGCGGGGCGGATGCCGGTGATGGCCTCGATGCCGTCGATGACGTTGGCATTGGAGTTGGAGAGGTTGTCGATGATCACAACCTCATAGCCGGCATTCTGCAGCTCAACCACGGTGTGGCTGCCGATATAACCGGTGCCACCGGTAACTAATATTTTGGTTTTCATATTTGATTTTTTATAAGGAGAAGTTGGGAAATGCGCTCACTGCGTTCGCGCCACAATCTCTGATCTGGAAAAATTTCCAATTCCATAGAATTCTCTTCGGCGCCAGAAGGGGAGGGCGGAGGGAAATCCAATTCCATAGAATTTTCTTCGGCACCCGGAGGGGAGGGAATTTCTGATCTGGGGAAGGGGAGCAATGAATCCTAACTTCTAATTCCTAATTCCTAATTAGAAAAGGGGTGTGGGGTAAATGCCTTCTTTTACGAGTTTGTCGAACTGGGCTACAGTTGCGGGGCGGTCGGCAGCGTAAGTAACACCAAACCATTTTGAGGGAGTGCCGATAACCTTGAGGTCGATCTTGCCATCCTGAATGAGGTCGTTGACAACACTGGGGATGTAGAACTCGGCTTTGAGCTCGTTTTTGTTTGCCTCCAGGAATTTGATGAATGCGCTCTCCGAATAGTCGAAATAGTCGGGAGTGAATCCCCACATATTCATGGAAACGTTTGCATCCTCGGGGAAGGGAACTTCTTCACCCTCCACAACCTGGATGAGCTTGCCGTTTTTGCGCTCGATGCCGTGGCACTCTGTAACGCCGGTGAGATTACCTTCAGCGTCAACCTCGCAAAGACCGCGGCTGACACCACCGTTCTCGCTGAGTGTGTTCTCGATGTTGAAGCCGATCATGCAGTAGCAGTTCTTCTTACCCTCTACAGAGCGGAGGAAGTCGCCGAGGAGCTGGAAGCTCTCCGCACCATAGTAGTCATCGGCATTGATCACGCCAAACGGCTCTTTGATGGCATCTTTACCCATGAGGACAGCGTGGTTGGTGCCCCAAGGTTTGGTGCGCTCGGGATTGTAAGTGAAGCCTTCGGGAAGTTTGTCGATAGACTGGAACACAACCTCTACGGGCACATGACCTTCATATTTGGAGATGATTTTCTCGCGGAACTCCTGCTCGAAATCCTTGCGGATAACGAAAACGATTTTGCCGAATCCTGCGCGGAGTGCATCGTAAACTGAATAATCCATGATAGTTTCGCCAGAAGGGCCAAGACCATCAAGCTGTTTCAGACCACCATAGCGGCTACCCATTCCGGCCGCGAGAATAAAAAGTGTAGGTTTCATAATTGGTTATTGGTTAATGTATTATTAGTAATTCAAATTGCTGGTCGATAAATGCTTTTGCTGCAATTTTATTGCGGCTTCTTATGGAGAAGAGGGATGATTCTGAGGAAGAGGGAGAAGAGGATGAGCTTTGAGTTGCCGTTGCGCTCCACATGTTCGGAGGCTTCTTCGATGCAGCTTACGAGGTCCTCGACATTGCTGTGGTGTATAAAGGGGGAGAAGCGTTGCGAGAAGGATTCTTCTCCGGCTGTCATCGAAGATAGCTGCGGCATCTTCAGGTTGTAGATGAAATTCTCGCGCACCATGCTTGTCATGTACGAGAAGAAACGACGCAGTTTCTCACGCCCCATGCCGGCGGCATTGTCGCCGATGTTGCGAAGCTTACCGGGCGCCTTACCATACGCCGCTCTCATTATCTCCTTGAAAAGTTCCTCGAATTCGCTGCGCTCGCCGGAGTGTGAGGCAAGTTCATCGGCTTTGGATATTCTGCCACCGGCAAGTCGTGCGATCTCTCTTGCAGCATTTTCATCGAGATGGTATTGATTGCGTATGTAGTTTGCTATCTCCTCAGCTTCGGGCGGCAACACGTTCAGACGGCGTGTGCGCGAAGAGATTGTGGGTAACACCTCCGCTTCGTTGTTCGACACGAGCACGAATACGGTGCCCTCTGTCGGCTCTTCTATAACCTTCAGCAGCTTATTGGCAGCCGCAGGCTGAAGCTTCTCCGGAAGCCAGATGAGGAAGAACTTATAGCGTGATTTATATGTGGAATAGGCGTCGGCGCGCACTATGTTGTCAGCGTCGTTGACATAAATAGAGGGCTGTGAGTTGCCGGCGTCGAGGATATCGAGCCATTGCTCTGTCGGCATCCAGGGGTGCTGGGTAAGCATCTTGCGCCACTCCTCGATACGGTCCTCGGAGGTCTCGATCTTTTGAGCCTTGTTCTTCACTATCGGGAAGTAGAAATGCACATCGGGATGATTGAACGACTGGTGCTGACGGCATGAGGAGCAGACACCGCAAGCTTCGCCGTCGTGCGGCGATTCGCAATGCGCGTACTGCATGAAAGCGCGCGCCAGACACATCTTGCCGATACCGGAAACTCCGCTGAGCATAATAGCGTGAGGCATCCGGCGGCTGTCGGCCATCGAACGCAAATCATCCTTTATTACCTTTTGTCCTGGAATATCAGAGAATTTCATCAGCATATATCCTATTCAATCACAAAGGTAATAAATTTTAACGATAATCCTTTAAAATACTCAAAAATAATAGCTATCTTCGCAATGAAGTTGGTTAAGCAACTTCAAAAAACAACATATATTTATGGCTGAAACGTTTCTTGATTCGATTGCGAAGGCTTACGTTGAGAATTTCGATGACATATCGGAATTCTGTTTTGTGTTTCCCAACAAGCGTTCCGGAACATTCTTCCGGCGCGCCCTTACTCGCCAGCTTGGTTCGCGGGTGCGTCTCGCTCCTGAGATAATGTCGATCTCCGATCTGGTGGAAAAGCTGTCGGGACTTGAAACCGCCACGCGCATCGAACTGCTTTTCCGCCTCTTCAATATTTACCGCAACAACAAGGAGCTAATACCCTCCAAAGCCAAGGATAACGATCTGCTTGAATTCGATGCGTTCCGAAGCTGGGGAGAGATATTGCTGTCGGATTTCAGTGAGGTTGATCAATATGGCGTGGATGCCGATGCTTTGTTCACCAACGTCAGTGATTATCGCGAAATCTCCTCAAACTTCCTCACCGACGAACAGATAGAGGTGCTGGAACGCTACTTCGGATATTCACCCTCCACAGCCGATGTGTCGCGTTTCTGGAAAAGTTTCTCGCAAGGTTCCGGAAAATCCGATATTAAGCAACGTTTTATGTATTTGTGGCAGGCTATGGCTCCGCTCTATCATTCGCTGAATGATAGTCTTGAGAGTGAAGGGCTCGCCACCCAGGGTCTGGTTTACCGACGTGCGTTGGAGAATGTGATTGAGCAAGGGCGCGATCTCCTGCCTTATAAGAAAATTATTTTCGTAGGTTTCAACGCACTATCCACCACCGAGGCGCTCCTGTTTGAAGCTCTTGCCAAAGCCGGAGGTTATTATGCCGATGAGAAAGAGGCGTATGTGGATTATTACTGGGACGCGACCGGTCCGATATTGGAGTCGGAGGAGAGCGATGCCTCCATGTTTCTGCGTCTTAACAAACGCAACTTCCCCAGTCCGGACTGGGCTCGGGACTGGATAGAGCGGAATCGAGTAAGCGAGATGCCGGCTGATATGAAGGTGATAGCCTCACCCTCAAATTCGGCGCAGACAAAGATTGCCGCCCGTTCGCTGTCGGAAATCATAGAGCGGGTAGGAGGAGAAGAGGTGCAGGATGCGAAGGTGGCGGTGGTGCTTCCCGACGAGAACCTGCTGCTGCCGTTGCTTTATGCACTTCCGGAATCGCTCGATAAAGTTAACCTCACAATGGGATATTCACTGCGTCTCACATCCGTGGCATCTTTTCTGCATCATCTGCGCGGATTGCACGCGCGTAGCCGTATGACCGGAGGTGAGCTGACTTTCTTCCACGAAGATGTGAAACTGTTGCTGTCGCATCCGTTCACTCACGCATTGCTCGGGAGCCGGAATGTGGCGGTGATGAATACATATATGGCAAAGCATCATAAGTTTCGCGTGTCGATCGAGGAGTTCCGCCGTGAGACGGGAGGTGACGACCGTTTACCCCTCGATATAGCCGCTTACGGTGTCGGCACCAAGGCGGGTGTGAGCTATATCGACGATGTGCTGATGCGCATCGATGCCTCACTTGCCGACAACGAAGGGGGAGTGGTGAAATCTCGTATCGACAGATCGCACATCGCCCTCTATCGCGATGCCCTGCGCCGTCTGGAGAGCAATGCCTCCGAACATGGTGTGGAGATGGGGCTGAGCGGAGTCTTTTATATGGTCGATAAACTTCTTGCCGGAGAACATGTCAGCTTCGAGGGTGAGCCGCTCGAAGGTTTGCAGGTTATGGGTCTGCTCGAAACCCGCGCGCTCGACTTCGATCATCTGGTGATCCTGTCTATGAACGACAAGGTTATGCCCCGTAAGGCGCGTCGAGCAACCTTCATCCCCGACTCATTGCGCCGAGGCTATGGATTGCCATATTCCAATTATCAGGAACGCCTTTTCTCCTACTATTTCTATCGTATGATCTCGCGCGTGAAATCGGTGACATTGATTTACGACGCCCGAAGTGGAGAGGGTATGAGAAGTGGCGGCGAATCGCGTTATCTTACGCAGCTCCGCTATCTTTATGCCCCCGGCAAGATAAAGTATGAAAATTACCAGTTCCTGATTTCCGAACCGGGTCATGATCCCGAGCCGTTGGAGAAAACCCCGGAAATAATGGAAAAAGTGCAGGAATATGCCCGTAAGGGATCAGACAAGAACCTGTCGGCTTCTGCTTTACGCAAGTATGGTGAATGTCAGATCCGTTTCTATTATGAGGAGGTGGAGGGATTGCGCACCGACACCGCCGAGACGGAGTTTATCAATCCCATAACGCAGGGTAACATCGTACATGACACCATGCTGATGCTCTATTTCCCTGAACCCTTACGCAAGAAATATCTGAAAGAGAGGATTCGGATATCACCCGAAGCGCTCGATGCAATGATAAAGGATCGTGAGCGCATCCGAATCCTGATCCGCAAGAATATAAACAAGCACCATTACAATCTTCCCGAAGCGGAGCAGGATACACCGTTGGAGGGTGCTGCATCGATGGTGGCAGGGCACTTGGAGCAGGTCGTAACCGATATTTTGAGATACGACCGCAAGCTTGCACCCTTTGATTTGGCAGGGGGCGAGATGTCGGCGTCGTGGCGATGGAAATACGATACTAACAAGTTTGTGAATATGAAATTTGCGATCGACCGTCTTGATATCCTTAATCCCGGCCGAGAAAATGAGCAGTGGCGCATCGTGGATTACAAGACCGGTCAGGCACATGTGGAGGCATCTGAATTCGAAGATATATTTAACGGGGCGTATTCGGCAAAAAACTTCTTCCAGCTCATGTTGTACGCCAATCTCATGAATCTCTACACCGGTCAGGATAAAGATGTAAAGGTGGCGATATACTCCACAGGCAAATTGCTCAAGAAAGGGGAGACGTTACCTAAAATCGGAAGTGAGGTCATCAAAGGACACAAGCAGATAAATGAGGCATTCGTGGAAACCTTGAACGCCCGCATCGACGAACTCTTTGATCCCGGGCGTCCCTTCCTCCCCGCCGGCGACCCCGACAACTGCACCTACTGCCTCCTCCACGACCTCTGCCGCCGCACCCGCTAACCATCCCTCCAATATTTACAATAATAACTGATTGCGAGGTGGGGATTTGGCAGTGTGGGAAAAAAGTGTTAACTTTGTGGCGCTTTTGAGCAAAACACGTGTGATGGGAAATTTGCAGGCGTTGTAAGACGCCACTCCCTATGGTCGGAATCCCGGCGATGAACCGGATCAAGACCGCAAGGCGATTATGCCGGAGCAGACTTATTTTGAGTAACACAAATTAAAAAAAGAAAATGAAGACATTTGAATTGAATGCCGAGCCCCGTATCGACCTGGGCAAGAAGTCAGTGAAAGCTCTCCGCAAGGAGGGTAAGATCCCCGCAGTTCTCAACGGCGGCGAAATCGTAGCTCTCCCCTATGAGGGCACACTCAAACCCGGTGAGAAACTCGTTGCCCTCAAAGATGGCAAACGTGGTATCATCACTACAGATCTCATTGTAAAGAGCGAGGATGTTCGCAAGCTTATCTACACTCCCGATATCTTCGAGGTTAACCTCAACATCAATGGTGAGAACAAGAAAGCTGTGATGAAAGATCTTCAGTTCCAGCCTGTGAAAGATACTGTTCTTCACATCGATTTCCTTGAGGTTTATCCCGATAAGCCTATCATCATGGAAGTTCCTGTTAAGATCGAAGGTCACGCAGAGGGTGTTAAAGCCGGTGGTAAGCTCGTTATGTCAATGCGTAAGCTTAAAGTTAAAGCTCCTTACACTGAGATTCCCGAGCGTCTCGTAGTAAACGTAGACACTCTCGGTCTTGGTAAGTCACTCGCAGTTGGCGACCTCCACTTCGAAGGTCTTGAGCTCATGAACGCTAAGAACGCAGTGGTTTGCGCTGTTCAGCTCACTCGTGCCGCTCGTGGTGCCGCAGCAAAGGCAGCTGAGAAATAATTTCGGCAATTCACAACATTACAAAAGGGCATCTTCCGCGAAGGTGCCCTTTGTTAATTAGGTGTTGGGGATTAGGGTTTAGGCGTTAGGTGACACCTGCGACAAACCCCCTTCGGCTAACAAATTATTAATCATTAATTATTAATCATTATAATTAATCATGTTTTGGAATTGGTTTGGATTAGGAGGGAAGAGAAAGGGAAGTGAAATGGAAGAAGATAAAGATATGAAGAAGTTTCTGATAACGTGTCTCGGTAACATCGGGGCGGAATATGTAAATACACGCCACAATGCCGGTTTTATGGTTGGCGATTTTATGGCAGAGGAGGCGGGTGTCCCCTTCAGCTCGTGCCGCTACGGCGATATGGCTAAAGTGAAGGTAAAGAATTGTGAGTTGATGCTCCTGAAGCCTTCTACATATATGAACCTCAGTGGAGTGGCTGTGCGATATTGGATGAACAAGGAAAAACTGCCGTTGGAAAATCTGCTTGTGATCGTAGATGACATAGCATTGCCTTTCGGTGCGATCCGTATGCGTAAGCAAGGCTCGGATGCCGGACACAACGGTCTGAAGAATATCGCCTCGGAACTGGGCACGCAAGCGTATGCTCGTCTGCGTTTTGGTGTCGGTAACGATTTCCCGAAAGGGGGCCAGATCGACTTTGTGCTTGGCAAATTCCCTCCGGAGGAGATGGCAAAGATGCCGGAGGTGCTCAAAAAAGCAGCCGAGGCCGTCAAGGCATTTTGCCTGTCGGGCCCCGACTTCGCTATGACACACTTCAATAATTAGGATTCGTCGTCGTCTTCCCAATCGAGGAAGAAATCGTCGGCTGTGTAGCTCTCCTCCTTGAAGCGGGAGAGTTCGCGGCTGTCGCGCTTCGTTGGGCGACCGAGACCCTTGCGACGATCCACAAATCCTGAAATACGGGTCATCTCCAGCAGGTCGTATTGCGACTGCGGAGTGATATTCTCCAGATATTCCGGCACTAACTTCGCTCCGAGACGATTGCCGGTGACTCGCTTCACCCGAAATGAATAAGTGATCGGGGGTTTCTTTACATCAATAACATCCCCCTCTTTTATGGCGCGTGACGGTTTCACGGGATTACCCCCGATCGTGACGCGCCCTTTTTTGCAGGCATCTGTAGCGATGGTGCGTGTCTTGAACACACGCATCGCCCATAGCCATTTATCTACTCTTTCCTCCATTAAGTAATTAATAATTAATGATTAATAATTAATAATTGGGCTGTTCAGCTGAAATCTGTTTGTTTAAGAGAGCTGAAATCAGTTTATTTAGGAGTATTCAATTGAATCAGGGCTGTCTGACGAGCTTCAGAACCTGATTTCCCATGCTGTCGAAGAGTAGCACCTCCGTAGCGCTCACCGGCTTTGCTCTCGACGCCTCCTCCAAAGCCACGATAAATTCAGTCTCCGTATTGTCATCAGGCGGACACGCCATCCGGGTAGTCACAATCGAGTTGAACGATATGGAGTTGGCTGCATCCATATCAGTCTCCATGGCTCCGTTGAGGATATTGCAACCGGTGTTGCCATGAATCTTATTCTCATCGACATCGATCACCAACTGCACGTCAGGATTGTCGATCTCCCGCTTTCCGATCATGGCCACACCCCACGCGCCGTTCAGGAAATCGAAATTCTGATGCATCAGCGTCATAACCTCGCGGTTGGCGTCGTCGAGAAGATGCAGGTAATAATCGCCATCTTTCTCAGTCCAGGTGTAGCGGCGGGTAGCATCCAAAGCGGCATTGATTTCATAATCAGTGATACCCTCCTTTGAGCAAAGCATCATTGTGGCGGCAAGGTTCTCGAAACGCAATGTGCTGTCGGCAGGGTTATAGGTATATGTGCCGGTAATCGAATTGCAGCCATTGTTGCCGTAGAAACGTTTCTCGGAAGGGGAGAACTTCAGGAACGGCGCCTTCTCGCCCACGGCATTCCTGCCGTTGACCTGCTCAATGGCCCAGTCTCCTTTCACCACACCTTTGGCTATCTCCTCCGAAGTGTAGGTGCGAAGCTCCTTATGGTCTGATATACGCTCGCGGTCGTGCGGAAGCACCACATCCTGGCTCACATCCTTGCCGCTTCCTTTGGAAGAGGACTCCTTCTTGGAATTATCCTTCTTGACATCCTTCTTGTTATCCCTTTTGCTATCCTTCTTAGTCTCCGTCTTCGATTGCTCGTTTTTATTGGAGCTTGTCTTGGATTTAAATAACGACGAAGTGGAGGAACTTACTTTCTCCACAACGTTGCAGCTTCCGAGCGACATCATGATTGCCACGCCTGCTGCCATCAATATATATTTTCCTGTCTTCATCTTTCGTAAAGTATAATGTTGCTCATCAGTCTCCCCAATGCTTTCGGAGTGGGAATTTTGTGGGGCGCAACAGCAAACGGAGTGAGGTGCTGTAGAAGAGATAATTCCAGAACCAGTTCACCATCACGCTCAGTTTGTTTCGCATACCCAGTATGGAAATCAAGTGAATAAAGAGCCAGGTGAGCCATGCGAAGAATCCCGAGAAAGAGAATCCCTTGATATCAGCCACGGCACGGTTTTTGCCGATTGTTGCCATCGAACCCTTGTCATTATATTTAAAAGACCGCGTAAACGCCCCTTGGTTTAAATTCTTGGCGAGATTCCTTGCCTGCTGAATGGCAGGCTGCGCCATCTGCGGATGCCCGTTTGGATAATCCTCGCATTGCATCAGAGCAATATCTCCGATAGCCATCACATCATCGCCGGCACCTTTCACTCGGTTAAACTCGTCAACGATAATACGGTTACCTCTGCCTATCATCTCCGCAGGAATTCCCGGCATAGGTTCCCCCTTCACGCCGGCTGTCCAAATCAGGGTCTCGTAATACTCCTTATGTCCGTCGGCAAATGTCACATATTTGTCTTCGTAACTTTTAAGTGCCGTGTTCAACCTTACGTTCACCATAAGATTCTCAAGATCTTTTACAGCGCGGTTTCTCGACTTCTCGCTCATGGCTCCTAAAAGAGATGGAGCACCCTCGATCAATGTAACTGTAACATCGTCCTGCTCCAGTTCCGGATACTCCTTGGCAAGTATATACTTCTTCATCTCACCGATGGCTCCGGCAATCTCCACACCCGAAGGACCACCCCCCACCACCAGGAAGGATAGCAACTGGCGCCGACGCTCGCGATCCTTGCACATCGCCCCGCGTTCGAGACGATCCAGAATCTCATCGCGCGTATGCGCTGCTTCCGCCACAGTCTTTATGCCGAACGTCTCCTCGCCGAGGTTATCCATGCCGAAATAGTTGTTGGTGGATCCTGCAGCTATCACAAGCTTATCGTATGGCAGAGTCTCGTAGCTGGTAGTCACCGTTTTGGCTTCAAGGTCTATATTCTTCACATGCCCCATGTGGTAAGAGGCATTCTTAAGTTTCTTGAACTCCTTGCGAAACGGGAAGCAGATGTTTGCGCTCACCAGACCCGAAGAGGCGATCTGGTAGAAAAGGGGAGGGAAGCAGTGGAAATTGTTGCGGTCCACCAAACTTATCTCAAATTTATGCGGGTCGAGGTGTTTCGCCAGATTCAAACCTGCGAAACCACCCCCTATAATGACAATTCTTTCCTTTTCCATAATCTATCGTTTAAAATTTTAACGAGTGGCAAACGGATATTGTTTTGGCAAAATATCATTATTATGCAATGTGCTTCAAAAAAATTTTTTAACAAAAATTGGGAGAGTGAGTCTCAATAATTTTGTAAATTTGCGGAACGGTAAGTAAAACACCGAAATATCCAATTATTTTGAAAATACGTTTCCATAATATAGTTATCAAGAGCTTGCCGATGCTTGCGGTGTTGGTGTCGTTGTTCGGCGCCGGGCAGTCAGCAAAGGCTCAGATCAATGCCGAGCAGGTGCTCACCATCGGGCGCAACGTCCTCTCCATGGAGGATTATATGCTCTCCATCCAATATTTCAATCAGGCCATCAAAGCCAAACCCTATCTCTCCGATCCCTATTTCTTCCGTGCGCTCGCAAAACTCTATCTCGAAGATTATAAGGGAGCGGAGGAGGATTGCACCCTTGCGCTCGAACGAAACAAATTCAAGACCGAATCATACAAGGTGCGCGGTTTCGCGCGTCAGAGCATGGGAAAGGATTCCCTCGCCATCCTCGACTACGACGCCGGACTGCGTTACAACCCTGAAGAGAAATATTTCCTCTTCTACAAAGCATTGGCGCAGACCGATCTCAAGCAGCGCGATGCTGCCGAGGAAACATTCGCCACGCTGCTGCGCATCTATCCGCAATTTGAAGATGGTTATGCAGCGCGCGGAAGGATGCGCGTAATCGACGGCGATACCGTGGGCGCGCTTTCCGACCTCAACCGTTCGCTCGAAATCTCCAAGAATCAGCTCAACGCCCGTTTGCTCCGTGCCGGTATCGCCGCCGACCAGAAACGTTGGGCGGATGCCATTGCCGATATGGATGTCGCTATCACCCTTAAACCTCAGGAGGCGGATCTGTATATCAACCGCGCATATCTCCGCTATAATGAGGATGATTATTTCGGAGCAATGGCCGATTACAATTACACCCTTGAACTCGAACCCTTCAACGCCACCGCACTCTTCAACCGCGCCCTTTTGCGTTATGAGGTCAAGGATCTGAACCACGCGGCCGAAGATCTGAAGAAAGTGCTGCAACTCGAACCCGACAACTTCCATGCCCGCTATAATCTCGGACTCATCAATATGGAGCGAGGTCACCACAAGGAGGCGCTTGCCGATCTTGACAAAATCACACAGAAATATCCCCGCTTCTATCCGGCGTATTATGCCAAGGCGGAGGTGTTCCGCGACATGGGCAACATGCGCGTGGCCATGCAGCAGGCTCACACCGGCGATGAACTCGTCAGCAAGTACGTAGCTAATCCTGAGGCCAACCCGCTTGACCGTCCGGCTATCGCTGCCGGAAAGACACGCACCGCCGAAGAGGAATATAACGAAGATGAGAATGAGATCGAGGTCATGAACCGCTTCAATCAGCTTGTCACTGTTGGCAGCGCCGGCGAAGAAACGCAACTTACGTATAACGAGAAGATTAAAGGACGTGTGCAGGATCGTGACTTACGTGTGGAACCGGAGCCTTCCTATTCCCTCTCCATGGTAGATTCCCCGGCGTCGTTGCAGGCTACATCCAACTATTTCCGTGAGCTTGACGACTTCAATCAACGCCGCTATATATCAGATCCGATCTATCTCGGAGCAGGCGTGCGCCAGATGGATGAGAAAACCATGCAGAAGCTCTTCAATCGTGCTGATTATTATGAAAAAGCGGTTAAGGATGGTTCACCGCGAGGGGCGGATTATCTCGCATTAGGTGTGATACGCGCCATGCTTAAGGATTACGAAGCAGCCGTAGCAGCCTTTGATAAAGCGCTGGAGCTCGACCCCGGATTCACTATGGCTTACATGGGGCGCGCCGATGCTCGCTATCGTGGCTTGCGTGTGCGCATGGCTGAGAATGGCGATGCCGAGGATGCCGCGGCCGGAGCGTTGCGGCAGCGCGAGATGCAAGTGGCGTTAAGCGAAGTCATTGCCGATTATGACCACGCCCTGCAGCTCAATCCCAGACTGGTCTATGCCTGGCTCAACAAAGGCAACATCTATTATGAGGCAGGTGACTACACCTCGGCGCTGCAATGCTATGCCGAAGCGCTGCGTCTCGATCCGGCGTTCGGCAGTGCATATTTCAACCGCGGAATCTCGTATCTGCAGATCGGCAACAAGCGTCTGGCATTTGCCGACTTAAGCAAAGCCGGAGAGCTTGGAATCCTTCCCAGTTATAATCTATTGAAACGCATGAAATAATTGTTGGATAATCCGACAAAAATTTGTATCTTTGCAGCATTTCAGGAGATTTCTTGAGGAGATCTCCCGTTGTTTATGTGTAATTATTTATAAGACAATAGCTTATGATCAATATAACATTCCCCGACGGTAGTGTTAAGCAATTTGAGAATGGTGTGACTCCTTTCGGCGTGGCTGAAAGTATCAGCCCTCGTTTCGCTGCCGATGTCCTTGCCGCCAAGGTAAACGGCGAGGAGTGGGATATCTCGCGCCCCATCAATGAGGATGCTTCAATCGAACTCTTCAAATGGGATTCTCCCGAGGGTAAACATGCGTTCTGGCACTCTTCGGCTCACCTTCTTGCCGAGGCGCTTCAGGAACTTTACCCCGGTGTGAAATTCGGTATCGGTCCCGCCATTGAGAATGGTTTCTACTACGACATCGATCCGGGAGAGCACAAGATCACATCCGAAGACTTCCCGAAGATCGAGAAGAAGATGATGGAACTTGCTGCCAAGAAAGAGGATATCGTGCGCAAGGATATTGCAAAAGCCGATGCGCTCAAGATGTTCGGCGACCGTGGCGAGACTTACAAATGCGAGCTTATCAGCGAGCTTGAGGATGGTCATATCACCACTTACACTCAGGGTGACTTTACCGACCTCTGCCGCGGACCGCACCTTCCCTCAACATCTCCCATCAAGGCTGTGAAGATCCTTTCGCTCGCCGGTGCTTACTGGCGCGGTGATGAGAAGCGCGACCAGCTCGTGCGTGTTTACGGTGTATCCTTCCCCAAGAAGAAGATGCTCGACGAATATCTCGCCCTTCTCGAAGAGGCTAAGAAGCGCGACCACCGTAAACTCGGCAAAGAGATGGAACTCTTCGCCTTCTCCTCAACTGTTGGTCAGGGTCTGCCACTGTGGCTCCCGAAAGGTGCCGCTCTCCGCGATCGCCTTGAGCAGTTCCTTCGCAAGATTCAGAAAGAATATGGTTATCTTCAGGTGATAACTCCGCATATCGGTAACAAGCAACTTTACGTAACCTCCGGTCACTGGGCGAAATATGGCAAAGACTCCTTCCAGCCCATCAAGACTCCACAGGAGGGTGAGGAGTATATGCTCAAACCGATGAACTGTCCTCACCACTGCGAGATCTACAAGGCTGCGCCCCGCAGCTACCGCGATCTTCCATTGCGCTTCGCAGAGTTCGGTACTGTTTACCGTTACGAGCAGAGCGGTGAGCTTCATGGTCTGACACGTGTGCGCGGATTTACTCAGGACGATGCTCACCTTTTCTGCGCTCCCGAGCAGATCAAGGATGAGTTCCTGAAGGTTATGGATATCATCCTTTACATCTTCCGTGCTCTCGACTTCAAGGATTTCGAGGTTCAGATCTCACTCCGCGATCCGAAAAACAAAGAGAAATATATCGGCTCCGACGAGAACTGGCATCTTGCCGAGCAGGCCATCATCGAGGCTTGCGCCGAGAAAGGTCTGAATGCCCGTCAGGTTGAGGGAGAGGCTGCTTTCTATGGGCCGAAACTCGACTTCATGGTCAAGGATGCTATCGGACGTCGCTGGCAGCTCGGAACAATACAGGTTGACTATAACCTCCCCGAGCGTTTCGGTCTCGAATATACCGGCAAAGACAATCAGAAACATCGTCCGGTGATGATTCACCGCGCCCCCTTCGGATCAATGGAGCGTTTTGTGGCTGTGCTCCTTGAGCACACCGCCGGAAAACTTCCCCTCTGGCTCATCCCCGAGCAGTGTGTGGTGCTTCCCATCAGCGAGAAGTTCAACGACTATGCTTTCGAGGTTGTCAAGGAGCTTGCACGTCATGACGTCCGCGCCATCGTTGACGACAGAAACGAGAAGATCGGCAAGAAAATTCGCGACAATGAGCTCAAAAAAATCCCCTATCTTCTCATCGTAGGTGAAAAAGAGGCACAAAATGGTGAGGTTTCTGTAAGAAAACAGGGCGAAGGTGATAAAGGTACGATGAAAATCGTTAACTTTGCAGACGAAATCAATGCCGAAGTGGCAGCGATGACAAATAGGGAATAAAATTAATAACCGATAAAATATTTAATGGAGAAAAAACCGCAATTTAACGGCCCGCGTAAACCTATGGGTGGCGCCCCCGCCGGAGGTCCCAAACCACGTCCCGGTCAGCGTCCGCGTCGCGGCAATGAAAGAAACAGCCGTGACCCTTACACAATCAACGAATATATCCGTGCCCGTGAAGTGCGTCTCGTAGGCGACAACGTGGAGCAGGGCGTATATCCTATCGAGAAAGCGCGCCGCATGGCTGAGGAGATGGAACTCGACCTCATCGAGATCTCACCCAACGCCGAACCCCCTGTATGCCGAATCCTCGACTATCAGAAGTTCCTTTATCAGCAGAAAAAACGCCAGAAGGAGCAGAAAGCTAAGGCAGCCAAAGTTGTGGTTAAAGAGATCCGTTTCGGTCCCCAGACTGATGATCACGACTATAACTTCAAGCTCAAACACGCCATTGGCTTCCTGAAAGAGGGCTCTAAGGTTAAGGCTTATGTCTTCTTCCGCGGACGTTCGATCCTCTTCAAAGAGCAGGGCGAGGTTCTGTTGCTCCGCTTTGCCAACGACCTTGAGGAATATGGCAAAGTCGAGATGATGCCGGTGCTTGAAGGAAAGCGTATGACCATCATGCTCACCCCGCTCAAAGCTCCTGCTAAGAAAGAGGAGTCAAAGAAAGAGGGTAAGAAAGCCGAAAAGAGCGAAGAGGAGGGTGCTGAATAAAAAATAAGCATCATCCGCAATAAAAGCAAAGAAAAGCCGTTTATATAAGCGGTGAATAAATAGAGACCGTAGGCACCACGTGCCGAGGTAAATTTTTAAACAACTAAATTTTCAAAAAAATGCCTAAAGTAAAGACCAATGCCGCTGCGAAAAAGCGTTTCGCACTCACCGGCACAGGGAAAATCAAAAGGAAACACGCTTATCACAGCCACATCCTGACAAAGAAGAGCAAAAAGCGTAAAAGAAACCTCGACCACACTGCACTCGTGCAGGATGCTAACCTCAAGCAGGTTCGTGAGCTTCTTACACTCCGTTAATCTTCCTTTCCCCTTTTTTTACTTTTATCAATTTTTATTAACCGAACGTCCAGCTCCGCAAGTGCAAAAGAGAATATAGATTGCCGCTGACGTTCAAAAAATCAAAAAAAGATGCCAAGATCAGTAAATCACGTTGCCTCACGAGCAAAAAGAAAGAAAATCCTTAAACTCACCCGTGGTTATTACGGCAGCCGCCGCAATGTGTGGACCGTAGCTAAAAACACCTGGGAGAAAGGTTTAACATACGCTTACCGCGACCGCAAGCAGAAAAAACGCGATTTCCGCGCACTCTGGATCCAGCGTATCAACGCTGCTGCTCGTCAGGAGGGTCTTTCCTACTCAATGCTTATGGGTCTCATCCACAAAGCAGGTATCGAGATCAACCGCAAGGTTCTCGCAGAGCTCGCTATGAACAATCCCGCAGCTTTCAAAGCTATCGTTGACAAAGTGAAAGCCTAAGCATAACTGAACAAAAACAAAAAAAATCCTGGAGCTTAATGCTTCAGGATTTTTTGTTTTTGTGATAATAATAAGAGAGAAATGATAAACTGAAAAAACGGAGCCGGCTCGCAAACCAACTCCGTTTTTGTCGCTAAAGCATTGTTTTATTATTTTAGGCAACGTCTGCGACAATTACCTTTATACAAATAAGACAATCTTCAGCCCGAATTGTTTAATTCGTTAATGTTTATTAACGTTTATGCCGATGCGATTCCTGTAGTCTGTTTAGCGCTTCACATCGTAACCCTGCTCCTTCAGGTAGTCGAGGATACGATACTCCATAGCGTGGTCGTAATAGTTGAGGATGTGAGCCACCCAGTCGTTGTCGGATGTGCCTCCCGCGCGGGTCTGATTGTAGTGCTTAACAACCTCGTCATATTTCTCAAGCTCCTCGGTGAGCGCAGCGCTGTCTTGATTGTAGCAATTCTTATGCACCATCACTGACAGCGGCTGTTTCGGCTTCAGATCCGGTTGCTCTCTTGGAATGCCCAATGCCAGACCACAAACCACAAACACACCCTTCGGAAGTTTCAGAAGCTCTGCCACACGCTTCGGATCCACCGTGCGGAGATAGCCCACGCAGTTCGATCCGAGCCCTGCTGCCTGCGCAGCAACCACAGCGCTCATCATAGCCAGCGAGGCATCGATAATGCCGATTGTAACTCCATCCATGGTGTTGGTGAATGGAGGCACCTCCAGACCCTTCTTCTCGGCAAGGAGGGAGATCTTGTTGTAATCAGACAGGAAGATCAGAAGACGGTTGCAGGTCTTGAGCTGTTTCTGGTTTGTAAGCATATAGAGCTCCTCTTTCAGTGCCTGGTCGTCAATGTCTATTACGGAGAACTGCTGACCATTGTAAGAGGTGGGAGTGTTGCGTATAGCCTCGAAGATAAACTCCATGGTCTCCTCGGGTATTGCTTCGCGCTCATATCTGCGCACACTCGTGCGCTCCAATAAAGATTCTTTTACGGTTTTCATATATTTTGGGTTTTGATGTGTAGTGGGGTGTGAGGTGATTAGGAAAAAGGGCTGATGAGGCAGTGCTCATCAGCCCTTTTTATAAGTCCACATCAAAGGAATGTGACGAAACTCCGAATGACAGGTTTTGAGTTCCCACCGGTCTTTGTAATCCGCCTGCGACAAAGTCAACGCCCTAAGGCGTGGGGCCCGCCATTGACCGGCAAGAGTGTCTCGGTATTTCTAAAAATTTGATGAGTTTCCCAATTTGCTTTGATGTGGTATAACTGCACAGACTCCGAAATCTTCGTTACCTCGCGGTCATCTGAGGTGTGTATCAAACTTCGTTGTCATTAGCTCTCTTGCTATTTTTATAACGCAAAGATAACACACCCGGTTCGATTTTGCAATACTAAACTTAAATTTTTCTCGCTTTCTTATCAGAATTCCGATGTGAAATGGAATTTGATTTTGGGGAAGTCGGCCTGCGCCATCTGGAGCACATAGTTGCTGTCGGCGAGGAAGACGTCGCGCCCCTCTTTGTCTGTGGCCATGAACTGGTGTTTGCGCTTCTTGAAAGCTGCCAGTGCCTGCTCGTCGTCGCTCTCTATCCAGCACGCTTT
Organism: Bacteroides sp.; assembly: GCA_014802175.1. GTDB lineage: Bacteria > Bacteroidota > Bacteroidia > Bacteroidales > Muribaculaceae > Lepagella. Next base: position 93,741 of record JAAVCU010000017.1, read on the forward strand.
GTAGAGGCTGATCGGCTCCCAGCGGCATTGCGCGCCGTATTCATGCAGCAGACGATATTGTATCACCTCGAACTGAAGCTGACCGACAGTGCCGATGATCTTGCGCCCGTTGAACTGATTGGTGAACATCTGCGCCACACCTTCGTCCATAAGCTGATTGATACCCTTGTCGAGCTGCTTGGCTTTCATCGGATCGGCATTCTCTATATATTTGAACATCTCGGGCGAGAAGCTGGGCAGCCCCTTGAAGTGAAGCACTTCGCCGGAGGTTAGGGTATCGCCGATCTTGAAGTTGCCGGTGTCCGGGATACCGACGATGTCGCCCGGATATGCCTCATCCACGATATTCTTCTTTTGCGCCATGAAGGCTGTGGGGGCAGCGAAGCGCATCATCTTTTCGGAGCGGACATGACGATAGTTCACGTTGCGCTCGAATTTGCCGGAGCAGATCTTCACAAATGCTATGCAGGAGCGGTGGTTCGGATCCATGTTGGCATGAATCTTGAACACAAAGCCGGTGAACCCCTCTTCCTGAGGTACTACCTCGCGCTCCTGAGCCATTATCGGGCGGGGAGCGGGGGCGATCTTAACGAAGCAATCGAGCAGCTCCTTGACACCGAACGTGTTCAGTGCCGAACCGAAGAATACCGGAGCCACTTCGCCGCGGAGGTATGCCTCCTCATCGAAATCGGGATAAACACCCTCGATGAGTTCGAGATCTTCGCGGAGTTTGTCGGCATCATCTGTGCCGATGAGCTCGTCGACAACGGGTGAATTTACATCATCGATCTCGATTCGCTCGCTGATGGTCTGTTTTGATGGAGTGAAGAGGTCGAGTCCATGCTCGTAGATGTTGTAAACACCCTTGAACTTGGCGCCGATGTTGATAGGCCAGGTGAGGGGACGCACCGAGATCTGCAACTCTTTCTCCAGTTCGTCGAGGATATCAAACGGATCGCGGCCCTCGCGGTCGAGCTTGTTGACGAAGATGATAACCGGTGTTTTGCGCATACGGCACACCTCCATCAGTCGACGAGTCTGAGTCTCCACACCTTTTGCCACATCGACAACGATGATTACAGAGTCAACTGCCGTGAGAGTGCGGAAAGTGTCTTCCGCAAAATCCTGGTGACCGGGGGTGTCGAGGATATTGATCTTATAGTCGCCGTAATTGAAACCCATCACTGAGGTTGCTACCGAGATTCCGCGTTGCTTCTCGATCTCCATCCAGTCGGAAGTGGCGGTTTTCTTGATCTTGTTGCTCTTCACGGCGCCTGCCACGTGGATTGCGCCACCGAAAAGCAGCAGTTTCTCGGTCAGTGTGGTCTTACCCGCGTCAGGATGTGAAATGATGGCGAATGTGCGTCGCCGCGCTATCTCCTTGTTTAGTTCTTCACTCATTATATGTTTGGGGATATATTTTTATAGCTTAATTGGCTTTTATAGCTAAAATAGCTTTTATAGCTAAGATAGCTTTTATAGCTAAAATAGCTTTTATAGGGTAGCAATAACTATTAATTATTAACCATTAATTATTAATCATTTTCAGGCAGCGCTGAAGCGAGTCGCGCCAGTAGGGGATGTCGACTCCGTAGGTGCGTTTGATCTTCTCTTTGCTGAGCACGGAGTAGAGAGGACGTTTTGCCGGAGTCGGATACTGTGAGGTGCGGATCGGGTTGACTTTGGTTTTCTTTCCGGTCAGCTCGAAAATAGCCTTGGTGAAATCGTACCAGGATGCCACCCCCTCGTTGGTGAAATGGTAGATGCCGGGCTTCCAGGTCTCGTGGCGCATCACCTGATGGATGGCATGCGCAAGGTCGCCGGCGTAGGTGGGTGTCCCGATCTGGTCTGCCACCACATTTATCTCGTCGCGCTCGTTGGCGAGGCGAAGCATAGTCTTCACGAAATTATTGCCAAACTCGGAATAGAGCCATGCCGTGCGTATAATCATCGCCTTATTGCTGAACGACATAAGCAATCCCTCGCCCTCAAGCTTTGTTCGGCCGTAGATGCTCTGCGGATATGGCTCGTCGTTCTCTTCGTACGGACGGAAGTTCTCACCGGAGAAAACGTAATCGGTGGAGATGTGTATCACCTTGATGCCATGTTTTGCGGCGGCCTGACCCAAATTGCCCACTGCACCGGTGTTGATGGCAGCCGCTTTGAGATCATCGGATTCCGCGCGGTCCACAGCAGTGTAGGCGGCGCAGTTCACCACCATATCCACCGGGTTATCCTCGAAAAAGCGGTTAAGGGCCACGGTGTCGGTGATGTCGAGAGTGTCGGCATCGGTGTAGATCGCCTCAATGTCTTTATCGTTTTCCAATTCACGCTTGAGCGCGTTGCCGAGCTGTCCGTTAGCTCCGGTTACCATTATTTTCATTCCTCTTCTAAATCAAGTTCGTTGTTATAATCTTTTTTGTAATAGTTTGCCAGCATGGCGAGAAATCTTGAAATCTGTTTGGCGGCATTGGTGGTCTCCTCGGAAACCTCCTTGCCACTCAGACGCAGCATCAATATTCCGTAAAGGGCGTCGAAGCAAGATTCGAGCTCATCTTTCTTATTTTCTCCGGCTTTAGCGCGAATCTCCACAATGAAGGGGAGGGTCTTGTAATATTCTGCTGCATACTGAGCGAATTTCGGATTCTTGAGCAGACGGCGATGGAGGTTATTGAGGTCGATAAGCACATTCTTGTTCAGTTGAAGGTGTCCGGATTTCTCCACCCCTTCGCGGCGCATCATGTCAATGAGCGACTCGTACCATTCGCGCATCTCCTTGCGTTGCTCTTCGCTGAGATTCTGATACTTGTCGATAATACCCTCCTGAATCTTGTCTATATCCAACTGATATGCGCGGATGATATCCTCAATCTGCCACATATACATCAGATATTCAGCTATATTTTCTCGTTTTTTTACTGAGGCTGTAATCATAAGTGATATTTCTAAAATTAGTTTATATCAACTAATACACCCCGGAGGGATGTTTGGTTGCAAAATTACTAAAAAAATCGTTATTGCGCAAAGTTCGCTCCTGACAAAAATATCCCCGGCGCTCTTTGCGTCGGGGATCAATTTTGGGTTAATCTATGTAATTTCTGTATTCGGTTTTCAGATTTATCTGTAATCCTTAAGCATTCCCTGGAGTCGCTTGCGGGCGAAGAAGATGCGGCTCTTAACTGTGCCGAGCGGAAGGTTCATCTTCTCTGCAATCTCGCTGTATTTATAACCGGCGATATACATTGTGAAAGGAACTTTATAATCCTCAGAGAAAGTGTTGATCGCTACAGAGATCTCCTTGGCAGCGAATGAGCCTTCCGGAGTGGTGAGTCCCGACTCCTGAGAGATATTCAGGTGATATAGATCCTCCGTGGTGTCAAGAACTGTCGCGCTGCGAACCTGGCGGCGATAGTTGTTGATGAAGATGTTGCGCATGATAGTGAACACCCAGCCCTTGAAGTTGACATTGTCAACATATTTAGCTTCGTTGTCGAGAACCTTAAGAGTTGTGTCCTGCACCAGATCCTGTGCTGCATCTCGGTTGGAGGTGAGCTGACAGGCGAAATTGTATAAATTGTCCTGGAGTCCTAACAATTTCTGTTTGAAAGTTAATGTGTCAGCCATATCGATGAGTTTTTTTATAGTTTAAAAGTGAATTAATAGGAGAGAGGCGAAATTCAATAAATAAAATTGAATCTGTTTCTCTTTTTATACTTATATAACATCGCCGGATTAAAATCTATCATGACAAAAACATATTTTTTCATTTTTTTTTGAAATATACCCGTAAACCTTAATGATTGTTAAAATGTTAAATTCATTTTTGTATATACTCCATATTTTAATGCTATAATTGCGTATCTTTGTGAGATTATGATTAATTTTGCAGGAATAATTCTAATTTCTAACTGCTAACTCCTAATTAGAAACAGTGAGTAAGAATATAAAGAAGTTGAGTTTCTGGATGCGCCGCAAGTCGCATCTGACCTTGATCGCGATCGGCACGGTTGTGGTGCTGTTGCTGTTTTTCAACGAGGAGACCTCACTGCGACTGAACTTGGAATATCAGGAACAGATCAAGACTCTGAAGCGTCAGATCCGCGAATGTGAGGATTCGGCCGCGTGGTATCGCGCGCGTCGCGAAGCCTTATATATAAATACCGAAGATCTGGAGCATCTGGTGCGCGAGCAGTATCACATGCAACGCCCTACTGAAGATGTCTACGTCATCAAATGAGGAATAAGTAATTGGAAGTCGATTTGTAACAGAAAAGAAAATTATGCAGAGAAGGCGAAAGATAGTAGAGATTGTGTCAACAATGGGATTGCTGCTGGTTGCAGTGGGGCTCATGGTGCCGTTCGCATCCTTAGGGAGCGAGCTGATGCCGGTGATCTGCCGTTGGGTGTTTGCCGCCGGTGCGCTCATCTACACCGGAGCGCGTATGGTCAATGTCAACGAACCCAAGGATTCCACAAAGTTGCGTCGTCTGCGCCGCATGGAGATGTGGGCAGGATTCTGCTTCGTGTTGGGTGGAGCCTTCTGGTTCTATAACGCTCACCGCTTCGCTGGAATCGGTTTTACCCTCCCCGTGATGCGCGACACTATCGCATTCACCATGGCAGGAGCCATCATTCAGGTCATAGCCTCCTGGATGATCACCGCCCGCCAGAAGAAGGAGAGTGGGGGAAAGTGAGAAGTTGACACCTGCGACAAACCATTAACGAACAATTAATCATTAATTATTAACCATTAATTAAACAGGGTTTGCGATTACTGACCGTAGACATAGGCAACACCGCCGTGAAGGGTAGTGTCTTCGATAACGAGACGCTCCTGGGCACTGCTCTAGCTGAAAACAGAACAGTAGCTGAGCTTCTGCCGTTGATAGCCGCCCACAATCCGCAGGGTGCTATCTGCTGCAGTGTGGGCAGTGATGCCGACCGGATCACAGCCGAGCTGCAAAAGGCAACCGGGCTGAAGGTGATGAGTCTCGATCACTCCACACCCCTCCCGATCGCGATATGCTATCGTACACCGAACACCCTCGGGCTCGACCGGGTGGCTGCCGCCGTCGGTGCGGCATCGGTGTCGCAGAAGGCCTTGGTGGTTGATGCAGGAACTGCCGTCACCCTCGATCTCGTGGCCGAACGCCGCTTCTTGGGTGGAAACATCTCTCCCGGATTGAGGCTGCGCTTCCGTTCGCTGCATTGCTTTACATCACGGCTGCCACTGGTGAACCCCAACGGCGAACTTCCGGATTTTGGCTTCGACACGGAAACCGCGCTGCGCTCAGGTGTGGTGAACGGTATTGTCGACGAAATCGAAAGCACCTGGCGCCGTGCGTCGGGAGAGCATGCGGGAATAAGACTGCTGCTTACAGGTGGCGATGCCGACTTCCTTGCGCCTCTGTTGGTGAAGCGCGGTTTGAATCCCGAAATTGTCCACTCCCTCGTGGGCAACGGGTTAGTTGAAATTTATAAATACAATATGACCCCCTCCGACTCCTCTATATATATAGGAGAAGCTGGGAGCTGTAATAATATATAGAATGAAAATAAAAATTTTATTGGCGGGTGCGCTGTTATCCGCTGCCGGAGTTTCGGCTCAGACTTCATCGCCATATTCAATGTATGGTTATGGTATAATCGGCGACCGTGCCACTTCGCTTCAGTCGCAGATGGGTGGCGTTGGTTATGCCATGAACTCCGGACGACAGATAAACGTAATGAACCCCGCTTCATACGCGGCTATAGACTCGCTGACATTCCTTTTCGACTTGGGTGCCGATGTGTCGATGCTCTGGAGTAAGGAGGGTTCGGTGAAAGAGAGGTCTACCGGTGGTGGTGTCAATTATGTTACCATGCAGTTCCCGATCTGTAAGTTTATGGGTGGATCTGTCGGACTTATCCCGTACAGCTCCGTAGGATACGCATTCGGTAACGAGATCCAGCATGGTGTGCTCGAAAATTCCGGATCGGGAGGTATCAATGAGCTTTATCTTGGTGTGAGTGGGAAATATGCCGGTTTCTCGTTGGGCGCCAACATCAGCTACGATTTCGGTAACATCGTCAACGACGTTTTCGCAACCCCGGTTAGCGGTGGTCAGACCAAGTTCGAACACGTGATGCAGGTGCGCGACTGGAATATCAATATCGGTGCGCAATACACCGCCCGCTGGAATCGCTGGAATAAACTTGTGGTCGGAGCCACATATTCTCCGCGCAAGAGCATGCGTGGAAAGACATTCGTGACCCAGCAGGAGGCAACGCAAGAATCGCGCCCCGACACCATAGCCTTCATGCGTATGAATGATAAGTATTTCACTCCCACATCAATCGGTGCGGGTATCAGCTATACGTTCGAGAAGAATTATCGCCTTATGGTGGAGGCGGACGTAACCTGGCAGCAGTGGAGCAAAGCTCCTTACGCGGCCCTCTACGGTCCGGATGATGTGCTCAATCAGAAGAAGGGTGAGCTTATCTCCGCAGGTATGGATTTCTATGATCGCACACGCTATGCCTTCGGTGTGGAGTATATCCCCCGTCTTCGCGGAAGCTACGGACAGCGCATCTCTTACCGCCTTGGTGCCTACACCGGTCAGGATTATCTCAACATCAATGGAAATAAGGTTAAGGAGACCGGTGTGACTTGCGGTTTCGGTTTCCCGACACCCGAGGGTAAGACCATGATCAACCTTGGTCTGGAGTGGAAGACACGCTCTGCATCGCCTCAGAAACTTATCGGTGAGAATTATCTCAACGTGACTTTAGGTGTGAATTTCAACGAAGTCTGGTTCTGGAAGAGAAAGATCCGTTAATAGTGATTGGTTGCTGCTGAGAATATGAGAGCGTTGATAGCATTGATGCTGGCTATTGTGGCTTTGGCTGTGGGATGTACGCGCGAGCGCAAGGTGGATGTGGCTTCAAGCCTGAACCCTGCGCGCATGCCCTCCATGTCCACCACCAATGTGAATACACTCATATCCGATTCCGGCGTAATACAGTATAAGATCGTCTCACCTCTCTGGGAGATGTTCAACGAGGCGGATACCCCTTACTGGCGTTTCCCGCAAGGATTATATCTTCAGAAATATGACCCTTATTTCCAGGTGATAGCAACGGTAGCTGCCGATTCGGCGAAATATTTCACTAATCAACGCCTGTGGAAACTCGAAGGGCATGTGGAGATGACGAAAGTTCCTAAAGATCTCTTTCTCTCGGAGCGTATCTTCTGGGATCAGCGCAAAGCTCAGATTTATAGCGATACTTTCATTCATATCGAAAATGCTACCCATGTGCTGGAGGGCACAGGCTTCGTTTCCAACGAACGCCTGACCCAGTATCGCATCCTTAACCCCGAAGGTATCTTCCCCGTAGAAAAGAATTAAATTTATGAGTGTGTTTACTTTTAAATGATTTTAGCACAAAGAGAGATTTTGGAGTGAATTTTCAAAATTGAAGAAGGAGCAATGCGGGCATTGCGACTGATGAAAGTTTGAAAAAGCGCCCAAAAGATCCTTTGTGATGAAATCAAAAATTACAATACACACTCTTCATTTATTAATTTGGTTTAAAAGTAAACACACTCGATGACTCTTCCTTTAACTCTTGCAATCATAATAGCCGTGGTGGCTGTGCTTTTCTCCGGCCTTTTCTCCGGCTCGGAGATAGCCTTCGTGCAAAGCTCAAAAGTGCGGATGGAGATCGATGCCGCCCGTGGAGGCCTTGTCGATAAACTTATCAAAGGATTTTCTCGCCATGAAGACATGTTCATCTCCACGCTGCTTGTGGGTAATAACGTTGTGCTCGTTATCTATGGTATCGCCTTCTCGGCAATCGTCAATCCGATCTTCGAGCGGTGGTTCAATAACAACGAGGCGTTGACGCTTGTGTGTAACACTGTCTGCTCCACCGGCGTTATTCTTCTTCTGGGTGAGTTTCTGCCGAAGACCACTTTCCGCATCAATCCCAATTTTATGATGCGCTTGCTCGCACTTCCTCTGTATCTTATATATCTCGCGCTCTATCCGGTGTCATGGCTTGTGTCGGCAATCTCCAAAGGGTTGATGAAGCTTTTCGGACTCGATGCTGAGGAGGTGGCGGATGCACGTCTCACCATGGATGAACTCGACGACTATATCCAGCAGAGCATCGAAGACCGCGAGAGTGGTCAGGTGGTGGAGAACGAAGTGAAGATCTTCCGTAAGGCCATCGACTTCAAGGATACCCAGATCGCCGAATGTATGATACCGCGCAATGAGATTGTGGCGGTGCCGTTGCGAGGCACAAGCCGCGAGCAGCTCATCAAGGTCTTTATGGCTACAGGGTTGTCGAAGGTGGTTGTGTATCGGGAGGATATCGATGACGTGGCTGGATATATCCACGTTTCCGAGCTTTTCAATACCACGGCCGATTGGCGTCGCAAACTCAAACCTGTCATCTTTACACCTGAGACAATGCTCGCCAATAAGATGATGCGCCGCATGATGAGCGAGAAACGAACCCTCGCCATGGTTGTAGATGAATTTGGCGGCACTGCCGGACTCGTCACCCTTGAGGATATAGTGGAGGAGATCTTCGGTGAGATCGAAGATGAACATGATGTAAAGCGGATTGTGGCGCGTAAGATTTCAGATAACGTCTACGAATTCTCCGGACGTGTGGAGATCTCCGCCATCAACGAAGACTTCGGACTCGGTATCAAGGAGAGTGAGGAATACCACACGCTCTCCGGCTACATCCTTGAGAGCCTCCAGGCTCTCCCCAAGCAGGGCGACACCTTCGACCTCGACTCACTGCGCTTCACCATCGAGAAGATGACCACCACCCGCATCGAACTGGTCCGCATCGAGCTCCTCCCCGCCGATAAATGACCCCATGCCTTCTCCCAAAGACTTCAAACATCAGATGGGAAGGCGTGATTGCAATCACGATTACTTCCTCTTGTTCGTAAAGCAAACCATCCAAAGACATATCGGTAACGAGATTGCGGTGATTAAAGTCAAATGCAATAAGTTCCTTCATGAAAATTATCCGCAATATGATAAGCTACCGGTGTTTAANGAAAAATATGTAGATGTAAAAATCTCGAGAGCAGGTCAGCTGGAAGCGGAAAAGCAATATTTGAAGAACAATCCTCGCCGNTTGCTTGTAATGCGCAAATATCCAGACTTCTTCAAACGCAATATCTTTATAAAGATAGGAGAGANTGTGTATATCGGCTTTGGCAATGCTTTCCTGCTTACAAAACGCTTCCGCTATCAGGTCCATGTCCGNTCAAAATGGAGCGATGCGGAATTTCAAGAATATAAAAAGAGCTGTCTNGAATATTGCAAAGCGGGAGGGATTGCTGTGTCTCCGTTTTATAGTCCGCGTGAGAAGGAGATTCTGCGAGAGGTGATTGCNNNCGGAGGGGAAGTGATAATTGTNAGTATGGAGGCTTACACNGAGCGCACCAAACCGCAGGGGCGCAACTTCGACTTGTGTGCCGAAGGGCGATTGCTNATTGTCTATGAGCAANGCGCGCCGGAGTATATGCCTGTGCTAAAGCGNGAGATTGCCGTGAAGATGAANGGCATTGCCGAAAAGCTTTGTGCCGAAAAAGAGATTCATCCGACTTTTCGCATTCCCNGCAAATCGAGCTAAAGCTCTCTCGCCCAACGCCAGCCTTCCCAATTACTCCTCTTTCTTTTTCTGCTCTCTTTTTCTTCAGTTTTGCTTTCCTCTCTTTTTTCNCTCCTTTCTTTAACGCTGGCTTNAGCTCTNTTTTTCTTCAGCCTNNCTTTCCGATCCTTNTTTCTCTCTCTTCTTTCTTTTTGCGCTGGCTTTTAGCTCTCTTTTAGCTCTCTTTTAGCTCTCTTTTAGCANNTTTGCCTCTTGCTCGGGCGTAGGGCGNGAGAGCTTTAGCTCGAATGGGAGCTTAATCAAATGGGAGAGCTTTAGCTCGAATTGAGGCTTCGCTGCGGAGGGGCAGGAGGNGGTGGGANATTGCTTCGCGAAAGGGGGCGGTTTCGGAAGGAAATCGGCGAAAATTTTTTATGAAAAAAGNATGAAAATTATTAANAGAAATTAAGGAGCGGAGTTGCAAATTAGGATTTATTTGTTTAAATTTGCAATCGATAAGGAAGTATGTTTTGCAGGGAACGCCTTAACACAACCCTTGTCAAAAAAACAACTTTTTAGAGAATTATAAAAAATCGAACTTGTTGATGAGACAAGTTCACCACGAGTTATTGATTCAACGCGAATTAAATGAACAAGCAAAACACCTTTAAATCCTCCGTTATTGGGATGCAGGGCAATTTACTCTCTTTCGCTCTTAAGCTGACTACCGATAAAGAGGAGGCGCAGGATCTGGTTCAAGANACTACGCTTAAGGCCTTAAACAATGAAGAGAAGTTCGTAGAGAANACCAACTTCAAGGGCTGGATGCTGACCATAATGCGCAACATCTTTATCAACAACTACCGCAAAAGTGTAAAAGAGAACACNGTGGTGGATTCTTCCGAGGATCTTTATCACCTCAACCTTTGCCAAGACTCAGGACTTGAGTCGCCCGACGGTGCTTATGCTGTGAGTGAGATCTCTGAGATTCTCGCTAAATTCCCGGCTGATTTCCGTAAGCCTTTCTCAATGCACGTGGCAGGCTATAAGTATGAAGAGATCTCNGAAAAGCTCTCGATGCCGTTAGGCACAGTCAAGAGNCGAATCTTCTTCACTCGCAAGCGTCTCCGCGAAATCTTGAAAGACTATCGTTGATTCGGTCGTAAAATTAGCAACTCTATAAAAAGTCGGGACGTTCCCCTCGAAAAATATATTGATTGTCTAAAAAATATGAGGATATGCCGCAGGCATATCCTCTATTTTTTTTGNTCTCGCCGGAGGATCTGTTGCTTTGTCGCTGNCNGCCGGANCTCGGCACAAGAAGAGAAGATNAAAGATTTAACNAAATAAATATGAGTAAGAGTTTGATATATGTAAAAATATAGCTAAATTTGTGAAAATTAGTGAAAGAGGGTATCTTTCATGCCATAAACACTTTGCTAATCGGAACTAACAAAGCCAAANATATAAATCAACAATAACANTAAACTAAAACCTTATGAAAAAGTTTTTACTTTCTCTTCTTTGCCTCTTTGCCGTCGGCCTGTCGGCAAAAGCAGAATCGTTCACGGTAACNGCNGACAATAGTACATTCGCAGCATCCGGATATGGTGAATTTACTCACACAGATCTCGTGTCAGGTATTACCTTGAAGGGTCGTGCTCAGAAAAATAGTGGCATTGCCATTCAAGCCNNTGGAGGTTATGTTGCAGTAACTGCAAATTCTAATAATTATACCATTACCTCTGTAGTTGTTGAAGCAAAAACAACNAGCTCAAAGNCTACTACTCTTACTGCATATGCAAGCGATGAGATGTATACATTTAATAACGCTAACAATACAACTTGGAGTGGAAAGTCTGTTGGTGATAGTAGTATTAAAACAACCTCTGCAGAAAGTACCTTTAATGTAAATGCTCCGGCATTTGTACTGTATAATTCTACCTCGGGTGGTATGATTACTATGACGAAGATTACAGTAACGTATAAAACAACGTCAGACGCTATTGCCCCTGAATTCTCAATTAATCCGGAGCAAGTAAATGTAACTCTTGGGCAAACAGTGTCTTTGCCGACAATATCCCCTTCAACTTTAACTTATTCTTTTACTACAGATAGTGATAACATAGAAATCGATGCGGTTAATCGAACAATCAAAGGTGTTGCAATAGGTAAGGCAACCGTTAATTTTACCACTGAAGCCGTAGACGGAGAGTATCTTGAAGGCTCAGGCTCTTTCGAAGTAAATGTTGTAGGAAAAAGACCTAAAATGTATTTCCCGAATCAGGTTGAAATTGGAAAATTGGGAGTTGGTGTCGTTTGGCAGACAGTTGTAATTGAAGAGCCGGAAGGTGTTATGGGTGATTCAGATTTGGTTACATACGAATCATCTGATCCGGACATTGTTTCAATAAATCAGGACAATGGACAGATTAAACAGCTTGACATTCACAAAACCGGAGAGGTGACAATTACAGCAACCTTTAACCCCGGTGATGAGTATCCGGAATATGTGCCTGCTACTGCAAAGTATACTATAATTATCAGAGACCCCTCTGAGTCAGTGGTTGATGGTTATTCCATATTTGACTTTACAACAAGCAACCCTTACGGATTGACTTCTTGGACATCAAAAGATTCAGGTAAATATGAAAAGGATGCTGACAATCCTGTGACAGAAATTGTTGGAGACGAAGATGTGGTTACTATATCATTTGATAACGGAAGTGGCAATGGATATAGATCATGGCAAGGAAGTGATTCTTATGATTTCAGGTTATATGTTGGATGCAAAATGACTTTTGCTGTGCCGGAAGGATATAAGATTACGAAAATAGGCATTGTTGGATCTACCTTCCAAGGGAACTATGATCCTGCTTCAGGTTCAGCAACTACTGATGATAAGGAGAGCGGTGATGAGTTAGAGGAGAATTTCGGATTTGTATGGTTACCGGCAGGTGAAACACCTGTTTCGGAAGTTACATGGACTTGTACGAAGAATAGCACGTTAAGTAAAATTGAGGTAATGTATGAAGCTGCTTCTTCAACACTCAAATCTGCCAACCTGTCATTCAATCCTACTGTGAATGGAATTATTGTTGATGAACCTATGGCGATTAATGCGGTAACGAATCCGTATGGACGTGAAATTACATATAGCATTGATGGCTTAACAGAGGATCAGTACACAATTACTCCTTCTGCTGATGGCAAGAAGATTACTGTATTGGTAAAGGATGCTCCCGGTTACTATACACTTATGGCTAAGTCTGCGGCCGGTGACGGATATCGTGACGGTCTGGCAATTATGCGTTTGAATGTATTCCGTCATCTGGATGTAACAGTCGATGGAAAAGAATTTACAGATGATTCAGAGGTAATTCGCACAGAAACAGCTACAACTGTGGAGTTAAGCGTACCTCCAATGGCATATGTTTACTATCGTCTGAATCTTACTAATTCAGTTGCAACTTATGCAGATGATGCCACTGAAACAGATGATGAGAATCAGCTTCCTGGATTTGAAATCTATGAGGATGGAATTAACATCCCGGCTAAGACCAACGGAACTCTTGAGTTCTATATTGCTAACTATGGTTATATGTCGCCTATCCGTAAGCTTGACGTAGGTGTAAAATCTGCGGTTGAGGAGATTGAGGCGGTTGCCGGTGAGGGCGAGGTTCGCTATTTCGATCTGAGTGGTCGCGAGGTGAAGGGTCAGCCTGAGAAGGGATTGTATATCCGTCTGAAGGGTGGCAAAGCTGAGAAAGTTATCAGATAATCACTGAGATATAATAGTTTATGAAAAGGGCACCGATCAAATCGGCGCCCTTTTTGTTGTCATCAGTTGCAAGGTTGAGGAGTTACATAGTAACTGCAGCTGCAGAGAGGAGGAGGTGGAAGCGGCGGTGGAGGAGGGCGGTGGCGCCGTAGGAGGTTTTCTGGCGAAGGAGGCCGTCGTTGAGGTAGCGGCCGTGGTCTTCGTTGCTGGTGCCGAAGTCGAAGTAACGGCGGTCGGCGTAGACGTTGCTGATGAGATGATGGAAGAGGGGGGTGAGGAGGTTGAGGTCCCGTGCCAGCGGTGTGCTGGCTATGTATTGCGCGTGGGCGACGCGGCCGGTGTCGTAGATGCAGACGGCGGCCTGTGGAGCGCCGTCGTAGTCGAGGAGCCAGAAGCGGATCTGCTCGGGGAAGCAGGCTTTGAGGCGCTGCAGCTCGGCGGCGGAGTGGACGGGGGCGGCGTTGTGGCGATCGCGGAGGCAATCGGCGACAAGGGTTAGCAGCTCGGCGGCGCTGTCGGTTTCGCGGATGCGGAAGTCGAGGCGCGAGGCTTTGGCGAGGGCGCGCTTTCGGAGCTTATTGTAATGACTCGGAGCACTCACTGCGTTCGCGCCACAATCTCTGAGGCAGGAAGATTCGCTATGTGGAATCTGGCAATTCTCCCTCTGGTGGGAGGCGGCGTGGGATAGAGAGGAGGCTTCAGGGAGAGAGGAGGAAGCGAGGGAGAGAGAAGAGGCCTCAGGGAGGGCGGCGGCGAGGGGGAGAGAAGAGTCCTCAGGGAGGGAGGCGGCGAGGGGGAGGGAGGAGGAGACGTTGGCTTCGGTGAGGGTGGCGCCGAGGCGGAAGAGGGCGTATTCGGCGTCGTCGGAGGGGGTGGCGCAGTAGATTGAGGGGAGCGGTTTGTAGTCGAGGGCGGTTATTCCCATTTCGCGCCATACGGCTATCGCCTCGCGGAAGATTTCGAGGAGGTCGGTGGTGTTGATGTGTCCAAAGGGTAGTATCCAGCCGCCGTAGGTGAGACCTTGATGCGAATGAAGAGTGCCGTCGGGGGTGAGGTTTGCCGGAAGGAGAGCCACGAGTCGCGAGCCTTTCCATACCATCCAGGAGCAGTCGGTAAAGCGGTCGGCATGGTAGTCCATGTAATCGCGCATAAAGAGGAAGGTGGCGTTTCGCGCCTCCTTCACAAAATTATCCCAGACCGACCGGTCTTCGCTCCGGTATCTCTTGATCGAAAACATAGCTCTAACACCTATAACCTAACGCCTATAACCTATGACTTACCTAATCCATTCCTGCGGGTTGAGTTTGTCGCGGTTCTTCCAGACCTCGAAATGGATCGAGGAATGGTTCGGGTCATCTTCTGCTGGGGCAAGTTTGCCGAGAGTCTGACCTTGTTTGACCGCATCGCCAACTTTAACCGAAGGAGAGGAGATATTGCCATATACAGTATAGTAATTGCCGTGGCTTACGATCACCACCGTAGAATAACCCGGAATCACATATACGCCCGACACCTTGCCTCCATATACGGCCAGAGCCGAAGCGTTGGCGGAGGTTTCAGCATCAATTCCCGGGTTATCGTAAACCACATCGGGAAGTTCCGGAAGAGAGTGGCGTCCGAACTGGCTGGTGATGCGGAAAGCACCGCTCACCGGTCGCGGCAAAGCACCGCGCATCGCGGCAAAGTTTCCGGCAGCGGCTGCATTGGAAGCAGTAGACGAGGAAGCGGTCGAAGATTTTCCGTTGGAAGCAGTGGCGGTGCTTGCTTGCGAAGCATTGTCGCTACGAGGCTTGCGCTTACGCGCCTCGGCGTAATCCTTATTATTCTCAGAACCCTTCTTGTCTGTCTTTTTCTGATTATTTGGGGTAGAGGCTGTCGCCTCGCTTTTCTTGTTGGTATCCTTGTTTTTCTGTTCTGCCAGCAGACGGGCTTCCTCCTCCTTCTTGGCGCGTGCTGCTTCCGCTTTGCGCGCCTCTTCCGCCTTACGCGCTTCCTCCGCTTTACGAGCCTCCTCAGCTTTGCGCGTCTCAGCAGCAATAAGGTTGGCGATGGTAGATTTCAGAGCGTTAGCCTCCTGCTGTTTGCGGGCAAGATGAGAGTTCAATGCCTGCCCGTTACGGCGCAACTCCCCGACGAGTGCATCCTGCTGCTTGAACTGTCCGGTAAGTTTATTCTGCGCCTCAACCTGTTTGCTGAGCGCAATATCTTTCTGTTGTTTGGATTTCTCCAGTTCCACCTTATGAGCAGAGAGAGCCTTCACGGAATCGTTGATCTCCGCACTCTTCTTGTCGCGCCAAGAGGATATTTGCCTAAGGTAGCGCATACGCTGCATGGCTTGCGAAAAACTTTTGGAAGAGAATATAAAAGCCAATGCGGAAGTGGAATTGCGGCGAGTGCGTATCTTCTTCACCGATGTGAGGTAATCGGCTCGCATCTTCTGCAATTTTGCCTCGGAGGTGCTGATCTGCGACTCCAAACCATTGATCTGCGTTTCCAGAGCATTGACCGAGCGGGTGGCCTCCTCCACGAGAGTTTTCCCGACTGCAATCTCCGAGTTAAGGCGATTAAGTTCACTCAATCCCTTCTTGACCTGCGCCTCATTCTTGCGGATCTCCTCCTTGGTGCGGGCAATCTCCTGCTGAGTCTCCTGCTGGCGTTTCTTAGCTTCGGCAGATGTAGTTGGCGCACCGGTGGATTTCTTCACCGTTTTTTTTGTGGTCTTGGCATTACTCTTCCCGGATGCGGTTGATTTCTTCTTAGCTGTTGTTGTCTGTGTTGTCTTTCCCTTCGATCTTGATGTGTTTTTCTTCTGCGCCTCGGCGGGAATTACCGCCAACGCGCACACCACCATCAATGTAAAAAGCCATCTTCTTCTCATCTTCCGGACTGTCAGAATTTAAAGCTACGGATAAAATCCTTGATACCTAACTGTGTGAATTTGGATGTCAGCTCTATTGGTGAGAGCGGTTTCGCCTCCCACTCCACGGCATCGAACGCTATGCGGGTGCTGAACTTAGGAGTGTCGTCCTTGCAGAAAGTGATATCCATATCGCGATTGCGCGAAGAGTATGTGTAGTCAAGGTTAAGAGCGTAATCATGTTCTCCGGCTGCGAGCGCTACGAGCATTTTAGAGATTTCGCCGGCGGAGGTGATGGTGTAGCGGTAAGTGAAATCGTCGGTCTCCGTGCGGTTCTTCGGAAAATCGAGATACCAATAGCTGTTCTCATCGTAGGGATCGCCTGCCGTGTAATCGAGAGCCTCGGAATTGTCAGCCGTCAGTTCGCCTACCTGCAGGATCACCACGCGACCCAACAGAAGAGACTGGATATCGTTGATAAGTCCCGGGTAATCATACCGGAGATTGCCGATAGATTCAAGGCAGTAGGTGCGCTTCATCTTGTTTACAGCCAAGATGCTGTCGCCCGAAAGATCGATACGAGCCACTTCCCCCATGATCGAAGCACGGACCGAGATGGAGATCTTCTGACCCTTCTGCATAAAGATCTTTATGGAGGGGGATATGGGTAATCCCTGAAGGCGGAGTTTACCGTTGAGCATCGCGGTGTGCCATTCGCGGTAGTTAGGTAGGATCGCTCCCAACGCCTCCTTGCGGATAGCATCCGGATCCACATCAGCGAAAAAGAGAGAATCGGGATCGAAACCGATCTCCTCCACTGCAACCTCAATCTCCTCAGCCGGTACGGGGCTTTCAATCACCTCCTGAGTCTTATCCTTCTTTTTCTTTTTGGCTTCTGCCGGAGGCGCGAACACTGATGCAAAAATCAATGACGCAATGATTGCGAGCGCTTTATAGGGTTTAAATTTATTTCTTAGCATTATTATTAAGCTCCTTAATTTTCTTTGTAATCTTCTCCTTCTCCGCATTATCGTTGCTGATGGAAAGAGCTTTCTCGTAGGCTTCGAGCGCCTCCTGAGTCTTATCGTTGGTAACGAGGATATCGCCGTAGTGGTCGTAGAGATCGGCATGCGATGCTCCCTGTTTCTCCGACTCTTCGATAGCTGCGGCCTGATACTTCAAAGCCTCCGTGTCATCCCCCTTCTGGTGCAGGATCCAGGCGTAAGTATCGAGGAATGTTGGGTTGGCGGAATTCTCGCCATCCAGACTTTTCAGACTCATCTCGGCAGCTTTGTCAAGATCCCCCTCGTTCTCCGAAAGGAAATAGGCGTAGTTATTGAGAGCCATAGAGTTGTCGGGATCCAGAGTGAGCGCATTGTCGTAAGCTTCGTATGCACCCTCCAGATCATGTGAGGCATAGAGGCAATCGCCGATAGAGGTATAGAATTGCGAGATGCGCAGCATATCCTCATATTTCAGCGAAGCCGGAATCATACGGTCTGTAAGCACAGAATCCACCGGGAACGACGGTTCGATATCAAGGATCAACCCCTTGTAAGCCTTGATGGCAGTGTCACTTTTGCCCGCAATCTGCGCAGCGGCAGCGTAGATAGTGATCATCTGTTGCGAAGGAGTCAGTAACTTTTCGTAATCCTCATAATATTTCATGGCCTCCTCCGGACGGTCGTCGGAGATAAGGTAAGACATCATCTGTATGCGCAGTTGGGTGTCGGAGGGAGAGAGGTCAATGGCATATCCCACCTGTTCGGCGGCATCCTTGAAATCCCCCTTTGCGGCGGAATATTGGGCGGCGAAATTCAGCATCTCCGGTTCGTGGGGATACTGCTCGCGCAGCACCTCAAACAGGTGGTCGCCACGTTTGGTGTTATACTTCTCCGAGAGGATCTTATAGATATATCGTGTGAGGAGGTCCAGTTTCTCGTCCAGTCCGAAATCTTCCGAAATCAGAGCCTCGTATGTCTTGGCATCATAATTAATGGAATCACCCTGCTGGAGGTAGTAATCGGCGAGAGCCAGTTTCGCCGCTCCCAGATCGGGGTTAAGTCTTTCCGCCTCTTCAAAATATAACAGAGCTGAATCTTTCTTCTGCTGCATATTCATCATGTTTCCCATCAGGATACGGCATTGCGGACTTGTAGGATTTGCCTCCATAATGGCGCGCGCTTCGTTGACCGCCCCTATGGTGTCGGCGGAGTGAAGGCGGTAGGAGATCTTTGTTATGGTGATGGGTATTGACTTGCCGTCGATGGTTTCCAGACGGTTGAAAGTCTCTATGGCTTTCGCTGTCTCCCCCTGACGCATATATGAATCGGCAAGCTGGCCGTAAGCATTCGACAGGTCGGGCTTATGCTCAATGAGTCGTTCAAGCACACGCACGGCTTCCGGTCCTTTGTTGAGCGTCTGAGCCACGAATGCATAATAGAGAGCTTCGTTGGCGTCGTCGGGATACTGATCCACAAACGGGCGCATCAGCTCCAGCGAGCGGTTGAGTTCCGCGGGAGTGCGCATGGTGTCAAGGCGCAGCGAGATGCGCTGAGTGGCGTAAGCCGACGCTGCTTCGGCGTATGACGGGTCGATGGTAGCGGCGCGCTTGAAATATTCGTAGGCTGACTGGGCATCGTCCTGACTCTGGTGGCGTAAGCCTTCGAGATAATAATAACGTGCTTTCTGGCGCGCAGCGGAGGTAGCACCGGAATTTACGGTACGCGCCCAGACGGTGCCGCCAAGAGCCAGCACTGCAATCAGCAGGTATGTGAGCTTCCTAACCATTAACCCTTAACCATTAATCATTAATTATTTTGTTCCTGTGTGACCGAAGGCACCGTCTTCGCGCTTTGTACGGTCGAGCTCAGTTACCGGCTCCCATTCCACGCGCGTGTAGGTTTTGATCACCATCTGGGCGATGCGGTCGCCGTCGTTAACGGTGAAATCCTCCTGCCCGAGGTTGATGAGGATAATGCCAATCTCTCCGCGATAGTCGGCGTCGATTGTGCCGGGAGAGTTGAGCACCGTAATGCCGTAATTGAGTGCGAGACCCGAACGTGGGCGCACCTGACACTCATAGCCCGAAGGGAGCTGCATGTAGAGTCCGGTGGGGATCAGAGCCCGTTGACCGGGTTTGAGAGTTACAGAACCTTCCGGGAGGTATGCGCGAGTGTCCATGCCGGCAGCCTCGAAGGTGCCGTAAGAGGGGAGAGGATGATGGCTTCTATTAATTATCTTTATCTTCATTACTTCTAATTATAAAAACACGGCTGCCTGTAAAAAGATAGAGGCAGCCGAAGTTTTTTTGATGAGATGCTGTAAAAAATTTATCCCTCCTCGATTGCGTCGTTGGGGCAAACAGCAGCGCAGCTGCCGCAGCTGATGCAAGTATCGGGATCGATTTTGTAGATATCGCCCTCGCTGATAGCCTCTACGGGGCAAGCGGGCTGGCATGTTCCACATGCGATGCATCTGTCAGTAATAACGTAAGCCATAATAGTAAGAATTTATTTTAATAATTAATCGTTAGATTGTGCAAATTTACCACAATCTATCCATACTCCCAAATAATTGAGCGGAAATTTACGTTAAATGAATATGATTTCGATAATAACCATCACTTTTAATGCAGAAAAGACGTTGCGCCGCACCATGGAGTCGGTGGCGAATCAGACCTGCCGTGATTATGAGCATATAGTGATTGACGGGGCCTCGCGCGACCGCACCCTCGCCATAGCACGCAGCTATGAGGGAGTGCGGATCTTGAGTGAGCCGGACCGCGGTCTTTACGATGCCATGAATAAAGGTATCGCGATGGCACGCGGTGAGTATCTGCTCTTTCTCAATGCCGGCGACACTTTCTCCGGACCGGAGGTGTTGGAGGCGTATGCCGAGCGTACGCGTAAAGGTGACGACATCATTTTTGCAGACACGCAGATTGTGGACAAAACAGGGACTGTGCTCGGACCGCGTCACTATTCCGCTCCCGCCAGACTTGAGAAAGACAGTTTTGCGAAGGGGATGCTGATATGTCATCAGGCGTTTATGGTGAAACGGAGTCTTGCTCCGGAGTATGATCTGCAATATCGTTTATCTTCGGATTATGATTGGACGATACGTTGCATAAACGCCGCCGATATGGATAAATGCACCAATCTGAATATGGTGGCCATCAATTATCTCTCAGATGGATTGACGGATCGCAATAAATACAAGTCTTTGCGCGAGCGTTATCGCGTCATGGCGAAGCATTACGGACATCTGAGCGCCCTCAAGCGCCACGCAGAACTGGTGTTAGGGATTCGTTAAGGATTATAAAAAGAATTGTGCGGCATAAGATAACAGGAAAGGTATTGAAGACCATAGGGGTGTTTTCGGGAGCTGAGTCTTTCGGAATCATCTGCTCTGTTGTCAAGATGAAGCTTGTGGCTCTCTGGCTGGGAGCCACGGGAGTCGGACTTTTCGGAATTTTCAACAATTCACTCGAAACTATCTCCATCCTTACCGGTCTTGGTCTGCGACAAAGCGGTGTCAGGGCTGTGGCGCGTCACAGCGGCGACGCCGGTGTGTTGCGACGCATGGTCAGGAGTCTCCGCGGCTGGTGTGCATTGTCGGGAGGCTTAGGTGCGTTGGTGGTATGTGCTATTGCTCCCTGGTTGTCGCTCTTCTTCTTCGGCAACTACGAATATTGGTGGCAGTTCATGATTCTTGCCGCGGCATTGCTCTTCAATGCCCTCACCGGTGGAGAACAGGCGATATTGCAAGGCACACAGAAACTCAAACGGCTTGCGAAATCATCGGTGGGTGGTTCGGCGTTCGGACTTGCGGTCTCAATCCCGATGTTCCGCTTTATGGGCGACCGAAGTGTCGTGTTCTCGATATTGGCTTATTCCATAGGATTGTTCATATTCCTTTGTTTGTTCCGCGACAAAGATCTGAAATATGAGGTACCTCGGCGCACGGATATACGCGAAGGGCGGGAATTTGCTAAATTGGGTGGGTATATGGCGATAGCTTCATTTGCCACCAATGTGGCGCAGATGCTCTTCCTTTCATGGCTTAACCGCGACTCCTCCACCGCTGAAGTCGGTTATTATCAAGCCGGAAACGTGTTGGTGTTTCGTTACACATCGCTGATATTCGGCGCTGTAGGTCTGGAATTTTATCCGCGTATGGCGGCGCAAAGTCAGTCGGCGCACCGGATGTCGCTCTTTGTGAGCCATGAAATCGGGTTGCTCCTCAAAATCTTCACACCGTTGCTGATACTGTTCATCATTTGCCGTCGCTGGATTGTGGAGTTGCTTTACGCGCCGGAGTTTGAGGTGGTGATACCATTCATCACCATCGGTATCTTCACCGTGATACTGCGCTCGATCTCTGCGTGTATGGCATACACCATAATAGCGAAAGGCGACGGTCGCACCTATCTGCTCACCGAAACGTTAGATGCGGCGATTGGTCTCACTCTCAATATACTTCTCTACAAAGCATTCGGGCTGCTCGGGCTTGGCATAGCCCAGGTGGCGTGGTATGGGCTTTACACCTTGATGGTAGGTGCGGTTTATTTCTTCCGGTATCGTATGGGTGTCACGCGCGATGCGTGGATCGCCATCGCCGGTTACTCCTCGGTGTGTGCCGCAGTCTGTCTGATAGCGGCCTTCATATAAGGACGGCGGTTGTGATAAACAACTGTGGTGTTGTTTGCAGTGGAATCTATGAAGATATCNNAAGNGGAGGAGAAGTCGAGAGAGCGAGGTGNNAATTGCCTATTGAGTATGCCCGGCAATAAAGTCTTCTCAACCAAGAACTCCGCCGGATGCGTAGCCGAACGCACGCAAATCCAACTCTGATCGCCNATCNGTAGCACCATATTCGTATCTTTGTCAAGATCCACATCCNTGATACTCTCCGGATAAATCACCAGGAAAGGTTTGTCGGCACGCTGACGGCTGCGCAACATATTGGTGTATGTGTTGCGTCGGCGGCAGGTCTCATCAAGGTTGAAAAGGAAAAGGTTGTCGTCGATAAAGATGCGCCCTGTGTCNGAGGGTGTGTATTCCTCCAGTATTGTTCGTGTTTTCACATTCTGCGTGTGAGTCTCATACCCGCGCCAACAGATCACCACCAAAGCCACGCCGCCAGCAGCAATCTTTAGCCATCGCTTGGGTGTATGATTGGTGAGATAAACNGCTGTCAGCAGGATAAAGNCNAGGTTATAGGGGATGATGCCNCGTCCTAAATTGCCGACATAAAGATTGAAAGCTGCCGACACTGCGATTACCGTTACAAGGAATAGGTTCAGAAAATGGGGCGTAATCTTCCNGCTATCATCAGGTGAGGAGAAGATACGCACCAGAACATATATAAGAGGAAACCATATAAGAGAGGGGAGCTGTTCGATCAGATTGAGCATGGAANCTCCGTCGCCNCCTCCGATCACATCCATNCGGGAGAAGTTNCCCGGCGCGAGGATGGTTANGATGGCTCCGATGCCGAAGCAGATGGCCATTATCCATTGTGCCGGATTGAAGCGACAACGCGNAGCGAGGAAAGAGGCGATGATTGCGGCNCCTAAGGGTATGGAGAANCCTTCGTGGAGCTCACCGGCTATGACNCTGAAGATTNCGAGTAATATCAGGTTNAGNGGGTTNCGCCTCTTGTCAGAGAAGAAGAGACGGATCCAGTACACAACCACACACGACACCCACACATAATTTATTTGGAAAGGGGGAGTGAACGGCAGCGACCAGAAAAGNATAACGGAAAGTGTAATGGGAAATATGGAATGCGGGAAGTGTGATGAGNTGCGGCAACCGGGAAATCCNGAGACGTTATAGGTTAATANCATCCAGACGATGGCGTTGCATAGCGCGAAAAGGAATTTGCCTCCAATCCCGCAGAAGAATTGCACGAAAAGGTGCACCACAAACCGTCCGTTGGCATTGAAATAATGATTTATCTGNGAATGCCATATATCCACTAAGTTGCGTATAGGGGTGAANGATTCATCCTCGCCATAACGTGGAATAAAGAAGGAATAGGCAATGGCGTCATCGTTCCATTCGCTGAAAATCGCAAANAGGAAAGCCAACGCCCCTACNGCAACTACCCACCATATCCTCTTGTCTTTGCTCGTATCAGTCATAATGCTCATTANTAAGTAACAAACTCCCTAAGTTAGGTTTGCGGAATTGCTTTTCGGCGAAGCAATGAGTCGAGTTTCTTTGTCAGCGGTTTCTCAATCAGGAGATGTGCCAGTGTGCCTCCGATTATGGCGAGTGCCGTGAAGATTACGAAATCCACGTTGAGCGATAATGTCAGTCCGAGATGACGGCATATTATTCGCCATGTGTAGAGAAACGGGATGTGGAAGATATAGAGCGCGTATGACACATTGCCGAGAGCGANNAACGCGCGGATGTGGAATAACCGAATTATCAGGCATCGAAGGTTGTCGAAAACGGTCAGGGCCACGATGAGTGCNCCGGCGGTGATCCACCAGTAGGAGCTGAGCGATAGACGGGGTGTGACCTCAGGATAGAACCACATCTGCACGATTATTGCGATAATAACANTTGCCACGATGAGGTTTACAATCCCGCCTGATGGGTTGNAGCGCAGTGCGGAATATCTTTTGGACAACACCATTCCGAGAACAAAGACCGGGAATTGCATAGGTGGAAAGATATACACGATAGGGTGTATTAATGTTTCCGGTATGAATGCCGCGCAAAGGAAATATACAATGAGATATCCGGAAAAGATATATGTGAAGAGGCGGGGTTTGCGGGTTAAGAGTGTGATGGTGGGGATAAACAGTAGGTAACACAGCATCAGGTCGCTCACAAACCAGGTGGGGGCGTTGCCGGAGAAATAGAATTCCGGCGATGGTATCCAGCTTTGAAGCATCAGCAGATCGGGAATCAGTTTCGCAGGACTTATTGCGAAACGATATAAAGCCAGAATATATAACTGTCCCAAGATATATAGTGGAGCGATCCGGAATATGCGTTTGAGCATGAAATTGCGGCACGGAATGTGGTACCCGGCTGCCACACGCTCATGATATCCCAAAGTCAGGACAAAGCCGCTAAGCATCATGAAGATGGCTACGGCGCAATCTCCGAAAGAATCTACCATCCCGGAATTAAACCCGAAATGATGAGCCACTATCATGATGGCAGCCACACCGCGCAGAGACTGAAGACTTTTTATCATAAGTGAGTTTTCAAAATTAGTTTACTCAAGTTTATCAAGTATTCATTTAGTTTAGCATCAAACCATTATAACTATTTGTAACCATAATTCCAGTTTTAAATATCACACCTGCATTTTATTAAAACCATCACGGTCTTCGACCGTGTCTGCCACGTAAATAAACCGAAAGGTTTAATGGTTTTAATAATTTATTGATATACTACAGGAACTTCGATATTACTATATAATTTGGTTTTAATGGTACTAATGGTTTGATACATTAATTATAGAACTTGCGAAACTTAAATTAGTTTATACTATCTTATTTTTCACCGCGATCGCGATCCACGGGAGCATAAAGGTAGTATGTATTCCCTGATTTCGAGAATGGAATCTGAATATATTCGGCGCCGGAAAGGCGTAGCATCCTGCGCGGGAATATTTCGACTATCTTATCGGGATAAGTCGCGCCTAACGAGTCAGGTGAGATTACGAACCGGTCGAAGCGTACTGAATCCTTAAGATTCTCCCAATCGAGATCTTTTGCTGCGGAGGGGAGGATGATCAACGGGTTGCCGTGTCCGTAATGGCGCGACATCCGGTAGCGGTAGTAGGTGTCATCATCGTCGGGAACGCCATGTGTCTTGCGCAGAAGATACCATGGCAGGCGTGTGTCGTCAAGATAATCGTAATATACAATGCCGTCGTCGCTTTTCTGATACAAGGAGATCACCTCGCGCGATTGGTTTGCAAGCCGTTGCTGCCACACCGCTACGGCGCAGTAGTGTGCCACAATAATTATGGCAAGGAATGAGCCGATGATCATTTGCCAACGAGGAGTGAAGTCGGACCCGGAATCGCCTGTAAATAATTGAGCGAGAGCTATGAGTGCGAATATCTGACAGAACCATCCTGTGCGTCCACCATATTGGCTTGAGAGCATGATGGCACATGAAACAATGGCAGCAGCCACGAATATCACCCACGGTGTGCGGATCAGCCGCATTATGCTCTGACGGTCTCGGATCAATCGAACCGTGATGGCTATCACAAGAATACATAACCATCCGGCGGAAAAGAGCATAATCTCCCATACCGGTTCCGGTTGCAGGTTCATCCCGAGTCTGTTCCANGCCGGGGGAGATGTCATCGGGAAGATACCTCCGGCTATGATGGCCAGAGCCATGAGTCGNCGCGTGGTGGATAGTTTCTGCCATACCTTTCCGATAAAGAGATATATGGTAAGTCCGCATGCNAANGGAATGCCCATGGCTTCGTGCATGGCGGCAGCAAGAAAACAAAGAGGCACAGAGAGTAACCTTAGCCACCCTCCCGATGCCGGATTACCCGATAGAAANAACAGAAGCGCTCCCAATCCGAAAGTGGCGGTGAAGACATAACAGTATTGTGTAATGAACTCCATCCAGAGTGCATCCCATCGGAAAGTGAAGGTGATGACGAAGATCAACAGTATTGCGGCAAAGGGTGTAAGTCGATGCCGGNAACCGCTGAACTTCAGTATCAGGAANAACATCAACGCCGTGACCGCACCGTTGATGACAGCGTTAAGCCACAACGGGATTATATTCAGCCAAAGTGGAGTGAGCATATCTGAGAATCGCCCGTTGTTCCAGATCCAATGGCGATACCAGGCACGCGGCAGGGCGTACCAGCAATCGTTTTGTGCGGCGAATGAGTTGAAGAAACCTAAATCGTCGCCCAAAAGCGGTATGTTGAACGACAGGAAACAGTATACAGCTCCGATGAACACAATCAGCATAGCCGGTAGCCATCGAAACCATCTGTCATTACCATTACTTCGATCCATAATATCTCCTTTCCGCTGTAGCGCCATCCGTGGTCTATGTCTTTTGCAAAATTGATTTTAGTTCAATTAGAATCGGCCGCAATTGTGGAATTTCATTCATGTTTTTTTTATTCCTTCACCAATACTTTCTATAAGCATACAGGTTGCGGCCATAACCTGCATACCGGATGGAGAGGAGGGATAAATGTTGGGATCGGTGATATCCTTATTCCATTCTGTGATGTAATCACAGGAATCAATCATTTGTTGCAGAATGTGGATTACAAGTGATTTATTATGCGATGATAGTGATGCCATCTCTTTGAATTTCATTAATTAAATATGGATCAATATTAGAATGAGAGCGAACTATGTCTACCGCTCTTCCAAGCAGTTTTTGTAGATATTGTTTTAATGCCACAACCTTAATAGCCTTAGGAGGCATTTCTACAAATATGTCGATATCGCTCAAATCGGTTGCCTCGCCACGAGCCATGGAGCCGAAGAGCTGAAGGGATTTCACTCCAAATTCAGATCTAATATAAGGAGATGCATTTGAAATGAGCTGAATATATTGCTGTCTATTATCCATATTCTGCAAATATAACGAAAATTTAATGACGATGCTTACAATTGAATGAAATTTTCCTTTCTGCTGTGGCGCCATCGAGCCACTGCTTTATGTATTGAAAACGCGATAGGTCGGGGGAGTTGTGACGGAGAGCGTGGAGGAGCATCCGTAGGGGCCAGGTGTGGGGATGGGTGTGTACAAATGTGGCTCCCTTTGTGCGGATAAACGCCGGAGTGGCGTTGTGGCGCACGCCGGTTGAGGCGTGGTTGTGAGTGGCGATAAATTCAGGAATAAATATGCCGTGGAGGTTATGGTTTAGTGCGTCGTGAATAAATACATCCTCTTCTCCTGCCATATATTCACCGCCGATTCCGAATCTTTCGTTGAAATGTATTCCGGTTGCTAATATATTCTCTCTGCGGAAAGCTATCTCTATTGATGAAATGAAATAACCTTTTGGCGGTTTGGCGAGGGAGAATGTTTCGTCGGGATACCACTTCTGATCGCCGGTTGAAGCATATTTAAATGCTATGATATCCGCCTCGGGATGATGCTCGAAGGAATCGATTATGAGCCGGAGCTTTTCGGAAGTATAGTGTACATCATCGTCGGAGATGAGACAGAAAGGAGCCGTAGCCGCCTGAAGTGCAAGATTCCGGTTTCGCGACAAACCGCGTGTGGCGGACTTTATGACTTTAAAATCCGGTCTATTAACCAGCTCTTCCGGGACCGGTTCGTCGCCCTCCGGAAGTTGCCAGCTGACAAGATATTCCACACCGTCGACGTGCGGATGATCAGCAGTGACGATATTGCGGATACCGACTTTGCCGAACGTGCAGATCAGCACCTGCAATTTTACATCCGTATCTTTCATAATCGTAATCAATTCGTAGTTGTAGGCTCCATTCTTATCGAACTCTGGATATAAGGGCGTGTGTTGGTATAGATTGCCACACGTCGCGGTCCGATTGTGTCGAAAACGATGTCGGGGTTATTGATGAACTCCACTTTGCGTTCCGCCATAGACTTGTCAAGTATGCCGGGAAGCAATACCTTGTCGATATAAAAATCGGCAGGATGAGTCTTGGACTGCATAAGCACCCACGCCTGCGGAGCAACCTGCACGAAGAGGTTGGTATCCTTCTCAAATTTTGGATCGCGCATCCAGTCCGGGCGGATTGTGATGAATGGTTTGCCGGGGTTTTCGAGTCGCTCGCGTTTGGTGTGAACCCATTTATAACTGATCACCTCCTTCAGGTTTCTCAACATTCGTTGCTGGTCGTCGTAAACTATTCCGGACTCTGAGTTGTGATACTGTTCTGCCACCTCCAACGAAAACTCATTGAGATCTTTTTGCTTTATGATCTTGTCGCAGGTCATCCATACAGATATGGCAACGATACAGGCCGGAAGTGCCCAGCCTATTTTGCGATGTTCGGCCATGATGGAGATGATGAGCGCCAAGAAGAAATATGCAGGGATAATTATTCTTCCCAGATTTCCGATTTTGAGGCATACGGCGAAAGATACCGCTGCAGAGAGCGATAGCAGCAGTGTGAGTTTCCGCAGACGTTTATCGATAAACTGCTCCTTGCGCGTGCAGAATCTTACGATCAGCAGTAACAGCAGCAATCCCCACAACATTGCCCCGTTTTCTATGAAGTGCAACACCGACATCGCGAAAGATGACGGTTCGGCAGGGGTGAGGAGGGAAAGCCTGACGAAATTGCCGGGTGCCAACGCCACTACCAGCGTACCGATACCGAATCCGATCGACAGGTAGAATTGGCGCGGAGTGAGTCTGAATCGCTTGATCAGGGCATACACGCAGATGGCACCGGAAATCGGGATGGAGAATCCTTCATGGAGCGAGCCGCAGATCACTCCGAATAATCCGAACCATAGGAGTTTGACTATGCTGTCGGTGCGACGGTTTTCATTGAAATATAAGATTAGCCAAGAGCAGATTGCTGTCGCTACCCAGATATAATTTATCTGGAAGGCGGGATCTATCGGTAGTTGGAGGAAAACAATCCAGAGTAGCGAAGGAGTTATAAGGTATGAGGTATGAGGTATGAGGTATGAGGTATGAGAGAGGGGTCTGATGAGTTTGAAGCAGAGGATGAAGAGCAGGAGCCAGAAGAATCCGTTGCAGATGGCAAAGGGGATTTTGCCGAACAATGCGCAAAACGACTGTACGAAAAGGTGTACAATGAAGCGGCCGTTGGTGGTCATGTAGTGATCCAGCTGTGAGTTCCATACATCAGCCAATGAATTGATGGCGCGTGTGTGTGACTCATCGAACACCGGTGAGAAATATTGGTAAGCCACGGTGTCGTTAGTCCAGACCGTAAACACGCCGATGGCGATTGCCACCACCGCATAAACCAATGAGGGCAGGGCAATCAGTAATTTATTTGGATTGTTGTTGGTTCGCATAGCTTATAATAGATTTTTCCAGTGCGCTTCGAACTTGTCGGCGACAGTTGCCACATCGTTATGGGTGGTTACGATGCGCCGACCCTCGTCGGCCATGGTCTGAAGTTGCGCCGGGTTGAGAATGAGTTGGCGCAGTCGCTCCTCCCACTCTTTGTCGGAAACTAACGGTGATAGGGGTATGATGGCACCCCGGTCAGGTTCCCCTATATATTTGTAGAACTCAGGTTGTGCGCCGGTAGCCGCCACGTTCCCTAACGCCATTGCCTGAAAAGCATTCGTGCCGGGGGAGTAGGAGTAAAGTTGGTCGAGCACTATGTGGCTCTCTTTCATCCGCGCGAGATATTCTTTCAGCGGCAGGTTGCGCACGCACGTAACCATGCATCTTTCCGGCATCTCACGCTCCAGACGGCGGGCTATGGCGAGGAGCCGTGCGGTCCCTTTCTGAATCTCCATCCCTTCGCGCATCCCTATGAAGAGGTTTACCTTTCCGCTTAAATCCAAAGGCTCGGGCCGGAGCGAGGAGGTGTCAACCGGTATGTTGGTGAACGCAACCTTATCACCGAGTATCGGACGGGCAGCCATATCATATTCAGGGAGCACCGACATCGCCCCGTCGATATGGCTGTAGATATAATCTGCAAACTCCTTCATTCCCGGTCCGGTCCAACCTTGGGCATGATGCGTTACGGACTCAAACTCCGTCGGTTTCCCGCAAACCTCAAATTCCGAGAAACGGAAGATCTTTCCATCTAAGCACGCCTTGACGAAATGGTAGTCATTACCGGCGAGAGTAAGGAAAATCTTGCGGTTGTTGCGTTTGAGGATATCGAAGAAATATTTGATTCTTCCGGGTCGGAGGTGCAGGAAATGTGGATTGATGAGTTGCACCACATCGTAATCTTTCAGTGAAGGGATGAGCGAAAAGAGACGGAACAGATATCTGACCGCGCCGAATCTGCCCGGATTGCGGTCAAGCAGGATATCTTTCTCCGTATCCATATACCTGCCGCCGTCGGATATCACCGTAACTTCATGACCACGGGTTCTGAGTTCGCGGGCAAGACAAGCATGGAGGTTCGAATAATCACCGAAAAAAAGAATCTTCACTTTTAGTAATTAGGAATTAGTAATTAGGAATTGTGGACACTTCAGCAACCATTAATCATTAATTATTAACCATTAATTATTAATTAAATTCCGTTGGTGGGCGGAGCGGATGATCAGGTTGGAGACGCGCCAGGCATCAAGCGAGGGATAGCTGTAAGGATCAGATGATGTGTCATTTGAGCTATTTCGGCTATCCAAGCTATCCCTGCTATCCAAGCCTTCGCCCATCACTGCAGGGTTGCGGAGAATGCTGACTCCGACACCGCGCCATTGCGCATCGCTTGCGCCCATGATATCTAACAAGGTAGGATAGAGGTCTGATTGACCTATCACGGCGTGCGAGCGGATATCGAGACCGGAGTTCAGGATGATCATAGGGATCTGGGTGTTGACAAGGCGGTTGCCGTTGAGGCAGGTGGGGCGCGCGTTGTGGTCGCCGGCAATCACTATGACCGTGTTGTCATAAAGTCCCGCTTTTTTCAATCCGGCAATCAGCTGACTTAAACCCGCATCGAACTGACGGCATTTCTCAATGTAGATCTTTTCGTTATCAGAGAGCGTGTTGTCTTGCCACACATCTGTGTGTTTCCAGCCAAACTCATCGTAGGGGTCGTGCATATCCATAGTGTTCAACGCCACATAGAAAGGTTGTGGCAGCTTTTCGATCACCGGGAGTGCATTGTTGAAAAGAGCCGGATCCTTGCCACCATATTTTTTCATACCTTTAATCACCTCGTCGCGTGTGTGTAACTTCGAGAAACCGTACTTGCGGGAGAGCTCCAGCTTGTTCCACTGAATCGGATCGCCGCAGTCGAACTCCTCTCCCTGCCGGTTGAGCGCGGCGGAGAGCGAGGGGTAAGTGTAATCAAGATATTTCAGCGCCACGGCATCCTCGGTGATAGGGAGCAGACCGGTTTGATAAATGATGCGTCCGTCGCTTGATCTGCCTATACCCACTTGCGAGAGCATACTGTCCATGCGAATCACATCCGCCTCGCGCTCAAGCAGCGAGCAGAGATAGGGCATGATCGGTCGGCCATTGGCGGTAAGGTTTATGGCATCGGAATTCATGGATTCCACCACTATGAGTATCAGGTTCTTTCCACTGTTGTCGGGAAGGGAATCAACCAACAGTGGTCGCGATGAATTTTCCGAAAGATAATTGTCGATAAATTTGAGTTCATCGGCCGAGAGCTTGATATATTTAGGTTTCAATGCCTCAAAAATCTGGAGCGATACGTAAGGCACAACCCCGAAATATTGCATCTGCTGTCGGCGTGTGCCGGTGAGCAGGTGTTGATAGAAATTTCTTTTTTGAGAGTTGTTTTCGGCTGAAGTTTTTTCTGAATCTTTCCTGCTGTAAAAAGTGTTGATCAGCGCAAGCTGTTCTGTGAAGAAAATCATGCATACCCCGATCACCGACCAATACTTGAATAGTCGGGAGAATGGTTTTTCCGATATCTTTCGCACTCCGAAAATATAGAAAGCGATGAAGAGGAAGAAGGGTACGATTATCCAGGCATCTACGCCCTTCACGCACGACAATGCTCCGTCTGCCACAGTGCCGGTGGCATTCGAAGCCCCGTTGGCTATGATAGAGAAAGACATCAGGTCGGGAAACCATCGGAGATAGAGCGTATTGGCGTAAAAGAATATCGGGGCAATCAGCATAGGGAATATGATGGTCCAGCGCCATTTGCGCCCCAATACCAGATAAGGGGAAAGCAGTAAAAGTGCGTCGACCATGCCGAGCACGATATTCGCCCTGACTGAGAAATCGTTGATTTCCGCTATGAGAAAGAATGCGATGGTCTGGACGGATAGGAGCAGCCAGCACACCGCGAAAAAGAGGAGAGGAAAATTATTCTTAATGCTTACGGGTAGTTTCATATTCAGACCGGAGAGGGGGTGTGTCGTTATGTTTGTTGGAATGGTTTATAGAGTCGCGAACGGCGTAGCGCGGACGATGTTTCACCTCGGTGTAAATCTTCCCGACATACTCGCCGATGATACCTAACGAGATCAGGAGCACTCCGGTGCAGAACCATATCGAAAGGATCAGTGAGGTCCAGCCGGCGTTGGTGTGACCGGTGAAGTGACGTATGATTACATAGATGAAGATTCCGAGTGCCACCAAGAGGAAAGCCATGCCGAGGAAAAATACCATCCGGACCGGTCGCACGGAGAAAGAGGTGATACCGTCAACGGCAAAATTCAGCATCTTCTTCAACGGATACTTCGTCTTTCCGGCGGTGCGGGGTTTACGCGAATATCTCACCTCGCTCTGTGTGCGTCCTAATCCGGGGATAATTCCGCGGATGAAGATGTTGCGTTCATCGTAGAGGAGGAAGTCACGCACGGCGGCGGTGCTCATGAGTCGGAAATCGGCGTGATTATAGACTGATTTCACGCCAAGATGATGCATCAGTTTATAGAAACTCTGCGCGGTGATGCGTTTGAATCGGGTGTCGGAATCTCTGTTCTCGCGCACTCCGTAAACGATCTCCGAGCCGTTGCGGAAATCCTTCACCATCTTCGGGATAGCCTCGATGTCGTCCTGAAGATCGGCATCGATGGTTACTATTGCGTCGGTGTCGGCTGACGCTTCCGAAAGTCCGGCTATGAGCGCGTTCTGGTGCCCGACATTTGCTGCCAGACGCAATCCGCGGACGTGACGCGACTCAGCGGCATAACCACGAATCAGTTCCCAGGTGCGGTCGCGGCTTCCGTCGTCGACATACAACAGATAGCTATCTTCGGATATCTCATTGTCGGTAATCATCTTGCAGAGCAGTCCGGTAAGTGAGGCGTTGCTCGACGGAAGTACCTCCTCTTCGTTGAAAGAGGGGATCACGATAGCTAACGTTGGCTTGCAAATGTTCGGAGATGCGCTCATGTGCGAGTTATTATTGTTATGAATCAATGCAAAATTAGCTAAATATTTTATATGTTGTTCAAAATTTTGTATCTTTACGCCAAAGAATTTTCGTAATGAAGAAAATTAGCTTTATAATACCGTGTTATAACGAGGAGGAGAATGTAGTAAGATTGCATTCCGCCCTTGATCGGTTTACGCAGGAAACGTTCGAGGTTAACGATGTCCGGATGGATATGAAGAACTTCGAATGGGAGTTTCTGTTTGTGAACGACGGCAGCAAAGACGACACGCTGCGAGCGTTGCGAAACCTGCGCCGCGAAGATGCGCGCGTGTCGGTGCTGAACCTGTCGCGTAATTTCGGCAAGGAGAGTGCCATGCTCGCCGGTCTGGATTATGCCTCGGGCGACGCAGCGGTGATAATAGATGCAGATCTGCAACACCCGTTGGAGGTTGTGCCCGAGATGATATACTGGTGGGAACGCGGATACGATGATGTCTACGGACAGCGTCGCAGCCGTGGGAAAGAGAGCCGAATCAGAAAAGTGCTCTCTTTGTCGTTTTATCGTATGCTCGGCAAGATGTCGGACATAGATATCCTGCCTAATGTGGGCGACTTCCGACTACTTGACCGCCGTGCCATACGTGCACTCACGCAGCTCCGTGAGACCCAACGATATATGAAGGGACTCTATTGCTGGGTGGGCTTCAATAAGAAGGCAGTGGAGTTTGACACTGCCGATCGTCAGGTCGGTGAATCTAATTTCCGTCTAACCAGACTGTTGAATCTTGCCATCGAGGGCATCACGAGTTACACCACCTCACCGCTCCGCATCGCTACGGTCTCCGGACTGATAGTGTCGCTTTGTGCGTTTATCTACCTTATCTATATTCTTGTGAAGACGTTGGTCTGGGGCGAGGTCGTAGCCGGTTTCCCGACACTGATTTGTGTGATCCTTTTCTTGGGAGGTATGCAGTTGCTTGCCTTGGGAATTATCGGTGAGTATATCGGTCGAATTTTCAATGAGACCAAAGGACGTCCGCCATATCTGATCGAGAGTTTTAATGAGGAAAATCAGAACTGAATGAAAGGGAAGATAGCAGTGGTGATACCGGTTTTCAACCGGGAGGAACTGGTGATCCGTGCTCTGGAGAGTGCGCTCAGTCAGACTGTGAGTCCTGCCGAAATTATTGTAGTGGATAATAATTCCACCGATGGCAGTCGGACAGCTGTTGAGCGCTGGATGTCGGAGCGCAGTTTGCCGGGAGTCAGGATGCTGCTGATTTCTGAATCTGCGCCCGGTGCGTGTGCAGCCCGTAACGCAGGGCTGAAGGAGGTTACCGCTGAATATGTGCATTTCCTTGATTCCGACGACTGCATGTTGCCGGAACTGGTGGCGCGCGCCACAGAGGCTATCCGCGAGACTGATTCCCCGGATCTTGTCTGCTGGTGGGCGGCTTATGCAACACCCTCAGGTTTGAATAAGAAGAGGGTAAGCCATAAAGATATGTTCAAGGGGCAGATCTATCAATCGCGTTTATCAACGCAGACCTTCGCTGTCCGTACGGATTTCCTGCGACGTGCAGGTGGATGGAATTCGTCACTCCCCGGTTGGAATGACTGGGAGTTAGGTATACGGTTACTGTCAAGAAAACCGCGCATCGCTTTTGTTGATGAGATATTAGTGGCGATTTATCCGCAGCGTGTTTCGATCACCGGCGAGAATTATCACTCCAAGGCGGGTCAGTGGGAACTGGCTATAGATGCAGCCGAAAGTGTGGTGACCGGATTGCCCGAAGAGAAGCGACTGAAGGGTATGATCAACTATCGTCGTGTGAATCTCGCCGCATTGTATAAACAGGAGGGGAGAGAGGATCTTGCCGCGCCGTTGCTGAAGCGCGCACTTGAGCATCCTGCTGTGTCGCCGTTTCAACGATTTTTCCTCAGACTCATCTATCAATACACCTCACGTGGAGGTCGCGGTGGATACCTGTTCTATGACATGATTGGAAATTAGTAGTTATTTTTGATTATGAGAGTTGTGACTGTTGACGGGAATAAGTTCGCTGAGATGTGCCGGACGTTGAAGGAGGATGTGATCTCTTCCGGATACAGCCCTGATACGGTTGTGGCAGTAGCGCGCGGAGGTGTATATCTTGCACAAGAGATGTTTGGCGAGAATTTCTTTACAGTCAGTTGTGCGAGGGAGGGTACAGGTCATAAACAACGGTGGGTCGGAGCGATTGTGCGACTGTTGCCCGACAGTGTCAACATAGCGTTGCGTAAACTGGAGCACCGGATTCTCGGTTGGATTGACAAGTCGGCAGGTCATAAACCGCGAAAAGTGACTATGACTCCTGATCTGGAGGCAAGATTGAAAAGTGGTGGGCGGAAGGTACTGGTGGTGGACGATGCAGTCGACAGCGGTCGTTCACTTCGGAGTGTGCTGGAGGCTATACGCGCGGTAAACACTGCGAATGAGATCCACACAGCAGTTATCACCGTCACACGCGATAATCCGGTGACCAAACCTGATTATGCCCTTTACCGCAACCGGACCCTTGTCAGATTCCCCTGGGCGGAAGACGTGAAACAGTTAAATAATTAATAATTAATGATTAATAATTAATGATTTAGTGGTCATGAATAAAATCATTAATAGATAAAATGTTCTTTAATAACAATTAATTTACTGAATAGTCCAATTATTAATCATTAATTATTAATCATTAATCAATGAGTTTATGTTGATTGTTGATTTAGATGGGACGTTGGTGGATTGCAATTCGTTTACCGAGTTTGTCAAATTCCTTTTCAGACGCTATCCGCAGTTGCGTTGGCGTTTGGCTTCCGTTGTGCTGAAACGTAAGTTGCGCCTGATTTCGCATCATGATGCTAAGGAGCGTGTGGTGGCGTTGGCTGAGAAATGTGTCGATGAGACGGCGTTGGCAGATTTCTCGGAACAGCTTCTTCATCATGTCCGTCAGAGTTTGCGCGATAGAATAGAGAGAGCCGACAGGGTGATACTCGCCACGGCCGCCCCTGCCTTATATGCTGTGCCTTTCGCCTCTATGTTGGGAATATCGGAGGTGTGCGCCACCGAGCCGGGGAGGGGTGAAAACATGGGGGAAAGGAAATTGCGTGATGTTGAGCGTAGGGGTGCGCGATTCAACGCGGAGACCGTAGTTATCACTGACCATTACGATGATCTGCCTCTGCTGAAAAGAAATTCTGCGGGGAAAAATATCCTGATAAATCCGAGTGCTGCCACGCTTATGCATGCGAATATGGCTGGAATACGTTTCGACGTAGAAGTAGAGAAATCCTGATTGTTTACAGGCACAACAAAATCGGATGAATCCGTGTTGTATAATTTAGAGGATGGGTTGAAGACTTACAATTTAGTGTTATGCAGAAATTCACAAAAATAGTAGCGACTGTTTCCGATAAAAGATGTGGCGTCGATTTCTTGAAATCATTGATAGATGCCGGAGTGAATGTGGTGAGAATGAATTCGGCTCACNTGGATTATGATGGATTCAGCAAGATTGTTTCCAACGTCAGGGAGGCCGACGATTCGGTNCCTGTNATGATGGATACNAAAGGTCCGGAAATCCGCACCACTAAAACCGAGACCGGNGATAANATCGAATACCACACCGGCGATGTGGTTCGCATCATCGGAAATCCTGAGATATTGACCACACAAACTCAAATCGGTCTGAATTATACCGGAATTGCTAATGTTCTTAAGCCGGGCAACCGCNTGCTGATCGATGATGGAGAGATGGAATTTGCTGTCATCTCTTCCGAAAATGAATCCGATGCGGGGGTGGTTTATGCNCGTGCGGAGAATGATGGCGCTCTCGGTTCGCGCAAAAGTGTGAATATTCCGGGGGTCAGCATTGATCTCCCCGCCGTAACCGAACGCGATAAACAGAATATAAAATATGCCGTTGAGCTGGGCGTTGATTTCATTGCCCATTCATTTGTGCGCTCTGCNGCNGATGTCCGAGAGGTGCAGGGTGTGCTCGATGAACTCGGCTCCAATATGAAGATAATCTCNAAGATTGAGAATCAGGAGGGTATAGATAATTTCGACGAGATACTCGATGCCTCCTATGGAATTATGGTGGCNCGCGGNGATCTTGGNATTGAGGTTGCTGCCGAGAAGATTCCGGGTGTTCAGCAGATGATGATCAATAAGTGCATCACGGCGCATAAGCCGGTGATTGTGGCAACGCAGATGCTTCACACCATGATCGAGCATCCGCGACCCACTCGCGCCGAGATCTCGGATGTGGCNAACGCTGTCTATCAGCGNGCCGACGCCATGATGCTTTCGGGTGAGACTGCCAACGGAAAATATCCCGTGGAGGCAGTGAAGACCATGACAAACGTGGCGCGTGAAGTGGAGTCCTCTTTGCGTTACAGTATTGATGTGCCCCCGCTTACAGATGAGGATATAACATCATTCCTGGCTCACGAAGCGGTGATGTCGGAGANGAANGTAGGCACNAAAGCGATCTTTACAGATGCCTATCGCGGTGTTTCCGCCCGACTTATAGCNTCATTCCGTGGAGGAAATCCGACATTNGCGATCTGNCACAACCGCAGTGTGCAGCGATGGCTCGGATTGAGCTACGGAGTNTCGGCTTATTTCTATCCGCACGATCCCGATTCGTTCCCGCGCCACTCGGTGGAGGCNGTGCGNGAGATTGTGGAAGCGGACCACATCGCGGAGACAGACCGAATCGCGTATATGACCGGCTCGCGTCGNGGNGCCTCCGCCCTCGAGATCCTGACTCCGCAAGAAATCCTCGAAAACAATTAATAACAATTATAGACATGATTTCCCATGATGCTTCATGTNGCATCATGATTCATCATGTTTTTTCATGAGGCATCATGTTTTATCATGATAAATCATGTTTCATCATGGAAAATCATGAAAAATTTTCTTAACAATGGAAACTATAAAAGATAAAGAATTCGGTGGNGAGCGTCCCCTGTTCGGCGCGCGCAACCTTCGACTNGAAAATGTGACAATCCATGCCGGCGAATCGGCTTTGAAATGCTGCGCCAANATNGAGGCGGACAACTGTCGCTTTGAGGGGAAATATCCCTTCTGGCATGTAGACGGTTTCAAACTCACCAACTGCGAATTTACACCCGGTGCCCGCGCNGCTCTCTGGTATTCGCGCAATTGCGAGATGTCCGACACTCAGATCGATGCNCCCAAGATGTTCCGTGAGATGGACGGTATCCGTCTTCGCAACGTCAATATCCCCGANGCNGAGGAGACTCTNTGGCATTGCGATAATGTAGATATCAAAAACGTAAAAGTCGAGAAGGCTGACTATCTCTTCATGCACTCCCGCAATATTCGTATCGAAGATTGGGAGCAGCATGGCAACTACTCTTTCCAGTATTGCACNAATGTGGAGATCCGNAATGCCAAGATTCATTCCAAAGATGCTTTCTGGGGCACAGAGAACGTAACTGTCTATGANTCTGAACTNGATGGTGAGTATCTCGGCTGGCATTCAAAACGNCTTCACCTCGTGCGCTGCAAGATTTCAGGCACTCAGCCGTTATGTTATTGTCGCGACCTCATTCTTGAGGATTGTGAATTCGCTCCGGATTGCGATCTCGCATTNGAGGACAGTGAGGTGACAGCCCGTGTGCTTTCCCCGATCACCAGCATCAAGAACCCTGCNAAGGGTAAGATCGAGGCNAAGTCTTTCGGCNACATAATTATAGATGAGCATTCCAAAGCTAAAGATCCTGTAGAATTACATGAAATTTAATTTTGACGAACTGACGGAACGCCGNGGCACAGCCAGTGTCAAGTGGGATTCNGATTCNGACAGCGATATACTCCCCCTCTGGGTGGCAGATATGGACTTCCGTACCGCTCCGGCGGTTACGGAAGCTTTGTTGCGCAGGGTGCGCAGCGGCATATTCGGGTACGTCAATGTCCCCGATTCGTATTATGAGGCACTGACCCGTTGGTTTGAAACGCGCCACGGATGGTATATCCCTCGCGAGCGTGTTATATACACCTCCGGAGTGGTGCCCGCCATCTCAGCCATAATCAAGGCTTTGGTGAAACCCGGCGAGGGTGTCATAATCCAGACTCCGGCTTACAACTGCTTCTTCTCTTCGGTGAGGAACAATAAAGCTGTGATGGTGGAGAATAAACTGAAGCGCGTGGAGCGTGGCGACGGTTTCACATACGAGATAGATTTCGAAGACCTGGAGCGATGCGCGGCCATGCCGACCACGAAGATGCTTCTGCTCTGCAATCCGCAGAATCCAACGGGACGTGTATGGCGCCGCGAGGAGTTGGAGCGAGTGCGCGACATCTGTGCGCGCCACGGTGTGCGTGTGGTCAGCGACGAGATTCATTGCGAGCTTGTACACAAGGGTTATAAGTTTATCCCTTACGCTACGGTGGATTCGTCGGCTGTGATATGCTGCTCACCGAGTAAGGCATTCAATACCGCCGGACTGCAGATTGCCAATATCGTTTCCCCCGATGGCGGCACGCAGGCTCTGATCGACCGCGCCATCAACGACAACGAGGTCTGCGACGTGAATCCGTTTGGCGTCGTGGGATTGATTGCCGCCTACAACGAAGGTGGTGAATGGCTTGATGATCTCAATCGCTATCTTGATGCCAATTACGAGTATCTTCGCGAACGCTTCCGCCGGGAGTTTCCGGAGCTTAAGGTCTGCGATTCGGAGGCCACATACCTCTCGTGGATAGATATCCGTCCGCTCGGGATCGGTTCGGAGGCACTTGAGGAGAAACTCAAGGAGACAGTCAAGGTTCATATCAATGGCGGACTGATGTATGGCGACGACGGTTATATCCGAATCAACTACGCATGTCCGCGTCTGCGGCTCGAAGAGGCGATGAACCGTCTGATCAGAGGGTTGCTCCAATTAGAGATCAACTCCACAGACAATAAAAGTTATTAAAATTGAAAACTGATATTACATATATCCGTGAAGGGAAGGCGTTGGCGTGGGGTCAGCGCCTTCGCCTCACAGTGATGCTCTCCTTGCCGGCGATGCTCGCACAGCTGTCGAGTATCGCCATGCAGTATATTGATGCGTCGATGGTGGGCAGACTCGGGGCTGACGATTCCGCCTCGATCGGTCTTGTCTCCACAAGCCTCTGGCTCTTCTGGGGAATATGTTCTGCCATGACTTCCGGTTATTCGGTGCAGGTGGCGCATAAGGTGGGAGCAAAAGACAACGAAGGAGCGCGGCGGGTGTTTCGTCAAGGCATAACTGCGTCGCTGCTCTTCAGTGTGGCGGCGGCTCTTGTCGGTATAGCCATAGCTTGGAAACTCCCTCATTGGTTAGGGGGAGAGGAGGCGATATGTGGCAAAGCTTCACTCTATTTTGTGGTGTTCGTGGCTGCGTTGCCATTGCTGACACTCAATTATCTGGGTGGCGGAATGTTGCGCTGCACGGGCAATATGAAGATTCCGAGTCTGCTGAGCGGTATAATGTGTGTGCTTGACTGCCTCTTCAACTTCCTGCTCATCTTCCCTACGCATCATTATGATATCGGCGGTTTTCAAGTCACTATCCCCGGTGCNGATCTCGGAGTGCTCGGTGCGGCGTTAGGCACCGTAGCGGCGGAAGCTGTCTGCGCCGCCGTCATAATGTATTATGCCTGGTTCCGTCAGCCGGAGATACGTCTGGCGGGTAATCCCGGCAGTTTCCGGATGACACACGACATAACGCGGAAGGCCGCCGGAATCTCGGCACCGATGACACTTGAACACGCCGTGATTTGCGGCGCGCAGATCGCCATCACCATGATTGTGGCTCCGTTGGGTGTCATAGCCATTGCTGCGAATGCCTTTGCGGTTACAGCCGAAAGTCTTTGCTATATGCCGGGTTATGGTATCGCTGACGCCGCCACCGCACTGACAGGACAAAGCCACGGAGCGAAACGTCCGCGGCTTGTGCGCCAGTTTGGTTATATGTCGGTGGGGTTGGGTATGGTTGTAATGTCGGTGATGGGTGTGCTTATGTATCTGTTCGCCCCGGAGATAATGAGCGTCATCACTCCGGTCGAAGCCATCAAGGATTTAGGTGCGGAGGTGCTCCGCATCGAGGCGTGGGCGGAACCGATGTTTGCGGCCTCCATCGTGGCTTACAGTGTCTTCGTAGGTGTCGGACAGACAACGCTGCCGGCAATCATGAACTTCGGTAGTATCTGGCTCGTAAGGGTTCCCCTCGCTTGGTATCTTGCAAGCAGCATGGGGCTGAAAGGTGTCTGGATCGCCATGTGTATCGAGCTTATCTTCCGCGGCACCATCTTCCTTATCCGCCTCCTCTTCACCAAGTGGAACACCTCTTCTGCTAATTAGATGGAGAGGGCTACGGAGAAGGTGAGGCAGCGGGGGAGCGACGGACCGTACATGTAGCCGGAATCGCGAAGCACTCCGCAGTCGAAGTCGTTCTGGTATGAGTTGAAGATATTGTTGATGCCGGCGGTGACATCCAAATCTACCTCCTTGAAAAGATTAAAGCAGTAGCTGAATTTGAGTCCCGCATCGAAAAACGATTGTGTGCGGACAGCTATATCCACATCCGTGCCTGAACCGACAAGGTGCTGCACGGTCATCGGACCGGTAAGCGTGCCGGTGAGGATAGCCTTGAATTTCGGGAATATCTCCCAGTTGGCGGTCAGATAACCATAGACATCCGGTGTGCGGAACATTCGCTTCTCGGGTGCTACGTCGGGGTTGTCGCTCCAGTATTCCGGATGCTTATAGCGGCTGCGCTGCAATGTCACGCCCGCTTGCGCATCGAAATGCGACGAGAAGAAGGCTTTCGCCTCTATGTTGAGACCTAACACTGTAGCTCCCGAACCGTTGTATCTTTCGAGCACTGCATTCCCTTGAGCGTCCGTGCCTTCGAGCTGACGCAGTGCGAAGACATCGCTGAGGTCGGTGAAAAATCCCTCGACAAGGAGGTTGGTCTGCACGTTGCCGAACGTGTGATACATATCGGCCGATGCGCTGAAGCTCTGCGAACTCTCTTGCTTGAGGTTAGGAGCCAACACGGTCACAACACGTTCGCCACCCACGATTGCCACATGGAAATCTTCGTCGTATGCCTGCGGTGAGCGGAAGCCGGTGGAGTAGGATAGTCGGAAGTTGAAGTTTCGTGAGGGATTGAAACGGATATTGGCTCGCGGCGACACTATGGCGTTGTGGATGAGGGAGTGCTTGTCAAGACGGGCGCCGATCAGGAAGCCCCAGCGATCGTCGCGCCATTCGTTCTGGAGATATGCAGAATAGATGTTCACATTCTGCAGAACGTTGTGATCGTAACCGATTGTGACATCATGCAGACGGTTGTGGGAGTATTCCAAACCTGCCACTAACTCGGCCGGCATGAACAGGAATCGCTTCATGGGGTGTGTCCACTGCGTCCCGGCTGTCACCACTAAGTCGGAAGTGCGTCCGTAAGCATTCGGGTCCTGCTCGGAACCGTAGTAACTGTTGCGCTTTGTTGCCATCATGGCGGAGAATACCGAGAGATGGTCGTTGCGGCCGTTAAACCATTGGTCGTAGGTGAGGTCAGCTCCGTGTATGTTGTGTTCCACCTGTTCGGCAATGAAGGCCTCGTGAGCCGGTTTGTCGAGCTGGTCGCCGCCGCGACGGTATTCGTGAGTGTTGTGGTATTCGAGCGACACGCGCGAATCTGCCGAGGGGCGGATGAAGGTGCGGGCACCTAACGTCTGAGTTTTCAACTGCGCAACCTCGGTGAAGCCATCGCCGTTGTGGTCGTAGCCGTCGCGATAGCGGCTCTGTCCGTAAATGAAAATACCGGCTTTGTTGCTATCTTTGGTTACTACAGAGGCGTTGAGCGTGGTGTTGTTGTCGAGTGAACCGGAGGGACCTATCGACATTATGGTGTGTGCAACACTTGCCGAGTTCGACACCGGATCTTTGGTGATGATATTGATTGTGCCTCCGATTGCAGAGGAGCCGAACAGTGCCGAACCGCCACCACGCATCACTTCGATGCGGTCGATCATATTCGCCGGAATCTGTTCGAGACCATAGACACCGGTCAGGGCTGAGAATACCGGTCGTGAATTCATCAGGATCTGGGAGTAATGTCCGTCGAGACCGTTGATACGAACCTGGGTGAAACCGCAGTTCTGGCAGTCATTCTCTACGCGCACACCGGGTTGGAAATCAAGTCCGTCGGCAAGGGAGCAGGCNCCGACGGTGGTGAGCAGTTTGCCTTGCATCACATTCACGAGCGACGGACTTTTGCGGCGTGTNACTTCACTTTTCGAGCTGGTCACGACAACCTGGTCGAGTTGAAATACATCGGCAATGGAATCGAGCTGTTCCTGGGTCAATTCTCCCTGTGCATATATAGGCATAGNGGCAGAGGCAAGAGCCGCTGCTGCAAAAAGNGTNTTTTTTTGCATTTGATTTATTATTGTGAAATAAGTTGAAGTTATTTAAACCACTTCAGTTGATNAAATTTGAATCGAGCTGAAGCTCTCACGCCCAACGACCGAAGTCGGCGNCCATGAAAGGATGCGTTATCTTAACTTATTTCGCAGGGGGAGCGCGCAGNGAAAGAAGAAGAGAGGAGGGTGCTTCCGCAGTGGCGGCGGGTGCGGAGAAGAGAATTGTTATCAATTGAGCCTGTGTGGACAACATGGGTGCATCCGCGCACTGGGCGGAGGAGGCAGCCACATTGAAGGNNTTGACAAGATCAAGGCTTTGTGAGGAGTGGGAGTGGGCCGTTTTCGGCAGATAGGGGTGAGAATGCAGGAANGAATGACCGGAGGCATCTTTATGCAAGTGCATAAAAACAGAGTTCGAGAACATAAAATTCACGAACACCACCAGCAGTANACTTACCAATATCTGACACCACTTCTGTTTCACACTGCAAAATTAATCAAAAAATATCAGAAATAAAAAGAGTTTCACNCCCNGGGGAATGAAACTCTTTTATGATGATGTTAGGTANGTTGCTTATTTGATGATCTGTTTGCTGACTTTGTTGCCCTGCTTAACGATGTAGAGACCGTTTGCGGGGTTAGCCACGCGTACACCCTGGAGGTTGTAGTACTCAACAGGNGCGTTCTCGTCAACTGCGATCTCAGCTACAGAAGATTCATCGCCTGAGTAAACCTTGATGTTGTCAAGGAAGTAGCGAAGAGTGATGTTTCCGGTTTCTGCAGAAGCTTGTGCAGGCCACTGTGCATCAATGTTGCGGATTGTGATCTTTGTGCCTTTAGTGAGAGTTGCGCCTGCCAAAGAAACTGTAGTGGGATACCATTTGAACTCTGCGCCTTTTTCAATGTTAAGNGGCTCTACGAGGAACTGTTTCTCATCGTCACCGTTTGNAACGATTACTACGAGTTCAGTCTTGTCATACTCTCCNGAGCCCTGACGCATAGTTACCCAATCGAAAGAGATTTTAGCGTCGTTAACTGTTCCGTCAATCTCAAGTGCGGGGAAAGTGATTCCGCTGTAGTAGTTGGTAAGACCAAATTTGAGGTAGCACTCGTTTACATATATCTGAGCATTGGGCTCACGAGCGTCAACAGCTTTGCCATCTTTATTTATGTCT
The DNA here is from genome assembly GCA_014802175.1 of Bacteroides sp. Taxonomy (GTDB): domain Bacteria; phylum Bacteroidota; class Bacteroidia; order Bacteroidales; family Muribaculaceae; genus Lepagella. The sequence continues at coordinate 138,624 of JAAVCU010000017.1, forward strand.
GAGTGAGTAACAGGGAAAGTGTAACCTTTCTCTAAAGCTGTTTCGTAGATTGATTTACCCTCATATTTCTGAGTTGACATNTGGGGNCATTTAGCATCGTTGTCGTTTGTGCCGATTGTGTTGCCAATTTTACCGGGGTTAGCTTCAATCCAAGGCATGAACCACTCGAAGTCTTCAGAGAAGTAAACTGTTGTGTCTGCGAAAGCTGTCATAGCGAAAGTGGCAGCTGCGATAGAAAGTAAAATTTTCTTCATAAAAATGATTTTAAAGTTATTATTGTTTTAAATGAATTCTCATGGTGGGGAGAAGAGGTGGGTGGTTTCGATTTGAAACCGAGGCGATTGTAGTAGGCAATGATTTTGGGTTTAAANTTTGTCGCAATGCTTACTTACGCTTGCAAATTTAAAACATTTTATTTATTCCACAAAATATTTAACATTTAAATTTTCTACTTTTTTCTTTCCGATTGAAGTGTGGGAAGTTTAAGCTCGTTCGTCGGGTGCGTTTCGGTCTATTGACGGAGGCGTCCGCGGAGGTATGCAACGGCTTCGGGAAGTTCGGGGAGACGGGTAAGTCCGCAGAGCAAAAGATAGGTTCCTCCTCCGAGGATGAANCCCCCTATGAGAAGTGCTGTTCCGGTGAGGTGTGGATTACCGAAGAAGGGATGCGCGGCNGTGAAGGNNGTTTGCGTCACGCGGTTGAATGTGTGGATGAAAAGAAGNGTGACGATGCACGCCCCGACTGNGATGCGGAAGGANGGGAGGAGGTCGCGGAGCATATCGGCGATNCGGTAGCCGGTGGCGCGTGAGGTGATTGCCAATGCCACGAAGTAGGTGATGACCGAGGCTATCAATTGTCCCCAGACAAGGATTGCGACGCTGTCGAACCATACGGTGGANAGTATGGCGACAATGATCAGTGTGTCTTTTACAANNTCAATGGTGAAGAGGCGTTTGCCGTAGCCAAGACTCAGGAGGTAGTTGCTGTAGAGAGAGATCANTACCACAAAGATTCCTCGGATGGTAAGAAGNTGGAACAGCACGATGGCGGCNTCCCATTTATTGCCGAAAAGGGAGTGGAAGAGGGGTGCGCCCAATGTGGCTATCCCCAACATTACNGGGAAAAGNATGAAGGCCGTGAAGCGGTTGATGCGCAGAACGTATCGGTGAAATGCCTCNGCATCATCCTGNACGCGCGATAGTAGCGGCACGAACGAAGATGTGAGGATCTGTGAAATCGAAGCACTTCCCATCTTGCTCCATTTGTCGGCCTGCGTGTAATAGCCCAGCGCACTGAGGTTATAGAAGGCTCCTATTATAAAGGAATAGATATTCTGACAAAGGGTGTTGAGTGTTGATGATGAGAAGACACTGAATCCTATTCTCCATATATTTTTGAGTGAGGATATATGAAAACCGGCTTTTGGCCACCAGCCGCCGGTGAGCCAGAGCCAGAGAGATTTGACACCGGCGAGAGTCACCGATTGCCATACCAACGCCCAGGGTCCGTAACCGGTGAGGGCGAGCGTAACGCCTACACCTCCCGACACTACGAGTCCGATAACGTTCGCCACCGCTATCTGCTTCACATCCATACGCTTCATCAGGCGGTTGGTCTGCACGATGGCAAGACCATTGAGGATGAATGTGAGGAACATTACCTTCGAGAGCGGTATCAACCGGTGATCGCCCTGAAATATGTCGGCGATGAGGGGAGCGCACAGGAAGAGGATGATGTAGACAACGGTGCTTACGAACAGGTTGAACCAGAACACTGTGGAGTAATCCTCCTCCGTAGGGTCCTTGCGCTGAAGGAGCGCGGCACCGAAACCGCTGTCGACGAACAGGATGGCGAAAGCCTGAAACACTAATAATGCGCCGACAAGACCGAAGTCTTCCGGCGAAAGGATATTGGCGAGCAGCACGCCGACAACGGCATACAACAACTGCGATGAAACGCGGTCTATCGCATTCCATTTAATTGTGTTGGCGGTCTGTTGCTTTAAGCTGTTACCCATTTAGAGCGCGCGAAACATTACTTATTACCCAACGGGTACAGATGTCCACCTCCGGTCTTTTTGATTTCGGGGGTCCCTTTGTAGTAGATTTCGGTGGAGCCTATCCCCTTGGTCTTGAGCTCTTCTGTCGGCCAGCAATAGATGGAGCCTGTGCCGAGGATGTTGCACTGAACGCTGATTGCCTCCAGCCCGGCTGCATCGATCTTGCCGGTGCCTAACATCTTGCAGGTGGCTTTGGTGCAGATTCCGGATACGGTTATGACCCCTTTGCCTGTGGCAAGTTGCGCGTCGACGCTTGTTGCGTTGATCCCTTTGGCCTCGATTTCTCCATTGCCGATCTGCTTGACACTGAAAGCGGGTACGGGGATTGAGTGATGCACTGTAACCTTAAAATCCGAGGAGTTCTCGACCGAGGTGAGGTAGTCGGAATAGACATAGAGTGTGGGGAGCGCCGGGTTATTGACATCATCGGTGTTGACCTGGATAAGGAGCGTGCCTTTCTTGTTGGTGAAGATAAAGGCGTCGGCAAACTCCTCCTCGCCGGTGAACACAGCCATACCGATGGAATCTTTCTGGGTTTTGTAGATAACGTTTACGTTGTCGGTGATTTTCAGTTTGTCGAAACGTCCTACGTCGAGGCGGTAGGTCTTGGTTGCCGCTACGGCGGGGATTGCCAAGCCGATGATAGCCAATATAATCAACAGGGGGAATCTTCTCATCTTTATTTAATTAATAATTAATGGTTAATAATTAATAATTTGCGTGTATGAGGAGGTTTGGCATAGGTGTTGTTGTCGAACCTCACTCAATATTATAACGCGAAGAAGCGAGTTTTGATTTCGTCGAGGATCTCAAAAAGCTCAGATTCTTTGTCGGCGCGCAAGAGCTTGATACGCATTTCGCGGAAATTGGGTATCCCTTTGAATAGGGGAGTGGCTGCCAAGTGCCTGCGTATGTGTAGTATTCCTCGGTATTCGTCGATGCGGTCTATGCTCTCGCGTATCTGGCGGCGGAGGATGTCGAATTTCTCGGCATCGCTCAGGGGGGTGCAGCTTCCGGTGTCGATATATTCTTTGATCTCCTTGAATATCCAGGGGGCGCCGATCGCTCCTCTGCCGACCATGATTCCATCCACACCGAAACGGTCGAAGGCGTCGGCAGCCTGTTGGGCGGTGGTGATGTCGCCATTACCGATGATCGGTATCTCGATACGCGGATCGCGCTTTACTTCTCCGATCAAAGTCCAGTCGGCATCGCCGGTGTACATCTGTGAGCGTGTGCGTCCATGAATCGTCAATGCCTTGATTCCGCAATCCTGCAGGCGTGGTGCGAGGTCTGTGATGATCTTGTTCTCGCAATCCCAACCGAGACGGGTCTTGACGGTGACGGGGAGTGAGACGGCTTTCACAACCTGCTCCGTTATTGACAGCATCTTGGGGATGTCGCGAAGCATTCCGGCTCCGGCACCTTTCCCCGCAACCTTCTTCACGGGGCAACCGAAATTGATGTCGAGGATGTCGGGCTGTGCCTGCTCCACGATGCGCGCCGCCTGCACCATCGCCTCCGGATCGCGACCGTAAATCTGAATTGCCATGGGGCGCTCCGCATCGTTGATGGTGAGCTTGCGGGTTGTGGAGCTGATGTCGCGGATCAGAGCTTCCGCCGATACGAACTCGGTGTAAACGGATGCTGCCCCCATCTCGCGGCAGATAAGGCGAAACGAGGGATCGGTCACATCCTCCATCGGAGCTAACGAGACAGGTCTCGCTCCTAAATCTATATCTCCAATTTTCATATTATCAGGGTTGAGAGTTGGTTGGTGAGGAGTTGTTGTGCCATCTGCTGCAGATCGGCGGGTGTGAGTTTCCGGATCTGTTCGGTGGCGTATGCGATGTCGTGGATCTCGCCATAATACATCAGGCTTTTCGCCAACGACATTGCGCGGCTTTCGCGATGCTCTCCACTCATGATCAGCTGTCCGCAGTACTGGTCTTTCGCGCTGTTGAATGCGCGTTGGGAGAGGGGCGACTGCGCGAGCCGGTCGATCTCATTGAGGATTATGCGTTTGCATTTGGCTGTGTTCTCAGGGTCACATCCATAATATATAAGGAGCACACCGGTGTCGCTCATCAATGCCACGTTGCTCTCCACGGTGTAGACAAGTCCCCGACGGTCGCGCATCTCCATGTTCAGGCGTGAGTTCATGCACGGCCCTCCGAGGTAGTTGTTAAGTAGGAACATCGCATATCGACGAGGATCGTTGCGGCTGAAGAGGCGTGTGCCGGTGATGCAGTTAGCCTGATGATTATCGCGGCGCCGCTTGATGTCGAACGGTTTCACATCGGGCACCGTAAGTCGCTCCTTTTGTACTGAAGGAAACTCCATATCGCCGAAATATTTCTCTATCAGGCGGATATTGCGCTCCGGATCAGCCGGGTCGCTGCAATAGAGCACCATATTTNCCGGAGTGTAGAAGCGGTCGATGAAACCGCGCGCATCNGCGGAGGTGAGACGGCGCACGCTGTCGGGAGTGCCGAGAATATTGTGTGCCAGACCCGAACCTGCGTAGATGAGTTCCTCATAATCGTCGTAAACTGCATCGGCAGGTGAGTCNGTATATGAATTTATCTCCTCGATGATCACCTCCTTTTCGCGGTCGATCTCCTTAGTNGGGAAAGTGGAGTTCTTGATCAGGTCGGAAAGGAGGTCGAACGAACGCGCGGCGTAGCCTGCGGGAGCGTTTGTGTAGACCATGGTCTCCTCCTTGGTGGTATATGCGTTAAGTTCGCCGCCGATCGACTCCATGCGTGAGGCGATATGGCAGCTGCGACGGTTGCGCGTTCCCTTGAAGATGGTGTGCTCCACGAAATGGGCGAGACCTTCAGTGTCGGGAGTCTCGTCGCGACTTCCGGCATTGATCATCGCACCNATGTAGGAGACGTTGCTGTCGCTTTTTACGACNACGGCGCGCAATCCGTTAGATAAAGTGTGAATCAAGGTAATTAATAATTAANAGTTAATAATTAATAATTGGTTTNTNGGAGNNGGTTTGGGTGGTTACACGGAAACTGCCCCTCCGGGTTCTGCACTAAATTTACTGCAAAATTAATGAAATATCGTAGTTTAGACAACAACTCTTGATAATTCCGGAAATATTTATTAAATTTGCACGTTTTTAGTTATAAAGGATAATAATAATGTCTCCGNAGGGGGACCCACAAAGAAATAAAATGGCAGATAATAACAAAGATCAGCAGGAAGAGACNACGATTGAGAAATTGAATTCCAATCTTACTTCAGCAAGTGAGAAGATTGCCGGCAATCAGAAGGCTATCTATGTGACTCTCATTGCATTCGTGGCAATAGCTGCAGCTGTGCTGTGCTATGTGTTCTTCATCAGCCGCCCGAAAGTGGAGCGTGCATTTGAGGCTTATAACAATGTTGAGATCACAGCGGCAGGNAACGATTCGGTAGCTGCGGCTGAGTATAAGAAAGTGGCAGACAATCACTCNGGAGATGCTGCNAAACTTGCATCTCTCAATGCAGCCGAGGCATATTACAACCTCGGTAAATATAAGGAGGCTATCGATTGTCTCGACAAATTCTCAAGCTCTGAGCCTGTGCTCGAATCAAATGCATTCGTGCTCAAGGGTGACTGCTATGTTAATATCAAGAAATATGACGATGCTCTGAAATGCTATGACAAGGCTATCAAGCGTGCCGGCGAGAACATTCAGATTGTTCCGCGTGTGCTTCTGAAGAAAGCCAATATCTACGACGAGCAGAAGAAATATGACGAGGCTCTGAAATGCTACGAGCAGATCACTGCCGAGTATCCCACTTTCGAACCGGGCAACGGTGTTACAATCAAAGCCTANGAGGAGCGCGAGAANGCTCGTCTCGGAAAGTGATAAATTATTTAAGCAAACATTTCCATAAAATAATAAAACATTTGCTTATTTTATGAAAAGGGGTTTCGGCTTTCGAGCCGGAACCCTTTTCTTGTANTNAGTANTNAGTAGTNAGNAGNNAGNAGTGAGTAGTGAGTAGCGCCTTTAATTATTAATCATTAATTATTAATNATTAATTATTAATTATTTAGTGTTTGAGGGCGAGTANTCGATTGCGGATTTCGCGGTAGAGGAGNGTGAAGGGGGTGATGAGGGGGCGGAAAGGTTTCTTGTTGCCGGTGGTGAACATGAGAAGGTCGCCGTGNTTGCAGCGGATGTTAAGTTCCGCGCCGAGTGTGATCGGCTCACCGTCGACATGAGCGATACCCTCCTCCGGTCTGCGGATNGTGGCCTCCTTTACGCGGAGTGTCTGGATGATCATGTTGTTCTTGACAAGACCCGTAATCAATTCNACACCGACGCGGGCNTGCGTCAGAGGGGTGTCGGCGTGTATGATGGTGATATCCACCAACCCGTCTTTGATCGATGCGTGTGGGGCAATAAAGATATTNTTACCATANTGCGAGGCATTGCATGCCGCCACAATAGAGGCCTTGAAGCGGAAGGTATGGCCATCGGCGGAAATCTCATATTCAGTCGGTTCAAAACGCTGNTATTCCGAAATGGCGCTCTTGATATAATTAAGGAGTCCGCGATGCTGCGACTTGGCGAACTTCTCGCTGACNGCAGCGTCGAANCCGAGCCCGAAAGTGCATACGAAAGTGCGATCATTCACACTGCAAGAATCNCANGCCACGATGTTGCGCCGCGCTATCACGTCGATCGCTTCCGAAGTGTCCATCGAGAGTCCGAGATGTCTGGCGAGTCCGTTGCCGGAGCCTAACGGTATTATTCCCAATGCAGTGCCCGTGCCCCNCAGGGAGGTNGCTATTTCGTTNACCGTGCCGTCGCCGCCGGCGGCGATNACTCCAAGGTAACCCTTGGCGGCNGCGTGGGCGGCAAAAGTCGATGCATCGCCCGCTTTCTCTGTGTAGAGCACTTCAACATCGATCCCCTCGCGGCTNAGCTTACGCATGCANCGNGCCGCCACACCGCGCTTNTTGCCGGTGCCGGAGATAGGGTTGATAATCAAAAGGCATTTATGTCTTGGGGTTGCGTACGTGCTTGCCATAACGTAAAATGTCATTAGGGAAATTGAAATGCAAAATTAATCTAATTAATTCAGAGTTTGACGCGAAATCGGATGTTTTTTATTATTTTTGTGCAATTAATTACAATTGCTTCAAGTTATGCGTGTACGCATGCCGAATAATTAATAGAAATTATGAACTCTTATAGCCCTACAAACTGGCCCCCTGTTACCAAGAATCTTATCATAATCAATGTCTTGATATGGCTGGTGGAATATCTTTTCCCCGGTTTTGCCAATAATGCCTTGTTGAAATTCACAGGGTTGCATCTCGTTACGTCNGATCTGTTCAACCCTGCACAGATCTTCACATATATGTTCCTGCATTNTCCTTCCACTCCGCTCCACGTGTTCTTCAATATGTTCACACTGTGGATGTTCGGCAGGATGCTTGAGCAGGTGTGGGGNTCAAAACGTTTCCTNGCTTTTTACATAATCTGCGGCATCGGTGCGGCACTGGTNCAGGAGTGTGTCTGGATGTTGACATGGAAACATGACTATATATCGGCAATAGCGCGCGCAAATGGAATGACTTACGACCACATGAAAGAGATTGTGGAGCAGGCTGTGGCAGNCGGCGACGGCAGATTCCTGCGCGGCATGGCTGAGATGCGGAACTCGATGCTGACGGTTGGNGCTTCCGGCGCGGTGTTCGGCGTNCTGTTGGGATTTGCCTTTGTATTCCCAAATATTCCTATGTATCTCTTCTTCATTCCGATTCCTATTAAAGCAAAATATATGGTAGCCGGTTACGCCGTGCTGGAATTCTTCTTCGGCGTAGGGCGTGTGGCNGATTCCGTAGCGCACTTCGCCCACTTGGGTGGAATGATCTTTGGTCTGGCAATGCTGCTGTATTGGAGAAAGAAAGGTACGCTCAGATGATGTGGTGTAAAAATAAGCATCTTATAGATCTTATAGCAGCGAATGTCGTGATTTCGGTCNCGGCATGGATCATTGCNTTCATCATAGAACGCACCGGAGGNAATCCNGGNGTAGTAACCGATTTTCTGGCGCTNCCNGCCGGATGGAGAGGTTTTCTGAGTAATGTCGGCACGCTGATGCTATATATGTTCACCCAGTTCTCTTTTCTGCATCTGGTGTTCAATATGCTGTGGCTCTATTGGTTCGGNAGTATATTCCTGCTCTCGGCAAGTGGCAGACAGCTATGCGCGGTTTATGTCGCCGGCGGTTTTACCGGGGGCTTGGCGTATCTTATAGCCACCTCGGCAGGCGTCGAAGCCGGAGCNTATCTGTGCGGATCATCGGCAGCTGTATTGGGTGTGATGTGTGCGGCCGGTGTCATGCAGGCCAATACCCGGNTGCGTTTCATGCTTCTCGGCACNGTCAGGGTGAAATGGGTGACAGCGATCTGTGTGCTGNTGNCATTGACCGGAAGCCGGGAAACGCCGGCAGCTTCGATAGCACATCTCGGAGGAATNGCCGCCGGATTGATAGCCGGGCTGCTGTTGAAATACAAAAGCGGTGAACTCTACGTTAATATAAATAAGGATAAGGTATTGAAGAGTATTCGCGAGCGNCTTCCGCGCAAAGAGCGCGAGCGTAGACCGGATGCTGTGGCTGAAGCCCTCCGCGGCAGGATGAGCGACCACGACAGGCTTGATATGCTGCTCGATAAGATTCGTCTCTCAGGCTACAATTCCCTCACCGACACCGAACGNCGCGAACTNGAAATGCTCTCCCGAAAACTGTGAATGATTAATAATTAATAATTAATNATTAATAATTAAAGNCGCCTCTCACTCCTCACTCCTCACTCCTCTCTATTAACTACTCTCTACTCTCTACTAACTACTCGCTAATATGATANTGTTGTCGATAATAAAGCCGTTTGTGCGATTGGGGTTGAAGATACTCTCNATCGTGCTGTTTGTGCTGACACTTGTGTCGGCATACGGAGGTCGTGTGAATCCGGAATATTTCGCTTATCCGTCGATACTGACTCTGGCGTTACCTTATTTCGCTATCGCCACGGCGTTGGTCACCGTGNCGTGGTTCTGTAGCGGTCGCTGGATTACTGCCGCACTCGGANTGGGNACGCTGGTGCTGGCGTGGAGTCCGATCACCACNGCTTTTCCGCTGCATTGCTCCAAATCTCCGGAAGTTGANTCGAGGACATTCACTCTGCTTACTTACAACACAGTCCACGGCTGGGATCAGGAGCATCCNGAAGATCCGTACTCGCCACGCACTTTCCGTTATATCCTTGAATCGGGAGCGGATCTGGTAGGTTTGCANGAGGCNGTAGATCTCAACGATAAGAATGAGATTCCATCGCTCGAAGGGGGNCTGCGCGATTCCCTATATAAGGCTTATCCTTACCGGGCNGGAACCTGGCAGAGCGACATCAAAGTGCTGTCGAAATATCCGGTGAAGATGATAAAGGAGTATTATACCTACACATTGTTTGAGGTGTCGATGCCCTGGGGAAAACTTCACTGGATAAATATGCACATGACCTCCTTTGACCTTACGGACGAAGAGCGGCACGTGATGCGNGAGGTNGTNTCGGTGAAAGATACCGANGCCGGACTTCGCGAGATGAATGGCTCGCTTAAGGATAAGTTGAAAAATGGATTTGTGAAACGCGCGCGCAAGGNTGCCGAANTGCGNGAGTTGGTGGAATCCACNCCCGGTCCGTTGATAGTGAGNGGCGACTTTAACGATGTGCCCGAATCGTANGCCTATCGTCTACTGCGTGGCGACGATCTGNGCGATGCTTACACTGAGACATCATTTGGTCCACTTGTGACCTACAACCGCCACGGTTTCTGGTTCCACATNGATCAGGTTCTTTATCGTCCCGATCCTCTAAAAGCNTTGAAATTGGAGAAGGGGCGTCTGCGCAGNAGNGACCACTATCCGCTGATGGTGACATTTGAATGGTTGAAGAATAACCCCTCTAANTAGTTAATAATTAATAATTAATGATTAATGATTAATGATTAATGTATGTAGTGTTGTNAAATAANCTGATNTTTAGCTGAATANCCCAATTATTAATTATTAATCATTAATTATTAATTACATATGGCCTAAAACCTATTAAACAATATATGAAAAAAATCTTAACAATGTTGGCGGGAGCCTTGCTGCTTGCCGCCGCGCCACAAGCTATGGCACAAGAGAGAGAGAATCCCTTTTTGAAGCCGTATGACACAAAATACGGTATCCCTCCGTTCGACAAGATCGAAGTCTCCGACTTCCTTCCCGCTATCAAAGCCGGCATCGCCGAACAGGAGCAGAATCTGTGGGCAATCACACGCAATCGCGCAGTGCCCGATTTCGATAACACCATCCTTCCGTTGGAGAACCTTTCTCCGATCCTGGAGCGTGTTTCCGGAGTGTTCTATCATTACGAGGAGGCGTTGTCGACTCCGGAGTTTGCGGAGATTGCAGATGAGGCTATCCCTATGCTGAACGATGCAGCCAACAAGGTGAACCTCGACGATCAGCTTTTCCAGCGCATCAAGAGCGTTTACGACAATCGCAACAAGATGGGTCTCAATGCCGTGCAGAAACGTCTGGTTGAGAAATATTACCGCAGTTTCGCCGAGCAGGGTGCTGCCCTTCCCGCCGATAAGAAGGAGGAGCTCGTGAAAGTAAACGACGAGCTTTCAAAACTCTTCATCCAGTATAACCGCAACCTTCTTGCCGCTACAAACGCTTTCTATATCACCGTTTACGACAAGGAGGATCTCGCCGGATTGCCCGACTCATCAGTGGCTCAGGCTGCCGAGGAGGCTAAGAGCCGTGGTCTTGACGGACTTTGGGTGTTCACTCTTCACGCTCCGAGCCGTCTGCCGGTGCTCCAGAATGCCGACTCCCGCGGTCTGCGTGAGGCGATGTACAAAGGCTACACCTCATTGGCATTCAACGGACCGAACAGCAACATCCCGGTTATCGAGAAGATTGTGAAACTGCGTGATCAGAAGGCTAAGATCATGGGCTTCGACAACTTCGCCCAGATGATGACAAGCCGTGTTATGGCAAAGACCCCGGAGGCTGCTTCCGACCTTCTTCTCTCAGTGTTCGAACCGGCTGTGAAGCGTTCGGCTGAGGAGGTGAAAGATATGCAGGCTTACGTAGATGCTCATGGTGGTAACTTCAAGATTGCTCCCTGGGATTACTATTACTATGCCGGTAAGGTTAAGGCTGAGAAATTCGATCTCGATGAGAATGAGGTTCGCCAATACTTCGCCCTTGACAACGTGCTCAAAGGTATGTTTGATTGCGCCGAGAAGCTCTGGGGAATCAAGATGGTTCCGATGAAAGATGCCCCCAAGTATATAGAGGATATGGAGGTTTATGACGTGGTAGACGCCAAAACCGGTGAGCACGTAGCTGTGTGGATGTGCGATTACTTCCCCCGCGACTCAAAGCGTCAGGGTGCATGGATGGAACAGCTTCAGAGCTGCGGACTTTTCGAAGATGGCAAAGAGCGTCGTCCGATTGTGTATAACGTCGGTAACTTCACACGTCCTGCCGGCGATGTTCCCGCTCTCCTTACAATTGATGAGGTTGAGACAACTTTCCATGAGTTCGGACATGCACTTCAGGCAATCCTTTCGCGCGCACCTTACAAATCACTCGCCGGCACGAACGTAGACCGCGACTATGTGGAGATGTGTTCGCAGATGAATGAGCATTGGGCGTTCGCTCCCGAGGTGCTCAAAGGTTATGCTCGTCATTACAAGACAGGTGAGCCTATTCCCGACGAGTTGATCGAGAAGATAAGCAAAGCATCAAAATTCAACCAGGGATTCGTCACCACCGAGCTTGCCGGCGCTGCGCTGCTCGACCTCAAATATGGCGAGACTCCCGAAGTTACAGATGTTGTGGCTTTCGAAAAGAAGGTAGGTGACGAGATCGGCATGCCGGAGGAGATCACTTTCCGCTATCGTTCACCCTACTTCAAGCATATCTTCGGTAACGACGGTTACGCTTCAGGTTATTACACATATCTCTGGGCGCAGGTGCTTGAAGCTGATGCCTGGGAGCTTTTCGAGCAGAAAGGAATCTTCGACAAGAAGACCGCTCAGTCGTTCAAGAAGAATATACTTGAATCGGGCGACACCGAGGATCCGATGGTGCTTTTCAAACGCTTCCGTGGTCACAACCCCGATGCGAAAGCTCTCCTCCGTCTGCGCGGATTTGAGTAATCAAAAGCAGTGTAAGTTGTGATATGCTTGTAAAAGCATGTTTTATAACAACTTGAAAAATTTTGTAATAATCGTATTCTGTTATAAATTTGCAACAGAATCAAAACCGCGACGGTCTTGGAATTTAAGGCCGTGAACTCTCCTCGGAATTGACCCGGTTCTGATTCATTATCATAAGCATGCAAGCAACAGGGTAATTGATTATTATTTTGACCTTAATCGTAGAAAGAGTGGGCTCCGACGAGAGTCAGAGCCCTTTTCTCGCAAACCGCGGTCCGCAAGAGCCGCGGTTTTGTCGTATTTAGGCAATAATTTGTGTGTTTTTAAGGAAATAGGACAAAAATTTCAATTTTTTTTGAAAAGAATGGCTTAATAAGTTTGAAATTAATTGTTAATTGTTTATATTTGCGCAAAATATGCACACAGCTGAAAAATAGAGAGAAACATATTTAAATATTTAATCATGAACAAGACAGATTTAGTAAACGAAATCGCTGCCAAAGCGCAGTTGAACAAGGTTGCTGCCAAAGCAGCTCTTGACGCAGTTCTCGAGTCAATCGGTCAGGCACTTGCCAATGATGATAAAGTACAGCTCGTAGGCTTCGGTACTTTCGCAGTTGTTGAGAAACCTGCTCGCACAGGTATCAACCCCCAGACTAAGGAGAAAATCCAGATCGCAGCCCGCAAGGTTGTTAAATTCAAACCCGCTGACGGTCTCGGAAAATAATCTTCCGATAACAACGCATTAGCAACAGGAGGATATGCCCCGATGGCATATCCTCCTGCTTCAGTTATCCCCATTTGGTGAAACGCCCGAAATTTTGTATTTTTGCACAGAATACTCAATGAATAATAAGTTAATGGTTTGTGACTTCAGCTGAATGGTTTATTATTAATCGTTAAATAATTTATATTGAACAGGTTCAAACAGACAAACTATCCACTGAATAGATCAATTATTAATTATTAATCATTAATTATTAATTACTAATTACTTAATGTCAAGATGACAATAGAAACGATTATAGCAGATGGCGTGGTGAAGGCTGTGAAGGAGCTTTACGGGGCCGATGTTGAGGCGAAGATGGTGAACCCCTCCGCCACAAAGAAAGAGTTTGAAGGTGACCTCACAGTGGTGGTGTTCCCTTTCCTGAAGATGTCNCGCAAGGCGCCGGAAGCAACCGCCACGGAGATCGGCGAGTGGCTCGTTGCCAATGTTGAGGCGGTGGAGAAATTCAATGTAGTGAAGGGTTTTCTTAACATCAAGATAAACCCCGCATTCTGGCTGACGCTGCTCCACAACGTTGCTGCTGACAAGGATTTCGGAATCAAGAGTGCAACCGATGAGTCGGAACTGGTGATGGTGGAGTATTCCTCGCCTAACACCAACAAACCCCTGCATCTGGGTCACGTCCGCAATAATCTTCTCGGTTATTCACTCTCACAGATCCTGAAGGCGAACGGCTATAAGGTTGTGAAAACAAATATTGTCAACGACCGCGGAATCCACATCTGCAAGTCTATGCTGGCGTGGAAGAAATGGGGCGAAGGTGTTACACCCGAAACAGCCGGCAAGAAGGGCGACCATCTGATCGGAGATTTCTATGTGGCTTTCGACAAGCATTACAAAGCCGAACTCAAAGAGATAATGGAGCGCGAAGGCGTTTCCGAGGAGGAGGCTGAGAAGAAGTCGGAGCTTATGGCTGAGGCTCGCGAGATGCTTCGTAAATGGGAAGCTGGTGATCCGGAAGTCCGTGAACTCTGGAAGACCATGAACGGTTGGGTTTATGCCGGTTTCGATGAGACTTACCGTCGTCTGGGTGTGGACTTCGACAAGATATATTACGAATCTGACACATATCTGGAGGGTAAGGATCTTGTGTTGGGTGGAATTGAGAAGGGTATCATGTATCGTAAGGAGGATGGCTCCGTCTGGGCGGACCTTACAGGCGACGGTCTCGACCACAAGCTCTTGCTCCGTGCCGATGGTACGTCGGTCTACATGACTCAGGATATCGGCACTGCCAAACTCCGCTATCAGGATTTCCCGATCGACAAGATGGTGTATGTGGTGGGCAACGAGCAGAACTATCACTTCCAGGTGCTTTCATTGCTTCTCGACAAACTCGGCTTCAAGTGGGGTAAGGATCTGACACATTTCTCTTACGGCATGGTTGAACTTCCCGAGGGTAAGATGAAGAGCCGCGAGGGAACGGTTGTGGATGCCGATGACCTTATCGACACTATGGTTGCTTCGGCGGCAGAGATGGGTGCGGAACGTTTCGCGAACATGCCGGCAGAGGAGAGTGCGGAGATCGCCCGCATGGTAGGTCTCGGTGCGCTTAAATATTTCCTCCTTAAGGTCGACCCGCGCAAGAATATGCTCTTCAATCCCAAGGAGTCGATAGATTTCAATGGTAACACCGGTCCTTTCATTCAGTATACCTATGCACGTATCCAGTCTGTGATGCGCAAGGCGGGCGACTTCAATCCGGAGTCTACTCCTCACGCCACACCGAACGAGAAGGAGTGTGTATTGATTCAGAAAGTTGCCGATTTCCCCAATGTTGTGAACGAGGCCGGACGCAACTATTCTCCGGCAGTGATCGCCAACTATGCTTACGATCTTGCCAAAGAGTATAACCAGTTCTATCATGACTATTCGATCCTGCGCGAGGAGAATGACGAGGTTCGCGGCCTGAGATTGCTCCTCTCATACGTGGTTGGCAGAACGCTGAAGAGTGCGATGGCACTCCTCGGAATCGAGATGCCCGAGAGAATGTGATGTCAATGGGCAAATGGGTTAAACCTTTTGACAGTTGTGAGTGTCTAAATTATAAGATTAAATTTGAAAACTAAAACTAAGACTGAAAAATATGAATTACAATGATTCAAGAATGACCCCACCTCCATATTATGGTGGTCAGGAGGTCGTGACGCAGACTAATGCTGTCATGCGCCGTGTTTATGTGCGTATGTTTATCGGTCTGCTTATCTCCGCATTCTGCGCATTAGGTGTGGCAAGCTCAGAAACGGCGATGAGATTCTTCTTCGGAAATCAATTGGTGTTCTGGGGAATGCTGATCGCTATGTTGGCAATGGCATTTATACTGCCCGCCCGTCTTACCAAGATGTCGTCGGGAGCGGTGCTCGGATGCTTCATCGCCTATTCTGCACTGATGGGTTGCTGGTTAGCTCCTATCTTCATAGCCTATCGATTAGGAACAATCGTCTATACACTCTTCATTACGGCAGGAACCTTCGGCGCGATGTCGGTATATGGGTATTTTACCAAGTCAGACCTCTCGAAGATGGGTTCATACCTGATGATGGCGCTCTTCGGACTTATCATCGCCATGATCGTGAACATCTTCGCCAAGAGTTCCACGCTCAACTGGATCGTATCGATCGTTGGAGTGTTGATCTTTGTAGGTCTCACTGCCTGGGATACACAGCAGGTAAAACGTCTGGCTGCAGCCAACCTTGAACCGTCGCTCGCCGACAAGCTCGCCACAATGGGCGCGATGAATCTCTATCTTGACTTCATCAACCTCTTCCTCTTCCTGCTCCGCATCTTCGGCGGCAGCCGCGACTGATAAACTGAGCCGCGTAGCGGCGATACATAAGAAAGGCTGCCTGACTCAAACGTCGGGCAGCCTTTTTTGTGTCTATGGGTTGATGGTGTGGGGATTAGTCTTCGCGGTGGTTGCGGGGAGTGAATGTGCGGGGTCCGCGGTCGCCATCGCGACGGGGTCCGCGATCACCGTCACGGCGAGGTCCACGATCACCTTCGCGACGAGGTCCGCGATCGCCATCGCGACGGGGACGGTCGCCACCTTCGCGACGAGGACGAGCCTCACGCTCTACATAACCTTCGGGCTTGGGAGTGAGCACGCGCATTGAGAGACGATATTTGCCGGTCTTCTTGTCGATTTCGATAAGCTTGACCTGAACTTTGTCGCCCTCTTTCAGACCGCTTGCCTCCATGTTGTCGAGACGATCCCATGAGATCTCTGAGATGTGGAGAAGACCATCGCGACCAGGCATGAATTCAACGAATGCACCGAAGTCGAGGATCGAACGAACAGTACCTTCGTAAACCTCTCCCTCTTCGGGCTGAGCCACGATTGCCTTGATCTTGGCGAGAGCTGCGTCGATGCTGGCTTTATCTTTGGACGCAATCTCAACTTTGCCGATTCCGAGCTTGTCGTCTTCATCGATTGAGATAACGGTTCCTGTCTCTTCCTGGATTCCCTGGATTACCTTACCCTGCGGACCGATAACGGCACCGATCATCTCTTTGGGGATGGTGAGTGTTACAAGGCGGGGTACGTGAGGTTTGTAGTCCTCGCGAGCCTCGGGGATTGTCTCGTTGATGATGTTGAGGATGTGGAGACGACCCTGTTTTGCCTGCTCAAGAGCCTTGGAAAGGATTTCGTAGCTGAGTCCGTCGCACTTGATATCCATCTGGGTTGCAGTGATACCTTTGGTGGTTCCGGTAACCTTGAAGTCCATGTCGCCGAGGTGGTCCTCATCGCCGAGGATGTCAGAGAGGACTGCATATTTAACAGCTCCTTCGTCGGAGATAAGACCCATTGCAACACCAGCCACGGGGCGTTTCATCTTCACACCGGCATCGAGAAGGGCGAGTGTTCCGCCACATACGGTTGCCATTGAAGATGAACCGTTGGATTCGAGGATGTCGGAAACGATACGGCAGGTGTAGGGGAAATCTTCGGGGAACATGCGTTTGAGCGCACGGTGAGCGAGGTTTCCGTGTCCTACCTCACGACGACCTACACCACGCTGCGGACGAGCCTCACCAGTGGAGAAGGGGGGGAAGTTGTAGTGGAGGAGGAAACGCTCTTTGCTCTGGTTGAGAACATCGTCCACGATCTTCTCGTCGAGAGTTGTGCCGAGAGTGGCAGTGACGAGAGCCTGAGTCTCACCGCGTGTGAAGACTGCAGTTCCGTGAGGTCCGGGGAGGTAGTCAACCTCAGCCCAGATGGGGCGGATCTCGGTTGTCTTACGTCCGTCGAGACGGATACCCTCGTCGAGAACGCAACGGCGCATAGCCTCTTTCTCAACATCGTGATAATAGCGCTTAACCATAGCGATGCGCTGGTCGGCGCTGTATTTTTCGAGTTGCTCCTCAGTCATTTCGGGGAGGTTCTCGATATATTCTTCGCAGATAGCCTTGAAGGAATCGTTGCGCCAGTGTTTGTCGGCGCATCCCTTGCGGGCGATCTCGTAAGCTTTGTCGTAGCATTTCTCACGAACGTCAGCGCGAAGTTCCTCGTCGTTGATTTCGTGGTTGTATTCACGCTTAACCTCTTTACCTGCCTCTTTTACGAGCTCCATCTGAGCCAGACAGTGTTTCTTGATCTCTTCGTGAGCGACTTTGAGAGCTTCGAGAAGTTCATCTTCCGAAACCTCGTTCATCTCACCTTCCACCATCATGATGTTGTCGTAAGTGGCACCGACCATAAGTTCGATGTCGGCGTTCTCCATCTGCTCGAAAGTGGGGTTGATTACCCATTCGCCGTTGACACGAGCCACACGAACCTCAGAGATAGGACCGTTGAAGGGGATGTCGCTGACTGCGAGAGCTGCTGAAGCCGCGATACCGGCAAGAGCATCGGGCGCCTCGTTCTCATCAGCTGAGTAGAGGGTTACGTTCACGAAAGTCTCTGCGTGATAATTGTCGGGGAAGAGAGGGCGAAGCACACGGTCGACCAGACGTGAAGTCAGAATCTCGTAATCGCTGGCGCGACCTTCGCGTTTCAGGAAGCCTCCGGGATAACGACCGATAGAGGCGTATTTCTCTTTGTATTCAACTGTGAGGGGCATGAAGTCAACTCCCTCGCCGGCTTCTTTTGCCGAGCATACGGTGGCAAGAAGCATTGTGTTGCCCATGCGCACCTCCACCGCTCCGTCGGCCTGTTTGGCCAGCTTGCCGGTTTCGATCGTGATTTCACGACCGTCGGGCAAAGCGATGGTTTTCTTAAATGTCTGTAACATAAAATTCTTTATTGTATTTCTTCGCGTATTGTTAGTTGTCGCTGTTTTTGTCGTTACTTTCCCCATGGAAAGTAACATTTTTATCAGGCAAAAACCTCTCCAATTGTGAATTTCGGAGTGTGGAATCCTAATATTTCACAAAGTTAGCAATTAAATTCCATAAAAATGACGGAATCTTAGTATATTTGCATTCTCAAAGCTTAAAAATTTAAAAAATCATCAATATATTATGAAATTCAATAAAGTTTTCAATATGTTTTTGCTCCTCACGGCATCCGCAACGGTTTTTACGGCTTGTAAGGAGGAGGGTTTTAAAGTGAACGGTGAGATCGAAGGTGGTGCCGACAAGACGGTGGTTTTGGAGAAGTCGGATTTCCACGGTCGATGGATAGCCGTTGATTCCGCGAAGGTGGCTTCATCGGGTAAGTTCGAGATCAAATCCGCGGCACCTGCCTCTCCTGAGATCTATCGTCTTTCGCTCGACGGCCGATTCATCTATTTCCCTGTGGATTCTATCGAGACAGTGAGCATCGTTTCACCTGCGGCGCGATTCGGTACGGATTTCGAGGTGTCGGGTTCGGAGCAGGCTGTGAATATGGCTTCGTTCGAGAAGGAGCTGATGGCTCTCGATGCAAAGGATGAGACCAAACGCGCTGAGTTCAAGAAGAATGTGTATAGCAAATATCTTAAGGAGTCGAGGGGTAACATTATGGGTTATTATGTGCTCACAAAAATAGTTGATGGCGAGCCTCTTTATAATCCTGCCGACAACACCGATGCCCGCTATTATGCAGCAGTGGCAACCGGCTTCGAGCAGTTCCGCCCCAACGATCCTCACACCGGTATGCTCCGCGAGGTTAGTCTCGCCGGTATACGTCGCCGCAATGCAGAGGCGGGTAAGACCCGTGTTGTGGAAGCTGAGGAGATCAAGCTTCTTGACATCGACCTTCCGAATGAAGAGGGAAAGAATGTGAAACTCTCCGACATTGCCGGCAAAGGGAAGAAGACGGTGGTGATCTTCGGTATGATGAACGAACCGGAGTCGCCGGCTCTCAATATAGCACTTTCGGAACTTTACAATGCTATGGGAGGAAATGTGGCGTTCTATCAGGTATCGTTCGATGAGGATCAGTACTCATGGCGCGATGCGGCTCGGAATCTGGGATGGACCACTGTGATCGACCCTGCGGGTATCACATCCGATGCAGCGCGTAAGTATAATCTCGGGTCGCTTCCTACTTTCTTTATCTATAGTGCCGACGGTGAACTGATCGACCGCGCTCAAAGTGTAGCAGAACTGAAAAAGAAGTTGTAATGGACTGGAAAGATATGTTGTCGCAGATCCGCGAGGATCTGCCGGAAGGTGAAGAGGCTGCTCCGGTGCAGGAGGAGCCGACGGTCGCCGGAGGTAAGAAAAGGGGGAGATTGCAGATCTTCACCGAAAAGAAAGGGCGCAAAGGAAAGGTTGCCACAATCGTGGCGGGCTTTGATTGCGACGACGAGGAGCTGGAGGAGATAGCCTCGGCCGCTAAGCGTCATTTAGGTGTCGGGGGCTCCGCCCGCGGCGGCGAGATCCTGATTCAGGGTGATTGCCGAGAACGCCTCGCTGCCTTCCTTCGCGGCGAAGGCTTCGCAGTGAAATGAAGGCCGGGCACAGAGTGCCCTCAACGCGACCGCTTCGCGACGGCTCACGATTGATTTAAAGACTCAATCTTTGATTAAAAGGCATCAAAGATTAATTTAAAGGCTCAACCTTTATTAAACAAGATCAAAGGCGGGCGAAGCCAATAATTCCTAACTTCTAATTCCTAATTAAACAAAGTGGGTTTGCTTGAGTTGCATAGGGCGTCGGCAGGGTCGGGGAAGACCTACACGCTGGCAAAGAAATTTCTTTGGTATTTCCTGACCGTAAGGGAGAATCAGGATGATGCAGAATCGGTGACAAGGCGATTGCGGACAGTGCCGGAGTTGCGCGATTCGCTGAGCCATATCTTGGCAGTAACGTTCACCAACAAGGCAACCAACGAGATGAAGCAGCGCATTGTGGAGAAACTCAATGCGTTGGCTTATCCGCCACGTGAATATTTAGCGGGGGATATGACGAAGGAACCCGATTATATGCGCGACTTCATCACCGCGCTTGATGTGAAGCCGGAAGATATAAGCCGGTTGGCGCGCAAGGGTCTCTATATCCTTTTGGAAAACTATTCCGATTTTCAGGTGTCGACGATCGACTCATTCTTCCAGCAGGTGCTCCGCACTTTTGCTTATGAGACTGACCTCAACGATTCATACGCACTGGAGCTCGACAGCAAGTATCTCGCCAAGGTCAGCATTGACGCCACTCTGCAGGATATAGAGGAGCGGCGAGCTTCGTCGGAGGTGAGATATTGGATCAACCTCCTGATGGATAATGCACGTAAGAGTGGGGGAAATCAATGGAATATGTTCCAGAAAAGTGATTCCAATGGCGCTGTCTATTCCGACTTCATCAATTCGTTGGGGCGCCTGGAGAATGAGGAATTCAAGAAGATTCGCGATGAACTTGAGGAATATTTCGACCGGACTCCCGACCTCATTGAGATTTACGAGAAATTGGAAGAGAAGGCCGATGCGTTACTGAGGTCACATTGGGAAAAGATGGAGGAGAAGGGTAAGGAGTTGTTGAAGCTTCTCGCCACAACGGAGGTTAATGATGCCACGAAGAAGAAATTCTTTGATCACGCCACCAAATCGGTGGATTATAAATACAACGCCCTCCCGGCGAGTCCTTATTCGCCGATGCAGGATAAGAATTTCGAGGGTAAGACCTATTTAGGGAGACGCAATGCCGAACCCGATTTCTACGGCAAAGCCGAACCTCTGTATAAAGAGATGCGAGAGGCATATCTGCAATGGCAGGAGGCGTTTGAAAGTCCGGAGATCAGCCATTGGCTTATATATAAGAAGAAATTTCCATATTTAGGCTTGCTTCAGATTGTGTTGCGCAAGCGGCGCGAATATCTGGAGGAGAATAACAGTGTGGAGTTAGGAGAGACCAACACCCTGCTTCGAAAGATCATAGGTAAGGAGGAGGCTCCGTTTATTTATGAGCGTCTCGGCACACGCCTTAACCACTTCCTTATAGACGAATTCCAGGACACCTCAGAGATGCAGTGGGATAACTTCAAGCCGCTATTGGTTGAGAGTCTTGGCCGTGGCAACGAGAATCTGCTGATCGGAGATGCAAAACAGAGTATCTACCGTTTCCGAAATGCCGACTCCTCATTGATTTCGGAGAAAGTGGAGGAGCAGTTTGCCGATGTTGAATTGCATGGCAATGTGCCGCAGGAGAACACCAACTACCGGTCGTCGGAAGTGGTGGTGAGATTCAACAACGGATTCTTCCGTATGCTCACCGACCGTCTCGGAGATGTGGTTTATGACCAGGGTGGCACGATAGATTTCCGTCGCCTTTATGAGAATGTGGAGCAGAATCTTCCTGACCGTAAAAAAAGTTCGGATGCCGCGCCGGAAGGTTATGTGGAGGTCAACTATATAAAGGGGGATAAGAAGGATGAACGCGAGCAGCTTACAGTGGAGCGGATGCCCGCCATGATCAATGAACTCCGCTCGCGGGGCTACCGCATGAAAGATATCGCCATCCTTGTCAGCAAGAACAATCAGGGAATCATGATCATCAACGAGCTGACACGTTACAATGCGGCGGTGGAGGATCCGGCGGCGCGCATCGAATTCATCTCTGAGCAGTCGTTGATGGTGTCCAGCTCGATGGCTGTCAACATGATCCTCAATACGCTCGGGGCCATAAGCAAGGGACTGAATCCGGAGGTGCGCACAGGTGACTCGGCGAAGGCAAAAGGTGTGGCAGACTGGCAGCAGGTGGAGTGTAACTTCCGCGTGTTTGCGCTGCGTCATCCGGAATTGACCACGCCCGAACAGTTACGTCTCTTCCTTGAATCGGGAGCGCACACGGATGCCATTTCCGATATGTTGCGCGAGATGCAGGCCGTAACTCTCCCGGCTTTGGTAGAGGGCATCGTCGCCACGTTCATTCCGGCAGATATGCGCAGACGCGATTCAGCTTTCATAGCGGCGTTTCAGGATCTGGTTCTGGAATATTGTGAATCGCGGCCATCGGATATCGCCTCGTTCCTGTTGTGGTGGGAACGTCGCGGATCAAGAGCTTCGATAACCTCGCCCGAGGATATGGATGCGGTGAAGATAATGACCGTACACAAATCGAAAGGTCTTGAGTTCCCGTGCGTGATAATGCCGTTCGCGCAACTTTCCTTCAATACGCCGGGTAAGATTGAAGAGTGGCGTTGGGTGAAGCCTCAGGTGGTGGAGCTTGACGGCAGGGAATTGCCCCCTTACATCCCGATTGGAACAGGAGCGTCGATGAAAGAGAGTGCGCACGACTTATTATACAAAGAATACCTTGACCTGCTCACTATGGATAATCTCAACATGGTGTATGTAGGTTTCACCCGTGCTGTCAATGAGCTTTACATCTTCTGCGGAGTGAAGGATGATTCAGGCTCAAAAGGGAAAAGCAGAAAGAGTGACGGAGATATAGGAGAGGAGGTGAACGAGACTCCGGATATGGCTTCCCTGCTCCGGGAATATATCGGAGGAAGCGAAGAGGATGACGTGCTCACTGTAGGTGAGAAATATCCGCACTCTCCTGTGAAGATAAAGGAATCTCCATACCCGACATTGATAATGGATGACTACACCGCACGGATCACTCCCGATTTCCTGAAATATCATGAAGAGGAGGTGCCTGAGGTGGTTGATGCCGAAGACTTTGAGGAGGCTGACGCTGAAGATAGTGATCCCCGTTCGGAGGGGAATCTGCTGCATACACTTATGGAACAGATCATCACCCGCGATGATGTGCGTCCGGCTGTAAGGAAGATGGTGCGCAAAGGTCTGATCCATGCCGATAAGGGTGAAGAGCTGGCTAAGGCATTGGAGGGTTGGCTTAATACACCGGAAGTGCAATCGTGGTTCGAGAAGGGAGTGAGGGTGATGACCGAGCGTTCGATTGTAGGAAACAGCGGCAAGGTGCTCCGTCCCGACCGCCTGGTGCTCAAACCCGACGGCTCGGCCGTGGTGGTGGACTATAAATTCGGTGAATACAAGAACCTGAAACGTTACAGCGCGCAGGTGCGCAGTTATGTCGAGCGACTGAAAGACACCGGCAGATTCCGCGAAGTTGAGGGTTATTTATGGTATGTGAGAGCCGGTAAAGTCGAATTTATTTGCAAATAAACGATTAAAGCAGTAATTTTGCATTATTAACCAATATATAATAGATTTTGGATCCTGATCCTTTACCGGTCTCGCCATTGGCGAGCCTGCTGATTTTAATTGCAAATGCCGCTCAGCCGGCCATAAGTTTTCACGCCCCCGCCAATTGGGGAGCCTGGGTGCTTCTGATAATAATTAGTGCCTGTTGCCTTATAATGTCGGCATTCGTGTCGGGAAGCGAGATCGCCTATTTCGGTCTAACACCGCAGGATATCGATGAGTTGGAGGAATCCGACGACCAGCGCGACAAAAAGGCGTTATCGTTCATCAAAGATAGCGAGCGATTGCTTGCCACTATCCTGATATCCAATAATCTGGTGAATATCACGATGGTGGTGTTGCTGACGTTTGCCATTTCGCAGACCGTGCATTTCAACAGTGCATGGGTCGACTTCCTGTTGCAGACGGTGTTCATGACCTTCCTGCTGCTCCTTTTCGGTGAGATTTTTCCGAAGCTTGTGGCGCGCGGACGGATGCTGAAGTGGGTGCGCATGGCAGCTCCCGGACTTAATGTGCTTTATGTGTTGCTTGGTCCGATAGCAAAATTAATGGCACGTTCCACAAGCATAGTGTCGAAGATCGTGACCAAGCGCCAGCAGAACATCTCTACCGATGAGCTTGAAAAGGCACTGGAGATTTCGGATGTCTCCGACGGCAAAGAGAAAGAGATGCTTGAAGGCATTCTTTCGTTTGGCGAGATAGAGGCGCACGAGATCATGATTTCGCGTGTGGATGTCACGGCAATCGAATATCACGATTCGTGGGAGAACGCCATGAAAGTGATTCTTGAAACGGGTTATTCCCGTATACCGGTTTACGACACGTCGCAAGATTCGATAGTTGGTATCCTTTACAGTAAGGATCTTTTGCCCTATATCGACAAGCAGAAGCCCGACTTCAAATGGCAGAGCCTGCTGAGAGATCCCTATTTTGTGCCGGAATCGCGTATGATCGATGACCTGCTTGAGGACTTCCGTAAGCGAAAGATCCACATTGCCATAGTGGTTGACGAGTATGGCGGCGTGCAGGGAATCGTGACGTTGGAAGATATCATAGAGCAGATTGTAGGTGAGATAGATGATGAATACGACGATGTCACCTCCATGTATAAGAAGATAGGTCCTGATTCCTATATTTTCGAAGCGAAGATACCGCTGACAGATTTCTGTCGCGTGGTGGGTATCACGGAAGAGGAGTTAGGCGATGTCGGAGATGCCGAGACGCTGGCAGGTCTGTTGCTTGAGCTGAAAGGGGATTTCCCGACAACGAAAGAGACCATAGTGCTTGGCGACATGCATTTCCACGTGACCAAGATGGAGCGGCACCGCATCGTCACCGTAAGCCTTCGTATAATTAAAAATTAATAATTAATGATTAATAATTGGCTATTCAGTCGATAAACCATTTATTTGAGCTTGATCAATAAAATTAATTATTTTGTCATGTTTTCTTATTGATGACCATTAATTATTAATCATTAATCATTAATTGATAAGATGATGGATATAGAATTCGTATATTGGAGACATCACACGTTGCCGGGAATAAAAGTAGAGGAGATATGCGGAGCCGAGGATCGCTCCTGCCCGTTATGGCTTGAGATGGCTTATCAGGTATATTCCGAGAATGGAAAGGAAGGGTATCGAGAGATAGGTCATTTCCGTTCGGGGGCTCCCTTCCTGGTGGGGGAGAATTGCCGTATCTCGGTTACACATGCCGGTAAATTTCTGGCAGTGGCTACGCTTCCTTCAACGCCCGAAGTGGATTTGTCGGAATATAGCCGACGCGCCGCTATGGGGATAGATGCGGAGCGTGCAGATCGCGAGCAGGTGTTGCGGGTGCGCGAGCGTTTCCTCAACGAGCGAGAACTCGCAATGATTGATAAGGAAGATGTTGCGGCTAACATAAAAGCATGGACTGCCAAGGAGGCAATGCTTAAGGCCGTGATGCAGACAGGACTTGATATCCGCGAGGAGATAGAGATTCTTTCCTTGCCGAAACTTGGCCCGGCAGTCACTGTATATGATAAGGAGGAATTTGACCCTATCTGCAGCGGAGAGGGGAGAGTGCGCATAGATGGTGAGTGGGAACCATTCGTGCTCTATACTTATGAGTCAGAAGGAAATTACGTCACTCTTGCTTACTCTCCCCGCTGCGCCAAGTTCGGTTTAAAGGAAAATTGACCGGCACTGGAGGAGAAGGATGCCGATCCCGGCAAGGTAAATGAGCGCAAGTGATAAGTTTGTAAGTTTGCGATTTTTGCAGATGTTGCTCTCGGTATTCATATCTAATTGTTTTGGGTTTACACTGCAAAATTATACTACTGAAGTGCCGTTAGTTTGCATTAAAGTGTAAATATATGTTAATTTATTTATTGTCAAGTAACCCAAAAACTAATTAATAGATTGGTTATTCCCGAATAAATATATTATCAGCTGAATTACTCAATTATTAATTATTAATCATTAATTATTAATTTATTAAAGTAGGTCGAAATAATATCAATAATTATGGAAATTGCAAATATAATCAGGAGCAGAAGGCAGACACTGCGTGCCACCCAACAGGCTCTTTCGGAGATGTCGGGTGTAAGCGTGAGAATGATCAAGGCCATAGAGGGTGGATATGCCAACCCGTCGGTAGGCACACTTGAGAAGATTCTGAATGTATTGGGGCTTCAGCTCACCATCATCGACAAACAGGAGTTTGACGAACCGGGTCAGGGATTGTAAAGGAAGATAGGTTCCGACTCTCGGTTCATGCGGTCGAGCACGGTCACCGCGTAGATCACCCCCTCCTGCGAAGCATCGATGCCGAGCTTGGTGTAGGGCGTGAGTGCTATGATAGTCTGCGGGTCGGAAATATCCTGCTTCTCACCGGGGAAGAACTGATAGACCACGAAACGCACGGGATCGGTGGCATTCGGTTTGTGTGAGGCCTTGGGTGCGGTCCATTCAAGGAATTCCTGCTCACCATCTTTCACAATTTTAATATCAGATACGGTCAACGGTTGCACCGACTTATCGCCATAGGCGGGTGGAAGGGCAATCGTTGATTGATATTTCATGGCGAGTGAGTCAGCAGCTCCCTTGTAGTTGCCGGTGACCCAATAGCCGTGCCACCAGATGTTTCCTCCGATGTTGGGGAGCTGGCGCGAGAGTTTCACCTTGGTGTCGAGCTCGTTGCGGTCGTTATTGCCCGGATCTGCCACATCCATGGTGCGTTTTACATCCTGTCCGATGTAGATATCAACGTCGGAGGCATTATCATTCCACCATTTCACAAGCTTTCGCGAAGGTGCGGCTTTTGTGTCGAGATTCCAGTATAGCTGCGGCGCAAGGTAATCTATCCAGCCGTTTTTTGCCCAGAGGAGCACGTCGGCGTAGAGGTCGTCGTAGTTCTGCAGACCGGTGCTCTCGCTGCCGCGCGGATCAGTGCGCTTGTTGCGCCAGATGCCGAAGGGGCTGACGCCGAAGCGCACCCACGGTTTGCGATCCTTGATGGTTTTGTGCAACTGCTCGATGAGGAGATCCACGTTGTGGCGGCGCCAATCATTCTTGTTCCGTCCTGCTCCGAATTTCAGATAGCTGGCATCGTCGGGGATAGCTTTTCCCGGCGCCGGATAGGGATAGAAATAGTCGTCGATGTGGATGGCGTCGACGTCATAACGGGTTACAATATCATCCACCACCTTGCAGATGAAATCGCGGTTCTCCTGATAAGCCGGGTCGAAAAGAACCTGACCGTTGTAGTGGAAGAAGCGCTGCGGTTCCATTTTGGAGATATGGTTTGAGGGTAGCACCTCCTTGGCGTTGGAGGTGACGCGATAAGGATTGAGCCATGCGTGAAACTCCATGCCGCGTTTGTGTGCTTCCTCCAATGCAAATTCCAAGGGATCCCACATTGGTTGGGGAGCCTTGCCACGTTTTCCGGTGAGCCAGGCGCTCCACGGTTCGAGATCCGATTTATAGAGGGCGTCGGCGGTGGGACGCACCTGGAATATCACGGCATTGCATCCGGCATCAAGGAGCTTGTCGAGCTGATCGCAGATATATTCCTTGGCTTGCGCGGTGGATTTGTTCTGCCACTGCGTCTGCCCGATAACATGAAGCCACGCACCGCGAAACTCGCGTTTGGGATTCTCATACTGCTCGGCGGCTACGGCTGCCGAAGAGAGGAGAGAGGGGAGAAGGATAAGTAGTAGTATTTTGAAAATATTTCTCATTTTTATTCTTTATTTTATTCTCCTACGCCGATGCCGAAGAGGGCATAGTCGTAAAAGACCGGATCTTCGGGGCGGAGAGTGCGGAGGGCGGCTGTGAGTTGGTCTACGCTCTTGCGGTCGTTGGCACGGCGTTGTAGGAGTCCGAGGTTGCGCGCCGTGTTACCTACATGGACATCGAGCGGTATATACAGTTTGCTTTTGTCGATGGATTTCCAAACACCCATGTCGACGATACCGTCGTCGCGTACGAGCCATCGCAGAGCCATATTTATGCGCTTCAGAGCTGTGGAGTCGAGGTTTACCGGAAGACACTGCGAGCAGTTCTCACCATCATTCTCCTCGCGCATCACTTTCTCCATCTCCTCCACAAGTTTCCACGACGGAGCCTCCGCATCGCCTACGTTCAGCTGCGCGGCGAAAGCGTCGAGCGAGCCGTAACTGCTGTATATGCGGCGCAGTCCGCGCAGGAAATATTGCAGATGTCGGGCGAAGAATGTGCGGTGAATATTTAGCGAGGGGTCAAGATCCTCGTAACCTTTATCCATCACATATTTGTAGGGCTCGTTGTCCATAAGCGCGAGCATACGTTCAGCATCGCGGCAGATCATGGTGCGTCGTCCCCAGGCGATGATAGCCGACAGGAAAGCGGCAATTTCAATATCCTGCAGGCGCGAGAAGCGGCGCGGGAACTGCACAGGATCGTTGCCGATGAACTCCGGACGATTTATTCTTGCGGCTTCCGTGTCGAGTAATTCGCGGATATCCCCGCCGATTTCGGGTATGATTATCTCTCCCTTTTTCATTGTGGACCCATTGATGAGAGTTTCTTCGGATTGATTGGATGTTCAATTAAACTTCTGGTTCGTGCTACTGCTGACTCGTATTCCTGCAGGTATCGTTTGTCGGGTAAAGAGTCATATTTCTGGCGCATCTCCAAATAATGGTTGTAAGCCTCTACGGTATCTTTAGGCATGGAAATAAGATAGAGGCGTCCGGCTTCGCGTCCGTCGATGAAGGCTGCTTCCATCATGGCGGTAACCTCTTCGCTCTCCTCTATACTCTCTATCTTCTTCTCCGCGTTGGAGTTGGAGCANGAGATGAGTGCAATCGCCATTCCNGCNAAATATAAATTTTTTATATATTTAAATTTCATATCTATGTGGATTTGTTATTAACCGGTGCTTATTGTTTACCGTAAAGTTCTTCCCACCATGAGGGATCGTTCTGAAGATATTTCGCGAACCAAGCCATNATGGTGTCTTGCCATATTAGCTTCTTGTCGAAATCTGAGATGACGTGATTCTCACCCTCTACGGTGATAAACTCAACNGTTCTGCCTAAGAGGCGGAGTGCGTTGAAGAGCTGTATGCTCTCGCCGATCGGCACGTTGGTGTCTTCAGTGCCATGGAGCAGGAGGAGCGGTGTGTGAATCTTGTCTGCGTTGAAGAGTGAACCCTGTTTGGTGAACAGATCNGGGTTGTTCCAGGGGTAGGATTTGGCTGCCGCTACNGAGTTGTAGGAATAACCCCAGTAACCTTCTCCCCAGTAACTTGTCACGTTCGAGATTCCGGCATGCGAAACGGCTGCCGCGAAGATGTCGGTGAGTGTCTGGAGATATTGAGTCATGAAACCACCATAAGAAGCACCGAGGCAACCGATCTTGGATTTGTCTACAAACTCGTGGGTGTCGCAGAATTTCTTGACACCTTCGATTATCTCCTCAGCCGTGCGTTTGCCCCAGGCGTTGACGTGACGCGCCGAGAATTCCTGACCGTAGCCGGTGGCGCCGCTCGGGTTGAGCACATACACCACATAATCGCGCGAGGCGAATACCTGTGGCGAATAGGGGTGATGGATAGAGGCGTCGGAGGGGGAGGTGCCTCCGTAATAATACACGATCAAGGGATATTTCTTCGCCGGGTCAAACTCCGGAGGAAGGCACATATAGCCGTTAATCTCGGTGCCGTCGGCTGCGGTGAAGTTCCATTCCTCCATCTTGCCGAACTCCACATCTTTCAGATCAGCCTGCATCGGGTCGGCTACGAGGCGGCTCTTCCCGGTCTTCAGATCCATCAGATAAGCCACACCGGCATTGTAGAAGCTGCCNCCGTTGTAGCTCAGCCATTGCGATTCCTTGTCGCCTACGGAGATGTTGTAGACAGAAGGTATCTCCGCATCAAGTTTCTTGATGTCGAGAGTCTTGGGATTCAGGCGGTAGATATTTATCCCAAATCCGCATTCGCCTCGGAAATAGATATTGTTGTCAACGGCGTTCCATATTATACCACCCTGCAAAGTGGGGTCGAAATCCTTCGTGACAGCAGTGACTTTGCCGTCGGCAATCGTATACAGGAATCCCTGCGTGTCGAAGTCGTTGGCAATCTCATGGTCGCCTGAATTCCAGCCGATGCGGTTGAATGCGTTCGGACTGCCGAGGATGAANAGCTGCTTACCATCGGGAGAATACACCGCGCTGTTTATGTATGGATCACGCCGGATGATGGTGTCGCATTCAAAGGTGTTCATATCCATCTGAATGAGATCGTTGAAATAGAGAGGGTATTTCGCCGGCTCCATCACAGAGGTAGTGAAGAGCAGTTTCTTACCATCGCGTGAGATGTCGTTGATCACAGTGGATGCTCCTCCGTAAGTCAGCGGAATCTCCGCACCGGACTTGAAGTCGTATCGCATGAGGTAGTAACGGTCGCGATTCCCGGGCATGCGGTCGTCGGGATCCTGAATACGTTTCATCGGACCGGCATCTTTTGTGCCGTCAACCTTCTTATAATATATTATATAATCTGAATTTGGCGATAGATAGAAATCCTCGTCCGGAATGTTGTTTGCCAGCACCTCTGTCTTGAGCGAGGGCACGTCCATACTCCAGAGTGTATATCCTTTGTATGCTGAGCCGGTGTAGCAGATGGTGTTGCTGTTCTGCATCCATCGGGCGGAACCGGGCAGATCGCGGCTGATGACGTTGCCGGTACGGGTCTCGATCAACTCGGTGCGGCGCACGTTGTCGGTCTGCGAGAAGCGTTCGTAATATTTAACGAGCATATACTTCCCGTCGGGTGATAGGCTTGTGGATGAAACTCGGTTGCCGGTCATGGTGCCGCGGGTCGAGAAACGGCGTGAGATCTCGGCGCCTTCCTCTATAGCCACCTCCTTGAATCTCTCTTCCGGAATATATTCCACCTTGAATTCCGGAGTGATGGAATCATCGGGCATGGAGAGTATGTTGACTTGAATCTCGTAGTCAGCCTCAGGGTTAAGGGTGAGTTCGCCGGAAGCGGCGGTTGGAACGGAATCCGTATTGCTTTTTTTAGCAACCGACTGCCCGTTGACAGAGATATCACCACGCGCATTGGTGGTGAGCACAAGTTTACCTTTGGCGAAACGCGAAGCGCGCAGTCGGGAAGAGAATGTATGGAGCAAGGGCTTTTCTGCCGCCTTCAGCAGTGAGAGGTTCCCGGCGGTGTCGGCGGTCATCGTGGTCCAGTCGGCGGTCATATTGCGCAGACGGCTCAGCGGTATCTCCGGGCGCGACTGAAGCAGCATATCGGCGGAAAATGGATTCTCCTTCTCAGTGGAATCCGGCTTGGCAGGGGTGTGAAGCGTCAGCACAGGTGCTGACTTGTATTTAGTGATGATGGTTGCCGAGGCTGCGATACCGGCGAGTGCGATCGCTCCGAGGCTAAATGCTGTGGCTATTCTCTTCATGGTGAGACCTGTTTATAGGGTTGAAGCTATGAAGTTGTTTAAACAACTTTTTATATAAATGAATTGGCACGAACATGATTCGTGCCAATTCTCAGGTTATGCGATTGTTATTTGTCGTATTTAGGCACATCTTTCATCTTTACATGATAGATGAGCGCGGAGTAGGGCAGGATTGAACCTGCTGAGGACGCACCGTAACCGGATGAGGCGGGGATCACCATAGTCACGGAATCGCCTACATGCATATTGGTGAGGGCGATCCACATGCCGATGATATTCTGGTTCGGCATACTCTGGTAGACGCTGTCAGTGACGGAATATGAATCACCTAAATAGTTCCCATCGATATCCTCCATCTCATATTTGATATTTACGGTGGAGTTGCTGAGGGGCTTGAGGTTCTTCTCGGTCAGCGAGCGGTCGTTGTGCCACTTGATGAGCACGAAATCGCCCGGCGCCCATTCGGGGGTGAATTTGGTGTAGACTTTCTCTCCGTTTTCGGTGAGGTCTTCCATCTTCTGCACATATTCCTCGTTCTGCTTCTTCCAGTCACTGTAAGTAGGAGTGTCTTCCGAACTCATGCAGGATGTGGCAAGAAACGCGAAGAGGGGTATGAAATATAAAATCTTCTTCATTCTAAATTAGTTGGTTAAAGCGTAGCGGACGCTCTTAGAATTTCACCTCGGGAGCTTTGTTGGCACCCGCCTCAGCCTTGAATTGCGGTTTCTCTTTGAAACCGAACCAGCCGGCGTAGATTGTGGTGGGGAATTTCTTTATAGAGGTGTTATATTCTTTAACAGCTTCGGTGTAACGCATGCGCTCGGTCGAGATGCGGTTCTCGGTGCCCTCCAGTTCTGTCTGCAAAGCCATGAAGTTGGCGTTGGCTTTCAGATCGGGATATGCCTCGCGAACGGCATTGACGTAGATGTCGAGTGCGCCTTTGAGGTTGCTCTGGGCCTGCTGGTACTGCTCAAGGTTCTCCTGCGGATTCTCCACGGCCTGAGCATTGTTGTAGGCTTTGGTGAGTCCGGCGCGGGCATCGGTCACGGCCTGAAGTGTAGAACTCTCATGCTCGGAGTAACCTTTCACGGTGTTCACGAGGTTTGGAATCAGGTCGGCGCGACGCTGATACTGATTCTCGACCTGTGCCCATGCCTGGTCCACGGTTTGCTCCTTCTCCACGAGGCTATTATAATTGCAGGAGGTCAGCGAAAAAACTGCCACCACTGCAAAGAGCGCTTTGAATAGTGATTTGATCATATTGTGGCTTTTAAAGAAGTTTGCGGAGGAGGTTGTTGAGGCTGACTTTCTCGTTGAGGAGCTTTTCGAGCTCGTCGATGCTGAGACGTGTCTGCTCCATTGAGTCGCGCTCGCGGAGTGTTACTGTGCCGTCCTCAAGTGTCTGATGGTCGACTGTGATGCAGTAGGGTGTACCGATAGCATCCTGGCGACGGTAACGCTTTCCGATAGAGTCTTTTTCGTCGTACTGG
Source organism: Bacteroides sp. (assembly GCA_014802175.1). Classification (GTDB taxonomy): domain Bacteria; phylum Bacteroidota; class Bacteroidia; order Bacteroidales; family Muribaculaceae; genus Lepagella. The sequence goes on from JAAVCU010000017.1 coordinate 171,696, forward strand.
CAGGTGAAGTCGAAGCGGAGACGGTGCTGGATCTCACGTGCCTTCTCGGGCAGACCATCTTTCTTAACGAGCGGAAGTACGGCGCATTTCACCGGCGCGATGGCTGCGGGGAAGTGGAGCACGGCGCGATGGTCGCCGTTGCCGAGATCCTGATCTTCGTAGCAGCTGCAGAACACGCTGAGGAACATACGGTCTACACCGATAGAGGTCTCGATAACGTAAGGAACATAGCTCTCGTTAAGCTCCGGATCGAAATACTGGATCTTTTTGCCTGAGAATTTCTCATGCTGCGAGAGATCGAAGTTTGTGCGTGAATGAATACCCTCAACCTCTTTGAAGCCGAAAGGCATCTCGAATTCGATGTCGGTGGCAGCGTTGGCGTAGTGAGCCAGTTTCTCGTGATCGTGGAAACGATATTTCTGATCGCCGAGACCGAGGTTCTTGTGCCAGCGGAGACGAGTCTGACGCCAGAAGTCGAACCATTTGAGCTCCTCGCCCGGACGAACGAAGAACTGCATCTCCATCTGCTCGAACTCACGCATACGGAAGATGAACTGGCGTGCCACAATCTCGTTACGGAAGGCTTTACCGATCTGTGCGATACCGAAAGGTAGACGCATGCGGCCGGTTTTCTGAACGTTGAGGTAGTTTACGAAGATTCCCTGAGCTGTTTCCGGACGGAGGTAAACATCCATGGCGCCGTCGGCGGTGGANCCCATCTCGGTCTTGAACATGAGGTTGAACTGACGCACGTCGGTCCAGTTGCGTGTGCCGCTGATCGGGTCTACGATCTCATAGTCGAGGATGATCTGCTTGAGTTCCTGGAGGTCGTTGGCGTTCATGGCCTCCGAGAAGCGGTTGTGAAGCTCGTCGCGCTTGCGCTGGTTCTCAAGCACGCGCGGATTGGTCTGGCGGAACATGGCTTCATCGAACGATTCGCCGAAACGTTTTGCTGCCTTGGCGCACTCCTTGTTTATCTTATCGTCGAACTTGGCAATCTCATCCTCGATGAGCACGTCGGCACGATAGCGCTTCTTGGAATCCTTGTTGTCAATCAACGGGTCGTTGAACGCATCGACGTGACCGGAAGCTTTCCAGATTGTGGGGTGCATGAAGATGGCTGAATCGATACCCACGATGTTGTCGTGGAGCATTGTCATCGCCTCCCACCAGTAACGTTTGATGTTGTTTTTCAGCTCCACACCGTTCTGTCCGTAGTCATACACGGCTGAGAGACCATCGTAAATCTCGCTTGATTGAAACACGAACCCATACTCTTTGGCGTGGGCTATGATAGTTTTGAAAACGTCTTCCTGTTTAGCCATTGCTGTCAGTTATCAGTTATATTTTAATTCGTTATAAATAGGAATAATGCCGTCAAGGCACAATCCGACACGCAAATTTACTCAAAAAAATTGAAATAACCTGCATTTTTTTGTCACACTTTCAATTTCAGCCTGTCTATAAGTATAGAAATAAGATTTTTTTAATAATTTTGCAAACTAACTATATCTGATTTACGATGATAACTCGTTTCCATAAACTCGCGGCTGTAGCCGCTATGGTGCTGACGGCTGCAGCTCCGGGCTTCGCTCAGAAGTCAGAAACAAAGAAAACGAAGACGGATAGTATTCCCCTGTATGGATATGTCTACGACCGCCTGACAAGTAAGGAGCTTCCCTCGACACTTGTTCAGATATTGCGTCCTGACAGTTCGTTTGTCTCTTCAGCAACGGGTGGTTATACATTCTGGAAACATAACAATGGAGCATATTCCCAGGATTCAACCTCGCAATATGAAATCTATCTTCCGCGCGTTAAGGGGGATTATATTATTAAGGTGAGTAAGGAGGGTTATAATGATCTCTATGCTCCTTATCGTGCCGAGTTCGGCGCGCGCACGGCGGAGTTGAAAGCCCCGAAACTCTATATGAGCCGCGAGCAGGTGAAAGAGCTTGAAGAGCTTACTGTGAAGGCCAGCAAAATCAAGTTTTATCATAAGGGGGACACCATAGTGTATAACGCTGATGCATTCAGTTTGCCTGAGGGGTCAATGCTCGACGCCCTCGTGCAGCAGATGCCGGGTGTGGAGATCAAGGGTAACGAGATTTATGTCAACGGTAAATTCGTGGAGTCGTTGCTGCTGAATGGAAAGGATTTCTTCAAACAGGATAAGGCGGTGGCGATGCAGAATATCGGAGCATACGCGGTGAAGAATGTGGCTGTCTACGAAAAGAATGAGGAGTCGGCTGAGTTGCTCGGGGCGCGCGATGATGTGCAGAAAGAGCTGGTGATGGATGTGCGTCTGAAGAAGGATTACATGACGGGAATGGCAATGAATGCCGATGCCGGTTACGGAACGCGCGGTCGCTATCTTGGCAGACTTTTCGGGTTGGCTTACACCAACAATTCCCGTTTCTCGCTCTATGGAAACACCAACAATATGAATATCTCCAATCGTTTGGATGAGAATGGGGAGCAGTTTAGCTCCACGTGGGATCCCGGTATCACCGCGCGCGCCAATGCCGGTATAGACTATAATCTTGANAATGCGATGCACACATGGGAGATCAATGGTAATGCCGATATCCATTATGTGGATGTAAATGATCAGGTCACGACCAATGCGGTGCAATATCTGCAAGCTACAGACAATTTCCTGTTCAGTGATAAGAAATCGCGCATCTACAAGTTGCAGGTGTCTACAAATCATCAGCTCAAGATTAACCGCGATATGTGGAATCTGCGCGTGACTCCGTCTTTTGAATATAATAAGCGTAAGGAGCACGCCGACACCCGTTCGGCTACGTTCGGTCAGGAGTTTGACGGTTTGAATGCCGACGTAGTCGATAATCTNTACACCGACAGNTATGCTAATCTGACGGAGGCTATCATTAACCGCAATCTTGAATATTATAACAGTAATTCGCATGGATACAACGGTGAACTGGCGTTGGCATCAAAGATAAAGATCCCGAATAGTCCGGATGCTTTNGAGTTGAAGGGAAATGTGCGTTATTCGCGCAATACACTCTGGGGNACGACTTTGCAGGATGTGGCGTTCGGTGATATGCTTGGCGACGGATTGACTCCGGTTTCTTCACTGCTTCAGCGCAGGGATGAGGCCGTACGTCCGGATTACACTCTGCGGCTTTTAGGATTGGCCCGATATTATTTCACGCTCCCTTTCGGTTCGCTGAACGCAAGCTACGAGTATATCCACACCCAAAGCCGTAAGAATTCCGGACTTATGCTGCTCGAATCTATGGCTCAGGGGACAATGGCGGAGTTCGTGCCGGGGCAGTTGCCTATGCCGGATCTCGCGAACAGTTACGCCGGCAAGACCTATAAGAATCAACATCATCTGAAACTCATCTGGAGTGTGAAGAAGAAGTATGACAAAGGAACCCTGGAATTACGCACCGAGCCGAGTGCATATCTTGAGCGTCATGATCTCTTCTATACTCAGGGCGATGCGTTCGTGAATCCGGAGAAGACTTTCTGGAAGTTTAAACTTGAAAAGACTTACCTGCAGTGGATGACGGCTGATAACAAACTGACTACAGGATTCGGATATACTCTGGATCAGACCACACCCGACCTGCTGAAGATGGTGGATATTCCCAACACCACCGATCCGATGAATATATGGCTCGGTAATCCGGATCTCAAGAAATCCACTCAACATCGCATNGATGCGTTTATACGTGCCCAGTCAGGGAAGCATACGCGTCACATGGCGTCGGTGTATGCTACTATAAATCAGAATGATTTTGCCAATGGCTACCGCTACAATTCCGCCACCGGCATCCGCGAGATGAAGACCTATAATGTGAATGGTAACAATAGCTTGTCGGCTTGGTATATGATCTTCCGCGATCTGGATAAGAGCGGCGAATGGACATTAAGGAATCAGATTTATGGCAATTTAGGCAATTATTCAAATATGATCGGTTATGATGCTGATCCCGTACAGCAGAAAGTGAGGAGATACGGATTTTCAGAATATCTTACTCTTTCTATGGAGAAGAAGATTGTGACGCTGAGGGCTTCCGCCGACTATACTTTCTCAAGGTCAGTGGCGAAGGAGCCGAATCCTACACGCAGCAATTATGGAACGCGCAGCGGTCGCTTCTTCGGAGAGGTGAGATTGCCGTTTAATGTGACTGTCAATACAGAATTTAGTGCCATCAATTATTACGGTTATATAGATGACACGATGAACAGAACNGTTTTCGATTGGAATGCAAACCTGAATTATTCAATCTTGAAGGGTGCGTTGAGATTCGGNGTGAAGGCGAAGGATATACTCAACCAGCAGAAGGGATTGTATATGTCGGCTGATGCGACAGGTCGCACACAGACTCAGGAGCTAACCCTCGGACGCACCATCCTCTTCACCGTGGCATACAAATTCCATATCAAACCNAAACGACATTAATTGTTTAAGGCCCCGACTGCCATTATTTAGGAGTCGGGGCCTTANATATATAGACATTGATTGATCTNCNNATCAATCCATCTCTGATTCNTAGCCGGACCCGCCNATGGGTTCGGCATTGTTTTTGCCTCCTTTGCGGTTGGCTTTCATGTTGCCGAAGGAATATTTGATGGTGAGNCCTACNGAGCGTCCCATNCGCCAGCGNTTTGANGTCTGGGTGTAACCGGGACCGTAGATNGTNCTTTTCCATTTGCGGGAGTCGAANAGGTCGCGGCCGTTGAGCGAGAATGACCAGTTGCCTACGATCTTGCGGATTCCGGCATCGACATACCATCCCCCTTGACGCGATCCCTGTGCCTCTTTCTGCTCGGAGTTGTAGGATCCGGTGACTTGCAGCGCGAGCGACCACGGCAGTTTCACTCCAGCCATGATNCGGGCATCCCACGCGAAACTGTTCTGCTTGTCGTTGGAGAGGGTGACGGGNTTGCCGGCTTCGCTCAAGAGGCTGTAAGTCCAGCCNCTGATGTGGTTGTTGTAGAGGTTTACGGTGGTGGTGAGATCGAGTTTGCTGCGGAACAGGGAGTTCTTGACCACAATCTCNCANCCGGAGTTGGCCATCTTGGAAACGTTTGCGAATGTGGAGTACATCACNTCGTTGTCCATGTANGCTATTCGGTTGATCATGTTGTCGGCAGTGCGGATATATGCCGATAACGAGATAAGGTGATTNGTCCAGGTCTTGAGGTAATTAAGCTCAAAGGAGTTTGAATATTGCGGTTCAAGNNCCGGATTACCGAAAGAGATGTTGGTGGGATCNGCGATGTTGCGGAAGGAGTTNAGCTGACCGCCCCACGGACGGCGGATGCGTCGCGTNTAGTTGATCTGCACCTCATTATCTTTAGGCAAGGAGTAGGAGAGGAACACCGAGGGGAAGAGGGCGAAGAAATTCTTCTTATATTCCGGCACCTCGGCGCGGTTCTCGCCGTAGCCGAGTGATTTTGTGCGNACCTGCCACGATTCGGAGCGAAGTCCGGCCGAGAAACTGAATTTCTTAACTTTTCCACCTAATGTGGCGTAAAGTGCGGAGACGTTGTTGGTGTAGATGAAGCGATTGTAGAGGTCTTGGTCGATCTGGAGCACACCGTTGGCATCCGGTCGGGTGGTTACGTTCGGNGTGTTCTCATGGCTGTAATTGCCGTTNTAGCCGGCTTCGAGCTTTAGCCAGTCGGTGAGCTGCTTGGTGTAGTCCAGTTTCGCTTCCCATGTGTTGGTGTTCAGATCCATCGATTGCTCACGATAGGTGTTGTCGGTGAATCCGGGATATGTCTCGGTTTCGGAATANCCGTTCCATTGCGGACCACCCCAATGGTTGTATGAAACCATGGCCTCCAGAGTGTGGGTCTCGCTCCAGCGACGTGTGTAGCCCCATTCNGCGTGGGCNCCGTTCATGCGGCTGTGATTGCGCGAGAGCTGATCATCGCTTGTCCACAATCCGGGAATATTTTGGGTGAAAAGTGTGCCGGTGTGTCCGTAGCGGCGACCGAACATNCCGAATCCGTTNACATAGACTTCATCTTTGTCGGTGATGTGATAGGTTGCCCCTAATCGGATAAAGAGGTTGTTGCCATGCGACTTGCTGTCGCCGTCGGAGTTGGAGAATGTGCCGTTATCGAAAAGTCGGCGCACTTCCGANCCGCCGTTGCCGTGTCGCATACGGAATCCGACGGAGGCGAAGGTATCCCACTTGCCTGTGTTGAAGTTGATGTTGGCTGATGCGTTGCCACCACCGCGGGTGTTGGCTCCCAATTCCGCGCTACCGAAATATCCTGCTTTACGATCTTTCTTCAAGATGATGTTGATAATGCCGGCGGTGCCCTCCGGACTGTATTTGGCGGAGGGGTTGGTGATAACCTCGATGCGGTCGATACTCTCTCCCGGAATCTGTTCGAGGATCTGGGCGCGGTTGTCGGCGGTGAGTCCCGAATCCTTGCCGTTGATCCAGATGGTNACGGAACTGTTGCCGCGNAACGANACCTCTCCATCCTGATCNACCTCTACCGATGGGATNGATTCGAGAAGTTCNCTGGCGCTCTGACCNGCCGCCACCACATTGGCATCGACCGAGAACACCTTGCGGTCAAGCTCGAAGCGCATCTGACTGCGCACACCTTCCACCACAAGCTCCTTCAGCACCTTTGAATCGTCGGCGAGGTGGATTGTGCCTAAATCTACGTTGCCTCCGGANATTTTTACGGGGCGATCCTGGTTGATGCTNCCCACATTCATAATCTTCACGATATATGANCCATCGGGAACACCGGTTAGTGTGAAATTACCGTTTTCGTCGGAAGAAGCTACTATTTGCAGCGGTTTCTTACCGGTGGAATCAAACACTTGTATTGTAACGAAGTCCATCGGTTCGCCCGTGGATTTGTTTACTATAGATCCGGTGACGTTACCCTTGGCCGCCGCCATCAAAGGAACGGCAAACGCCGCCGCAATAAGAATATTCTTAGCTTTCATCAAGATGAGATTTTTCGCAACCTTTGTTATTTTACCTGTAGATATATCTTACTTGTGGATATAAGTTAGCATGAATAGATAATTAATACATTGAGTACTATTAAATANGCTGGTTCCCAGCTGAAGAGTCCAACTAATAATCATTAATCTNTTATCGTGCCTATTTTAAGACTATCCAACTTCCNAAAAGTTTAATCCTCTCCTAAAAATATATTTATTTTGGACGAATCATAGTTTGATGAATTGGGATTAAATTTGGAGGAATAAGGAAAAATTTCCGTAATTGAAAATAAATGATTAATTTTGTGGCCGACAATAAAATGCAGNACGCAAAANTNNNNTANAAATCTGAAAACTAAAATATATATGAAAGCTTATGTATTCCCGGGTCAGGGTGCCCAGTTCGTAGGGATGGGTAAAGATCTTTACGACAATAACCCCGAGGCTAAAGAACTTTTTGAGAAGGCTAATGAAATCTTAGGTTTCCGTATCACTGACCTCATGTTTGAGGGCACAGAGGAGGATCTGAAACAAACTAAGGTTACTCAGCCGGCTATCTTCCTTCACAGCGTGCTTCTCGCCAAGAGCCTTGGCGATGAGTTCAAGCCTGATATGGTTGCCGGTCACAGCCTTGGTGAGTTTTCTGCTCTTGTGGCTTCCGGTGCTCTCAGCTTCGAGGAGGGTCTGAAGCTTGTGTCGAAGCGTGCTCACGCCATGCAGAAGGCTTGCGAGATCAAACCCTCTACTATGGCTGCAGTGCTCGCACTCCCCGATGAGAAGGTTGAGGAGCTTTGCGCAGAGGTAGACGACGTTGTGGCTCCCGCTAACTATAATTGCCCCGGTCAGGTAGTAATCTCAGGTACAATCGAGGGTATTGACGCCGCTTGCGAGAAAATGCTTGCTGCCGGTGCTAAACGCGCCATGAAACTGAAAGTTGGCGGTGCGTTCCACAGTCCCCTTATGCAGCCTGCTCAGGAGGAATTGGCTGAGGCTATCAATGCCGCTAAATTCGAGACTCCGATCTGCCCCATTTATCAGAACGTAGATGGCAAACCTCACACTGATCCCGAGGAGATCAAGGCTAACCTTATCAAACAGCTTACAGCTCCCGTGCGCTGGACACAGGATGTTGAGGCCATGATCGCTGATGGCGCCGATGAGTTCATCGAACTCGGTCCGGGTTCTGTGCTCCAGGGTCTTGTTAAGAAAATCAACCGTGGAGTAGCCACTTCAGGAAAGCAGTAATCGGAAATGAACATCGCAATTGTTGGAGCGAGCGGCGCGGTGGGACAGGAGTTCCTGCGTGTGCTCGACGAACAGAATTTCCCGATCGACAACCTGCGCCTCTTCGGCTCAAAGAGAAGTGCCGGGAGCACGCGTGTTTTTCGCAGCAAGGAGTATGTGATCGAAGAACTGACTCCGGAATCGGATTTCTCGGGTGTGGATATCGCATTCACCTCTGCGGGTGCCGGCACTTCCAAAGAGTATGCCGATGTCATCACACGCCACGGCACGCTGATGATCGACAACAGTTCCGCGTTCCGAATGGATGAAGATGTGCCTTTAGTGGTGCCGGAAGTCAATGGAGAGGATGCCTTGAACCGTCCGCGCAACATCATCGGTAACCCGAACTGCACCACAATCCAGATGGTGGTGGCGCTCAAGCCGATCGAGAATCTCAGCCATATCCGTAAGGTTCGCGTTGCCACATACCAGGCGGCGAGCGGAGCGGGAGCAGCTGCGATGGATGAGCTGAAAGTGCAGACCGCCCAGCTTAGCCGAGGCGAAGAACCGACTGTGGAGAAATTCAAATATCAGCTGGCGTATAACGTCATCCCTCATGTAGATGTGTTTACCGAAAACGACTACACAAAAGAGGAGATGAAGATGTTTAACGAGACTCGAAAGATCATGCACTCCGACATCAAAGTGTCGGCAACCTGCGTGCGAGTGCCGGTGCTCCGCGCCCACAGCGAGGCAGTCTGGGTTGAGACCGAATCACCGCTGGCGTTGGATCAGGTGCGCAAGGCATTTGCCGAGGCTCCCGGATTAGTAGTGATGGAAGAGAAAGATGGCGAGAAATTCTATCCGATGCCTCTTCATATCGCTGACAAAGATCCGGTGTATGTAGGGAGATTGCGCAAGGACCTTTGCGACGACTGCGGACTCAGCTTCTGGGTTGTAGGCGACCAGATCAAGAAGGGAGCCGCCCTCAACGCCGTGCAGATCGCCCAGTGGCTCATCGCCAACGATCCCCGATTCGCAAACTGAAAAATCATAGTCGAGAATAAAAATTGCAGTCGAGGCGGATTTCCCGTCGCGGCTGCAATTTTTTATGAGTCGGGACCTTAGAGTCGGGGCTTTATTAGCCGAACTGAGCATTTGGATTATTAAGTTGTGAAAAGATTTGCTATTATGTTAAAAATTAGGGGATAAAATGAGTTGAGTTTGTGATTATACAAAAATAATGTTATATTTGCGCTCAAAATGAAGAAACAGAGGAAATTAAATACCCCCCCATTTGTAAAAGCCTAATATTCAAAGTATTAGGTGTAACTCTGCTTGCCTTTGTCCTTTCGGTTGCCCTTCAGGCGCCGTTTACCGCTTCCACTTCATCAATTTTCTCCGGTCCGGAGAAACCGGATTTCACAATTACAGACATATATGCTCAAATAGCCGACGGGCGTCCAGTCCGCCGGATGGAAGATCGTATCCGTATTATAGATATAGGGATCGGTGGCAGGGAAGAGATCGCTGATGCACTCGAAATATTATCATTCTGTGAGCCGAAAGCAGTAGGGTTGGATATAATCTTTGAGCAACCGTCGGACGATGATTCTCGGCTGCTCGCGGCGTTGCAGTCTACTCCAAATATCGTATTACCAATAGGAGTGGCGTCTGATGGAGATAGATTTAAGATAGATGACCGCCCGTTTTTTTACGAAGATCTTCCCGGCATATCGTATGGAGTGATCAATATACCCACGTCCGGTCCCAAGAGTTCCGTTAGGGAATATGCCGTTAGTTTCCCGACATCTGATGGTAAACTTCCATCGTTTGTAGCAGCTGTGGCTGAAAAATCAGATCCGGATGCCGTAAAGGCACTGACTGGAAGAGGAAATGATGTCGAAACCATAGCTTACCATTCAAAAGAATACAAAATATATACACTTGATGAGTTGGCAGATCATGCTGAAGAATTTATAGATAAGATTGTGTTGATTGGATCGATGTCGGATGCAAGTGACATGCATCCGACTCCCATCAATTCTTATGTGCCCGGGCTTATTATTCATGCGAGTGCGCTGTCAACATTGCTTGATCGCGAATGGTACACAACATTGCCGCGGTATATGGACTACTTACTGGCATTCGTGATCTGTTTTCTGATTATTTTGGCCACCATCGGTATTAAGGGAGGAATAAGGGGATTGATAGTGAGGATAATTCAGGTCGTGCTGGCATATTCGGCTGTGAGAATAGGATATGAATTGTTCATTGACAAGCACATAGTGTGTAACTTTTCAGGCACATTACTGATGATTGCTTTCGGACTTTTTGCAGTTGATATATGGAATGGCATGAGTGCCTTGATATCATTATTGAAAAAGAATATAAAGAAGATTAAAAATAAAAGAGAAACAACAAGAACATGCGAAAACTGTTATTAATTCTTCTACTTGCCACTGTCTTACCGGTCTGTGCCAGATATTCACTTCATAGCGTTTCGAATGGGGTGAAGATAGAAAGCTCCGGCAAACAGAGCGATGCTGTCTCGGGAATAACCGTGAAACCATCCGATTATCTGATCATACCGAAAGGAGGAAAGGTGGAGGTGTATAATGATCTCGACAAACGTATCTACACATCTGTGGCAGAGGGCAAGATATCTGTAACAAGGCTTCTGATAGATGCGCGCTCGGCTGCTGCAAATAATGGAAATGCAGTTGCTTCGCGACTTCGATTCGGGAAAAAGAGTGAATCGGGAGGTCAGCGGCTTTATGTTGAAAAAGGGATGGTGAAGCGTTCTTTGGGAATCTTCGATCCTGAAGGTGAAAAGATGGTGGCAGACCCCTCCCTGATAGCCAAATTTATAGCGGCGCGGATTGCAAGTGAGAGTGATCAGTTGCGTGATTCATTACCTGTTCCTGCCGAGCATGCAGCGCCGGCGGAAGGAGGGATGACCTTTGAGGTAAGAAACACGATAGGATTTCCGGTATATTTTAATATTGTCAAAATCCGTAAAAATGGTGAAAAAATGAATGTCCGCATTTCAGAGGTCGGACAGCCTGCCGGAGTCTACGTTCTTCTTCCAGACCAAACATTGGGAAGAGGTCACTATGCAAGTGTGCCCGAAGATGAGTTGCATCTGATGGTGATGACTCATTGTCAGTTTGATATTGACGAAATGATCGAAGAACTTGACAAGGCCTTGAAAGCGCCGGCTGCCGACACTTCGCCATTCAGTTCGTTGCCCATCTATCTTATGAAACTATGAAGTTGTTTAAACAACTTCTATAAAAGCATAAAACTTGGGTGTCTTACATTTCATAAACTTACTTACATCAAGAATATAGCAAATGATTACAAAAAGAGATTCGCTAAGATATATAGCATGTGCGCTTGGAGCGTGTGCCATAATGTCCTGTTCGCTGGTTATGAGCGGAGAAAACAAAAAATATCAATTTAATCAGCCGTCCACTCCGCTTATGATAAAACCTTATGGCTGCACCCTGTTTTCGACCGATGGAAAGTCGTTGAGAATCATTACCGGTGTTGATCTCTATGCTTCACCAGATTCAATGAAGTCAATCGCCGTGAATCCTACCGGTTTCTCCGCCATGGTTTTAACTGCCAAGAAGAAAAATAAAGGTCGTAATGCAGAGGTGTTTTCATTGATGGAAAAGGATACACGTCTTAATCAATTCAATACGAAGAGATACGGCAATCCTTACTTATCCGTGTTTTTACCTGACGGCAGATCGCTGGCTTTGGCTTCGGATATGGGACTTTCTCTTTATGATGTAAATAAATTAATTGGATATGCGCAATTTCCGGAACTCCCTTTTGTGCCTGAAATAATGGAGGTGAGTCCGAATGGTTATTACCTGGCAGTTTCCGCAGGAAATCAGATAATCATCTACAACATAGACGAGCGGAAGATCAGGAAGACAATAGATGCCGGGGAGAAAGTTACGGATATTGCTTTCTCGCCTGATTCTTCTGATTGTGCGGTTTTGACCGACGACGGTGTGCTGAGTCTTTATTCAACAAGGACTTTCGATTTCCGGAAATCAATCGATGATCTCGGAGAGGGGATTGCGTGTGCCTACAATTTTGATGGCAAATATATGGCTGTCGTAACTTCACCCACATCGCTGGCTGTTGTCAATCTGCTTCGCGACGCAGAAAGGGAATACTATTCAGAAGAAGCCGGAGAGATCAAAGATGTTGTGTTCGTTCCCAACAGTATGCGTGAAACTTACCTTGCGTATCCGGCTGCCAAATCGATACACATGATTCATATGCCGAATCTGAAGCCATATTACAACAAACTCATTTCCGAAGAGCTCGATAGCCGAATGGCAGAATGGGAGAAGATGATGCCCGGTGAGACGATGGATGAATATCGCGCCCGTGTCACGCAGGAGTCGCGAGCCCGTCAGAGACGTTTATTTGAGGATGAGATCTCAACCAATCTTGCAGGTGATCTTCTTTCCGGCGCATCGATGAGCCTTGGAGCATACGATAGGGCAAATGGGGTCCTTGCACTTAATTTTGATTCAATGCCAACAATCTTCCTCCCCGTTCCGGAGAATGAGGTATCAAAATTCCACAGTGCGGATGATCTTTCGCTCTCAGATGTGCAGTATGGCATCTTACCTGACGATTCATTTGAGATAGTATATGCAAAGGTCACAAACAAAGCAGACGGTAAGGAGTATGTATATGACAACCTTGAGCGAGCTGCACTCAATTATATGGCGGAGGATGATGCAATCTCTCTGGAAATGCTTCAGCAGCAACAGATGGAGGAGATAAAGTTACAGGAGCTTAGAGAGAAGATTGTGAATGAAGCGAAGAATATGAATGTGATCTCGGATCATACAAGTATAACGGTCGATTCCAGGGTGGTGCCGGATTATGACGCCAATGGAAAAAAGATATTGAACTTTCAGGTGAATTTCTCTTATAATGTCGATCCTCAATATTCAGCAGTGGAAGATTTCGGTCCCGGCAAATATCATGTCAATGAATCCGGAGCAGCGTCATCCATGCTGAAGATAATGAAAGAGGCGTTTGAGGGTGATTTCAGTCAGTATGTGGTTCCCGGCAAAAAGCTAAATATAAAGTTGACAGGTGCAGCCGACGCTACACCGATCCGCAGCGGTATCGCTTATGATGGCGCTTTCGGAGAGATTGAGAATGAGCCTGTGTATCGTAACGGAGAACTCTCGACTCTTTCAGTTACAACAAAGAATGGTATCAAGGAAAACGAACAGTTGGCACTTGCGCGGGCATTTGGAGTGAAAGATTACCTTGAGAAAAATGTGCGAAATCTTGACGACATGAACCGCAGCTACCGCTATGAAGTGAATGTGAGCAAAGATAAAGGGAGCGAACATCGCCGTATCACTGTTGAGTTAACTTTTGTAGATGTATATTAATAAGTTGATTAATTAACTAAGTAAGTGAGAAAATAACTTCCTTTTATTTGTTCAAGTTTTTATTACTACACATTTCGTTTTATTTTTAGAACTTACTTACCAAGTCACAATTCATAGGAGATAAGAAGGAGAATATAAATGCTTAAGAATAGATTTAGAAAAGATATATTGATAGGTATTATGGGCGTGGGAATGATTGCCTGCGCCACACTACGCATCAATGCAGATGATGCGTTATCCGTCATGACATCAACCGGTGTTTCTGTGTCAGAACCCGATGCGCAGGCGGAAGCCGATTCGATTGCGCGTGCGGATTCTTTAGCGCGCGCTGAAAGTCTGCGACTTGTGGAGGAGGCGTCGGAGAGCTATAAGCATCTTAAATTTATACAATATGACGGAGTTACTGCCGGTGAGCTATATCCGGAGGTAATGAAGGTTTACAGGAATGTGCTCGCGGCTATCAATGCTCCCATCCCTCCGGAAAATGAGATGAACCGTTTCAGGAGTATATTTAATGATATCGGTCCACTGCTGCTTCAAGGTGCGTTGCACTATTCGGGATCGGGAAACATGGAGGAGATGGCTGATTTTTCAACAGCTTTTGTAGACATACATATGCGTCCGGATATGCGCGGAGTGCAACTCTCCGGAGAAGCGAAGAGTTTATATCCAGCATTGGTCTATTCTGCTGCGTCAAGCGCCTATAATAAAGGTGAATATGAAAGAGCGATAGAATATTTTGAAGAATATCTGTCAACCGATACTCAGGACAGGCGTGAACAGGTATGTACATTTCTTGCGCAGGCATGTATCAATGCGGGGTGTCCGGAGCGGGGAATCGACCGACTTGTTGCGGCCGTTGATGTTTATCCGACGAATACAAATCTTTTGTTGTTGACCTTGCAGAATTGTCTGGATGGTAATTATTACGATCGTATGCAGCCCCTTCTTGACAAGGCTCTTCTGCTTAAGCCTGATGAACCGCAGTTGCTAAATCTTCAGGCAAGGCTCTACGAAAATGAAGGAAACTTCACGGGTGCGTTAGATGTCTATACACATCTCGATGAGCTTATGCCAAATAATATGGGTGTTAACAAACATCTTGCTCTATGCTATTATAACCTGGGTGCAGATTATTATAACAAGGCATTGATGGAACGCGACGACAAACTCTCGAAACGTTATAGCCGACAATCAAATGCCTACTTCTCCACGGCGTCCGACCGGTTGAATGCCGTGATTGAGAATGATCCAACAAATGTAAAATATCTCCGCGCTCTTGGATTTACATACGGATGTCTTGGCAGGGCCGACAGACTTGATGAAATCAACACTCGTCTGGCTGCTCTCGGACAATCAACCCTAACCATGAACGGGATGCCTGAATCGATAGCTTTTGCGGAGCATAAGGAATCGGCAGGTGGATCTGATAAAGGGGGTTACACTCCCGATTTCCAGGAATTTGCAAAAGGATTCATAGAACATAAACTCGCAAAATGGTCGGAACGTCAAGAGTTTGAAAAAATGGAGGATTATCAGAAACGTGTGAATCAGGATGCCGTCTACGCCCAATATCAGCAACTCTGTAAGGAAGCGGAGGTGGAGTATCTTAAGAAGTATGCGTCGCGTCTGCGGATCTCTGATCTCAAGTTGCAACCATACGATATCGACAACGAAACTTACCTGATTGAATCTGCAATGGGTGATATTGTGGTTAAGGTTCCGCTGAAAAACAAGGAGGCGGAAACGTTCAAGAATTCGTGGAATACAATTCAGATAAAGAATCCGAGGTATTATATAAGCGATAACCGTGTGGCGATAGCTTCGGTGGATTTAGTCACATCCGCAGGAAAGACTTATTCTTATAATTCAGCTAATGCGGCGGATTATGACTTCACTGATGTGAAGCTTGATGTAAACTCTTTTATAGCGCAGAGCACTATTCAGAGGGCAGACCGCAACCGCGCGCAGGAGAAACGTAGCAATACTGTGATTCGAGCAGCCAGCGATGTGGATAGAGATATTCCGCTGACTTCAAGAAAAGCGGAGAAGACGGTGGCGCTGATCATGGCAAATGAGAATTATAAGAATGTAACTGATGTGGCGTCGGCTCTCAATGATGGTGAGACATTCTCGAAATACTGCACCATGACATTAGGTTTACCAAAGAATAATGTGCTATTTTACGAGAATTTGACCTATGCGGAGATGGTGGGGGCATTGTCAAAACTCAAGCAGCTTGTAAATGCGCTTGGCGATGACGTGGATGTAATAGTATATTATGCCGGTCATGGTTTCCCCGATGAGGGCACTAAAGATGCTTACCTTCTGCCGATAGACGGCGATGGTTACACCACAATGGTTTCATATCCCCTCAAGAAATTCTATTCTGAGCTTTCGGGTATGAGAGCCGACAATGTTATGGTGTTCCTGGATGCCTGCTTCAGTGGAGCGACTCGTGGTGGAGGTATGCTCGCCGAAGCTCGCGGCGTGGCTTTGAAACCGCGCACAGCCTCACCTGAAGGTAATATGTTTGTGCTTTCCGCTGCAAGTGATCAGGAGACCGCGCTTCCTTATAAAGAGAAGAATCATGGACTTTTCACATATTTCCTGCTGAAGAAACTGCAGGAATCAAAGGGAAATGTGTCGTTGCAGGATCTCAGTCGTTATGTCGAGGAGACTGTAAAAAAGAATTCCTTGACAGTTAACGGAAAATTGCAGACACCCTCAACTATGGTGTCTGGAAAACTTGCCAATGAGTGGGGCTCTAAAAAGTTAAGACCATGATGAGGATATATGCAATCATATTGACTCTTGTTTTGCTGCCGGCACTTGGAGTTACGGCACGCGGAGCGGAAGTTAAGACAGTGAGCGGTGAGGCCACATGGTACGATGACGGTACGATGTCGCGTAAGGAATGCATGCGCCGGGCTCTTGAGAATGCGCGGATCGATGCCCTTTCAAAGAATTTCGGTACCATCATTTCGCAGGATATTATCCAATCTGATAAAATAAAGAATGGGAGGGAAACTAACGATTTCCTCTCGTTATCTTCAACCGAAGTGAAAGGGGAGTGGATAAGCGATATCGGTGAGCCTGAATATGAGTTCGCACGCGATGCGGAAGAGAATCTTATCGTGACCTGTAGGATAAAAGGCACGGCGCGGGCGATAACTAATGAGGAGGTGGCATTTGAGGCGCTTGTGCTTCGCAATGGTGAACGTGAGGGTAATGCCGACACCCGTTTTCACGATGGCGATGAAATGAAGTTGCTGTTTAATTCCGCTTCCGACGGCTATGTCAATGTATACCTGCAAGATGAAAGCGGAAGGGTCTACTCATTGCTTCCTTATCCTCGTGACTCGAAAAGCGAAGTGCATGTGAAAAAAGATAGACGTTATCTTTTCTTTAAAGGTAATGATAATGAATTCGGACCATCGGAGGAACTACTGATGACTGCTTCAGATAATAAGGAATACAACAGGCTGTATGTTCTGTTCTCTCCGGCTCCGTTTTCACGTCCGGTAATGGAGTTGGATGCTTCCGGGATACCTTCGATGAAGACAGACGACTTCTCGAAATGGCTTATTAAGACTCGCAGAAATGACTCAAGAATGGGTGTCCGGGCCATTAATATAGAAATTGAACCTAAGAACTAATTAAAATAAATGTTATGAAAAAAATTATCATGGGGCTTCTCGCCCTCGCAATCCTTCTGCCGTGTTATGCGGAGGCGGCAAACAAACAGCTTGAAAAGGCGCGTAAGAAAGAACTTTCCACCAAGCTTAAAGAGTATAAGAAAGGTAAATGGGAGATTCTTGGCAGTCGCACGCTGGAGTTCTCTCTTGCCAACCATTATGATCAACTCAACACTCTTGGTGAGGATGGACATGAGGTTGAGGGTATCTCCACAAGTTCCAAGTCTAAAAATACAGGAAAACAGGCCGCCATCAATAATGCTGTAATCACGTACGCACAAGAGGCAGGTAGTACTCTTAAAGGTCGTGTGATCAGCGATCTTAATGCAAATGGCGTGGATCCTGCCGGAGAGTTCGACAATTTCTATGCTGCGTATGAGCGTTTGGTGGAGAAGGAGATCCGCAATGAGATGCAGCCTTCTTACACCATAATCCGCACGAATCCGGATAATAGCTATGAGATCCGTACTTATTTTATCGTGTCGGAGGTTGCTGCAAGTCGTGCCCGTATGCGTGCGCTTGAGGAAGCGATGAAGGCCAGTGAAGCCGCACAGAAGCACGCGGCAAAAATTTCTGAGTTTGTAAAACAAGGCTTTGAACAGTGAGAGTAATCTCTAAAACACTTCTTCTGATAGTGGCCGGCGGATTTGTGAGTCTGTCGGCTGCCGCTCAGGGTAATGCCGGTGCATCCGGAAGCGAGATGCATAAATCATTCCAGGAGTTTAGAAAGGGTATGCTGTCAGATTTCAAGGATTTCCGGCAGAGGCTATTGGACCAGTATGCCGATTTCCTGAATGGTGAATGGCATGAGTATGAGAGTATCAGGGGAGATGTGCGTGATAAGACACCAAAACCTAAAGCTGTCCCGACGGTGAACGGGGATAGAGCTGGGAAACAACCGGATTCTAATCCCACGGAAAAGAAGCAACCGGTAGTTAAGACTCAGGAGAAACCTGACAACAGAAGTATCCTATCACCGGAGTCGGCAACGCAATCTAAACCGACATTGGTCGATGCAGACGAGTTTGATTTCTATGGCATTCCACTCACACTCCCAAAGGTGGACTATAATATCCGACATAATCTTGCCTCAACAAAAGATTATGGGTCGAATTGGAATTCATTGAAAGAAAAGGGTGTGGCTTCAAAAGTAATTCCCGATCTTAAGAGAATAGCCGATGAGATGAATCTTAATGATTATCTGCTGTTCCGCCTTACGGAAAGTTATGTGAATGGTAAGTTCGCAGATACGGATGCCTCATCAAGGTTTTCTCTTATTCATTATTTGTTGGCCAATATGGGCTATGATGTGAGAATTGCTGTCACTACATCAGGAACTCCGTTATTGCTTCTTCCTTTTAAGGAAAGGGTGTTTGCACGTACATATATGAAAATTGGTAACGAGCGATATTATGCGTTCGCACCGGAAAATTCAGATCTGGAAGCTATGTCGGGTGAGGGAATTCTGACTTGCCATCTTCCTTCCGACGGTAATCTGGGTGAGAAATTCGAGCTCAGGCTTTCAGGTCTGAATATACCGGTGAAGCCGAAAAGTTTCAAACTTGAGTATGGTCCGTTGTGTCTTTCGGGTGACGTGAATGAGAATCTTATGCCGATTCTTTATCATTACCCGCAGATGCCGGTAGAGGATTTTGCTATTTCCGAAATCTCACCAGAGTTGCGATCAAAACTTATTTCTCAGGTTAAGACGCAATTGTCGGGAATGCAAGGCGATGAGAAGGTGGAGGCATTATTGAAGTTTATGCATAATGTTTTCGAATATGCCACCGACGAGGAGAATCATGGTTTTGAAAAGCCCTATTTTCTTGAGGAAACACTTTTTTATCCGAAGAATGATTGTGAGGACAGAGCAATATTCTATACCTGGCTTCTTTGGAATGCGCTGGGGCGCGAGGCTCAGTTGATCACGTTTCCGGGGCATGAGTCTGCAACAGTGGTTATGGAGAAACCTGTTGAGGGAACTTCCTATAATTTTGATGGCAAGAAATATTATGTTTCTGATCCTACCTATATAGGATCAAGCACCGGAATGGTGATGCCCACATATCGGGGGCTCGAACCGGAAATTGATTATACTTATCGTCGTTAACTACTGATATGAAGTAAGCCATTTGCAGCCGAGGCGGATTTTCCGTTGCGGCTGCAATTTTTTGCAACAAATGCGGATTAAAATACGTTTTATAGAAAACCCTTTATTTGGACAATAAAACAATAGAAAATGATTACTAAAAAAATGAACGACGCTCTCAATGCTCAGATCAATTGGGAGTTCTGGTCAGGCTATCTTTATCTGTCAGTGGCACAGCATTTTGAGTCTGTTGGTCTGAAAGGAATCGCAAACTGGTTCAGTATTCAGTATAAAGAGGAACTTGACCACGCGCTGATCTTCATCAACTACGTTAACGCACGTGGTGGCAGAGTTACACTCGCACCTATCGCCGAGGTGCCCCAGAGCTGGGAATCGCCCCTTGACGCATATAAGTTCACACTCGAACACGAGCAGAAAGTTACCGCACTTATCAATAATCTTTATCAGCTTGCCGAGGATGAGAAGGATTTCGCAACCCGTCAGATGCTAAACTGGTTTGTGGCTGAGCAGGTTGAAGAGGAGGATACTGCCCGCGAGTTGATCGACAAATTTACTCTCATCGGCAACGACGGCATGGGCATCTATCAGCTTGACAGCGAGCTTGGCTCACGCACCTATACTCAGGCCTCACCTCTTGCTAACAAGGACTAACGCCCCCGTATAGCGGCAATCACAAATATCGTTTTATTTATAGAACTTACTTATTAATACTATGACACGCGAAGAACTTATTGAAAGAATCAAGCATGCTGTTATGCAGTATGCCGAGGGTGCGGATCTTTTTGATTCTAACCCGCAGTTGAGAATTAATCCGGCTACCTTTGATGTGGAGGCTGTGAACGGTAGCGATTTCCTTGAGGAGATTGCTGATAATGATGAGGCGATTGAGGATGAGGCTGCCGCTGACGGCGCGGAGAATGAGGATGCAACCGATTGGCAGGTTGATCAGAATCCTGATTTCTATTCGATCAAGGAGTATGTTGTGACAGATGCCGACGGAAAGATGAAACCCGACACACGGGCAATCGAGCGTCTGGCGGCACAGTATCTCTGAGCCGGAATCTCATAAACTTTTATCTATGTCCTGATCCTTAGGGTTGGGACTTTTTTTTATTGGTGACAGCTGTATCTGGATACGCGAACGGGGCCGGTTTCTCAACCAGCCCCGTTCTCGTGTTTTCCATAATACTTTTTCAAACTAACCTAACATCATGAATGAAATTCTTTATACCTATATAACATTATGGCAGGGGAATGGTTCACGGTTTTTTTCTCTAAATTCAAATTTTTTTCTAATTTTGCGAAAATGCTAAAAGTAAACTCTAAGTAAGTTTATGAAAAAGAAATTGACGATTGTGAGCCTGATAGCCGCCGGGTTTGTCGGGCTGGCGCAAGTGAATGCGCAGCGCGATAACCGCAGTCATGAGGAGAATGTGGTTTCCGTGGTGGGTAATGAGCAGGTAGATGCCAAGGATGTGGAGCGTGCCTTCAAAAGTAATGCTCCGACGTCGCCTAAGGAGAACGGTTTGCCCCGATTTGCAATTGTAGGAAAAGATGGTAAGTTCTATCTCGGACTCGGTGCTCAGTTCCTGGGTGAGGGTGTGTTCGATTGGGGCGATGAGCTGCCTTCAGCGTTAATGATGACTCCATCGGCAATAACTCCGCGTACACCCGGCAACGGAGGAAACCTGCGATTTGCGTGGCAATCTTCCTCTATATACATGAATTTTGTGGCCATGCCGGGAAGCAAGAATAGTGTAGGTCTGTTTTTCAAGGCTGATTTCACCGGCAATAACAACAGTTTCAGTATTTATCATCTTTATGCCAAATATCGCGGACTGACGGTGGGTTACACCGCAAGTCTGTTTACTGATGCGTCGGCCGAACCGTTTACAATTGATTATGCTGGACCCAACGGTTATCCGTATCTCTCACTTTTCACCGCATATTGGCAACAGAATTTCACTAAGAATTTCTCTGGTGCTATAGGTATTGACGCTCCTACAGCCTCGCTTTCCACCGCGTCTACGACTGCTATGGTTAATCAGCGCATACCGGCCGTGCCTCTCTATCTGCAATATGCGTGGAACGGCGGAGCATCGCACGTTCGCCTTTCCGGTATTGTGCGCCCGATGCAATATCGCAATGAAGCTGCTGAGAAAAATAAAACAATAGTAGGGGGCGGAGTGCAGCTCTCCGGTATGACTAATATTGTCGGAGGTTTGTCACTGCAATTCAATGCGGCTTACGGTAAAGGTATAGGCACATATCTTCAGGATGACAACGGGCTTGGGTTGGATGCTGTGGCAACGACTGAAGCCGGAAAACTTAAACCGGTAACCAACCTGGGTCTGACCGGGGGTCTTTCATACCAATTATCACCCAAAGTTACATCAAATCTTGTTTACAGTCATCTTACCAACTGGTTTGATAAGGATGCGACCGGAGTCAGTTCATATTATAGATATGGTGATTATGTCGCTGCCAACGTGATATATGCGATCAACAAATTCGTGTCGGCGGGGATTGAGTATGACTACGGGCATCGCAAAAGTGTCGATGCCACAGGGCCTCACAGCAACCGCCTGCAATGTCAGTTTGCCGTTACTTTCTGAAGAGCGCACTTCCACTTCTCCGACCCTGATTTTAGTCCTAATCCAAAAATATGGCAATATTTTCGGATTAGGGGCTTGATGCCATTTCAAAATGAGAATTGAAACGAGGTGGAATAATAGAGAAGAATTCACAATAAAAGAGCTATGCAAGGAATGAAATGCATAGCTCTTTTATATAGTTACCAACTTTCCGATCTATATCGGTAAAGGTTGCGGATTGTTATTTGGCGCGTTTGCTGTCCCAGATCAGGTAGCATATGAGCAGAGCGTAGGCTACGCAGCCGAGAATCTGGGTGAGCTGCTCGGAACCGGGTGTGGTGTACTCGAAGCCCGCGAAGCGAGTGATGGCGGCGAAGACACCGAAGAGGGCGCCACCGGCGATGAGTCCTGAGGATAGAAGTGTGCCGCGGTCGCGACGCGCATCGTTCACTTTCTTATCTTTCGATGAGTTGGACACGAAGTATGATACCGCTCCGCCCACGAGCATCGGTGTGTTGAGCGACAACGGAATGAACATGCCGAGACAGAATGCCAGTGCCGGTACGCCGAGCCAGTTGAGGATAAGCGCAAGGATGGCACCAACCATATATAGGATCCATGGAGTCTCGCCTCCCATCATGAGGGGCTCGATCACCTTTGCCATGGCGTTGGCTTGCGGAGCTACGAGTGCGTTGTCGCCGGTGAAACCGTAGACTTTGTTAAGCACGATGATAACGCCGCCAACTGTGGCTGCCGATACAAGTGTGCCGAGGAATTTCCAGCTCTCCTGTTTCTTGGGAGTGGAGCCAAGCCAGTATCCGATCTTAAGATCCGTAACGAATCCTCCAGCCATAGAGAGTGCGGTGCAGACTACACCACCGATAACCATAGAGGCCACGATGCCGCTTGTGCCGCTGAGTCCGATAGCCACGAAGATTGCGGAAGCGACGATAAGGGTCATCAGTGTCATACCCGACACCGGATTACTACCTACGATAGCAATGGCGTTAGCAGCCACGGTGGTGAAAAGGAAGGCAATGATGGTTACCACAAGCCATGCCACAGCCGCCTGCCAGAATGTGTGTATAACGCCAAACCAGAAGAAGAGGAGCACTGCCACGAGTGCGAGGGCGATATAGAATACCACCTGTTTCATGGAGATATCCATCTGCCAGCGAACGGGCTTCTCGGCAGTCTTCGCGCCACCCTTGAATTCGCGACCTGCAAGACCCACCGCCTGGCAGATAATAGGCCAAGACTTGACGATGCCGATGACTCCTGCCATAGCTATACCGCCGATACCGATCATACGGGCGTAATCCTTGAAGATGGCATCGGGTGCCATTGCCTGAAATTCAGCACTGCCGTATGTGCCGAGCAGCGGAATGATAATCCACCATACGAAGATTGATCCGGCGAAGATCACGAATGCGTATTTGAGTCCGACAATGTAACCGAGACCGAGGAGTGCGGCGCCGGTGTTGCAGCTGAGCACGAGCTTGGTTTTCTCTGCTATGGTCTGACCCCACGCAGAGGCTGTGGAGGTTACGGTCTCAGCCCACCAACCGAAAGTAGCCACGATGTAGTCGTAGATACCACCGATGAGCGAAGCGATGATAAGAGTCTTTGCCTGTCCGCCATCTTCCGACGCTGCCGACTGCTGACCGGAGATAAGCACCTGAGTGGTGGCGGTAGCCTCCGGGAAGGGGTACTTGCCGTGCATATCCTTTACGAAATATTTGCGGAAGGGGATGAAGAACAGGATACCAAGGATTCCACCCAACAGGGAGCTGAGGAAGATTTGATAGAATTCCACAACGATGTCGGGATATGAAGCCTGAAGGATGTAAAGAGCGGGGAGTGTGAAGATGGCTCCTGCCACGATCACTCCCGAGCAGGATCCGATCGACTGGATGATTACGTTTTGTCCCAGTGAGTTCTTTTTCTTGAGTGCGTTGCTGAGTCCCACGGCGATAATGGCGATGGGGATGGCTGCCTCGAATACCTGGCCTACCTTAAGTCCGAGGTAAGCGGCAGCGGCACTGAACACGATTGCCATAAGCAAGCCCATACCGATGGAGTAGGGGGTGGCCTCCTGCTGATCGTGGGCCGGTTTCATCACGGGCACATACTGCTCGTCGGCCGCGAGCTCGCGGAACGCGTTTTCGGGCAGTCCCGTGTCGGTGGTGTAAACTTCTTCGTTTTCTTTCATGTTAGTTATTTTAGTTTTTAATTTTCAGTTATCAGAATTATCGAAATTATCAGAATTATCGGACTCCTAACTACTCTCTACTCACTCCTCACTACTCACTAAATGTCGATTTGGCTGGAGAGGGTAAGCTTGCAGGGGATACCCACCTTTGAGATCTCTGTGAGTATCGGGAGGAAGTTGGTGTAGGTATGCACCAAAACCACGAAGTTGAGGTCGGTGCGGTCGTGCTCATAATCGTATTCCACATAAAATGTAGACAGGTGAACATCGTGGCGCGAGAATACCTCTTTATACGGCTCTATGTCGGAGACAATCCCTCTGACCGTAAGGTTGATCACCTTCGATTCCTGACCTAAGCGTCGGCGCTTCTCATACTGCTCGAACACCACTAAGGTGAGCAGAATCAGCAGCGTGGCACCGATCGAGCATAGATACATGCCGATGCCTACGGCCATACCGATGATGGCTGTCATCCATATTCCGGCAGCAGTGGTGAGACCACGCACAGCACCTTTCATGTGGATCATGGCACCACCACCCAAGAAACCTATACCCGTTATCACTTGAGCAGCAATTCGTCCCGGATCGCCGTTCTTGAGACCGAGGTAAACCTGAGGCACATATATCGACAGCAGCATGGCGAGGCATGCGCCCATCGAAATCAGTGCGAACGTGCGGATACCCGCAATCTGACCCTTTCGTTTGCGCTCTGCACCCACAATCATGCCAAGCACCATACTGAGAATAAGGCGAAACATACAGTTCACCATATTCACCTCCAAAGAGTTTATGCTTTCTAAAATATATCGTAACACTATGTGGATAATTAATAATTAATAATTAATGGTTAATAATTATTGCTCACTCCTCACTCCTCCCTACTCACTAATACTTCATCACTCATAACTAATACTTCATACTTACTCTATGAGTTTAAGTGTGGGGTTGATGAAGAATACTTTCTCTGTGGCGCGGGTGATTGCTGTGTAGAGCCAACGGTAGAAGTCCGATTCGAGAGTGTCGGGAGCAATCCCGCCCATATCGATATATACATGCTTCCACTGACCACCCTGTGCCTTATGGCAGGTGACGCAATAGGCATATTTGGCTTGCAACGCATTGAAATAAGGATCCTCCATGATCCCCTTAAGTTTGTTGGAAGCCTCACCTTTGTAGGCGTCTGATACGCGATCATAAAGCCGCTCCATCTCCTGACGTGGTATCGACGGACCCTCGCATACCAGACTGCGGAGCATAACCTTCGCACTCGCTAAGGAATTATCGGAGATCAACCTCAGCTCCACATCCGTGAAATAGCGTCCGTAAGCCTTCTCTGTCTTTCCCACCCATGTCACTTCAGCCGTGTCGCCGTTGGCGATGAAACTTTTCAGCCCATTCTGTTTGCTCCAGAAGTAATCATTTTTCGAGATCACCAATCTGTCGCCGCGCTCAATCGGTTCTTCTGCGTACATAACCATCTGGCGTATCGCCCGGTTGAAATCGTTGGCACGTTTGTTGGAACGGGTCACAATCAATGTCTCCTCCTCTCCGACCTTCGACCACGACGAAGACAAGTATTCGTCGAGCTCTCGCGAAGAGATCGCCGTCACATCAGGATACCGCAAATCAAGCTCCGGCACCATCTTGTCGTCCGGGTGCATCAGCATCCAACGGATGTAATTGGCATTGTGGATAATGCCGCTTTCCGCAGCCTGACGCACCGGCACATCCAACGTGTAGCCTACCGGATCAAGACCGAGGGCTCGAAGGCGGTCGAAGTTCATGGCCGTGGCATAGGTCTGTCCCACAGGCGGGAGCTGCGCCTCGTCGCCAATCAGCATCAGACGGCAGCCCGGAGCTGAATATACATGGTGGACGAGATGTGCAAGCAGCGACCTGCCCGCGCCGGGAACATCGTTGATAAGCGAAGCCTCGTCAACGATGAAGAGAGTGTCGCGCTGCTGATTAGGCGCAAGAAAGAACTGTGTGTTGGAAGGATTGGAGGAATCGCCGCGATAGATCCGTTTGTGGATGGTGGAGGCGGCGTGTCCGGAGAATCCGGCCGCCACCTTGGCAGCGCGTCCCGTCGGGGCGAGCACCACCACAGGGCGTCGTAACTCGGCGAGAGCTTTGATAAAGGCACCCATCACCGATGTCTTACCCGTGCCGGCATAACCGTTCAGCACGAACACACTCCTCTCGCTGCCGGCATAGAGGAAATCCTCCAGCATAGCCAGCAGCTCACGTTGCGAAGGAAGCAGCTCGAAAGGGAGTTTCGCAGCCGCTGCATTCACAATCATATTTTCCCAAGGAGCACCCATCGGATCTTTAAACCTTCTTAAAAAAGCTGTTAAAATCGCTTCACAGTGTAAAGTTACTTAAATTTGATTAATATAATGGCAAAGTTTGCAAAATAATTGCTAACTTTGCAGAAAAGAGATAAAACCCAATTAATATAGTTATGAAAATTGAAAAAGTAATCGGTCGTGAGATCCTTGACTCACGCGGTAACCCCACAGTTGAAGTAGACGTAATCCTTGAAAGCGGCGTTATGGGCCGTGCAGCTGTTCCCTCCGGTGCATCTACCGGTGAGAACGAGGCTCTCGAGCTTCGCGATGGCGACAAGAACCGCTATCTCGGCAAAGGTGTGCTCAAAGCCGTAGCAAACGTTAACGGTCCTATCGCAGAGGCACTCAAAGGTCACAGCGCACTCGATCAGATCGGTGTTGACCAGATCATGCTCGACCTCGATGGCACTCCCACAAAATCTAACCTCGGTGCAAACGCAATCCTTGGTGTTTCTTTGGCAGTAGCTAAGGCAGCAGCTAACTATCTCGATATGCCCCTTTATCGCTACATCGGCGGTACTAACACATACGTTCTCCCCGTTCCGATGATGAACATCATCAACGGTGGTGCTCACTCTGACGCTCCCATCTGCTTCCAGGAGTTCATGATCCGTCCTGTAGGCGCATGCTGCTTCAAAGAGGGTATCCGCATGGGCACAGAGGTGTTCCACGCTCTCAAAAGCGTTCTTAAAGCTCGCGGTCTCTCAACTGCAGTTGGCGACGAGGGTGGTTTCGCTCCCAAGCTCGACGGCACTGAGGACGCTCTTAACGTAATCATGGAGGCTATCAAGAAAGCAGGTTACGAGCCCGGAAAAGATGTAACTATCGGTCTTGACTGCGCTTCTTCTGAGTTCTATCAGAATGGTGTTTACGATTACACTCACCTTAAGAACGGTGCTGAGAAAGAGGTTAACGGTAAGAAGCTCACAAGCGAAGAGCAGGCTAAATATCTCGAGGAGCTCATCACTAAATATCCTATCGACTCAATCGAGGACGGTATGGACGAGAACGACTGGGAAGGCTGGAAGATCCTTACCAAGCTTATCGGCGACCGTTGCCAGCTCGTAGGTGACGACTTGTTCGTAACCAACGTTAAATATCTTGAGAAAGGTATCGCTAAGGGTTGCGCTAACTCAATCCTCGTTAAGGTTAACCAGATCGGTTCGCTCACCGAGACTCTCCGCGCCGTAGAGATGGCACAGCGTAACAACTACACTGCAGTTATCTCTCACCGTTCAGGCGAGACTGAGGACGCTACAATCGCTGACATCGCAGTTGCTACAAACGCTGGTCAGATCAAGACCGGTTCTGCAAGCCGTTCTGACCGTATGGCTAAGTACAACCAGCTTCTCCGCATCGAGGAGGAACTTGGCGACCGCGCAGTTTACGGTTACAAGAAAATCGTTAAAGAATAATCAGCGCTCCTGATTATCTCATAAAGCAAAGAGAGAGTTGCAATCACCCGATTGCAACTCTCTTTTTTAGCTTCAAGCAGCATTTACCTAATCGTTCTGCATATCGACCACAAGTATCGCGTTGTCCGCTTGTGTCAGCATACCATCAATCTTTTTATTTATAATTCTTTGATTTTGTATTGATGCTTAGAGAAGTTGTTTAAGCTAATTTTGAAAATTACTTATGGCATAGAGAGTTATCGGATTCTTGTAATAAATCATTGATTTCCTTCTTTAATATGGGCAAATGATTTATTACAATAGCCCATAGAATTTCAGGAATTAAAGAATCATAAGAATGAATAACATAATTCCTGGTGTCTACAATTTTGCGGGCAGAGGTTATTTTTATATCTGGGTAAAGCTTTAATACTCGATTCATCGCTTCTCCAATTATTTCAATATTACGTTCTACGAATTTACGAAATACAAAATCTTCAATAAAGACTTCAAATTTACGAGAGCGTTCATTGGTTGCGACTTCAATTTCTTCAATGGCTTGTTTTATATCCAATAGATATTTCCGGTGGTCTTTATCCATAAATCAATCGTTTGGTGTTATCCAATTCCATACGGAAAAGTTTATTTGTGATGTGATTGTCAAAGACAATATCAACTTTCCGTCCTAAGAGAGACTCCATTTCATGCATGAAATCAAAAAATACATTTGCCCAATCCAATTTGCTTTTTGTGATTTCATCTTTGTCAAACTCAATTGAAAAGTCAACGTCACTCTTGTCATTAAATTTGTCGGTCAAGATGGATCCGAAAAGATAAAGCTTCTTTACCTTATATTTTTTACATAAGTCAAATATCTGATGAAGATTTATTTCAATCAGTTTCATATTAAACACATATTAAATCAGTTGCTAAGTTATAATAAAAAATCGAATGTGCAAAATTGAGATAAAAGAATAGAGAGCTGCGGCCATTGCGGTCGCAGCTCTTGTGTTATGTATGGTTACCTGCCGATTCTTTATAGTGGGCTTGGTCCATCATTCGGCGGTCTGTTTGAGGACACGGTTCTTGAAGGCGGGGGAGGAGTATTTGTGCTCCTGCATCACCGTGGGGAGGTTCCGGATAGCCTCGTCGAATTCGCGGAGGTAGGTGGCGATCTCTTTCGGATTCTCAAGGATGAAGTTGGCGCATTGTGACGCTTTCAGGTATCCTTCGGGCAGCATCTCCATGCTCTCACCGTTGTTGCACTGCTCTTCCTTAAACTCGGGGGTGAGCTGACGGAAACGGCGGAAGAGACCCTGCTTGCCGTGAACACTCTCGGCGTAGGGGTTGGTGTCGCCGTATTCAAGGGTTACATCAACCTCTTTGTTTACCGGCATTGAGGTTGTGTAGATCACCGGTTGGAGAGAGAGACCATCATAGCTCCATGTGCCGGGTTCGGGGAAGCGAGCGTAAGGATATTCCTTTCCATCTACAATCACTTTTGCCGGGGGCATTGTGGCTGGGAAACGCAATTCGTAAGAGCGCTGGTCGGGAGCATTGTTGTAAGTGCCTTCACGTTTGCCGATCTTGATGCGGATATCGTTGCCTGACAACGAACGTTCCACGGGTGTCATGGCGAATGTCTCAAGATATGCCTCCGTTTCGCCGTCATCTTCGTAGTGACGCAGTTTGCCTTTCTCACCAGGGATGAATGTCAGCACGAGAGTGTCGCAGGGAAGCTGCAGCGAACGCACGTTCTTAGGATTCATGGGGATGATAGCACCCGAACGAACGAAGAAAGGATTCTCGTCGAGGGTGTAGGAGAGGTCATACTCCGCATTTCCCTTGTAGAGGTTGCCGGTGGAGAAATCGAACCATTCACCCTCGGGGAACCACATTTTGCGCGGTGCGAGACCTGTAACGCTGTCGATCGGTGTCGCAACGGCTGTGGCGATTATGTCCGGACCGAAGAAATACTGCTCAGGCACCTGATAAGCCTTCTCGGTTTCGGGATATTCGTAATACATCGGGCGACACATGCCGACGCCTGTGTCGTAATTCTCGCGGGCAGCATTGTAGATATAAGGAGCGAGAGCATAGCGGAGCTGGATTGCATCGCGCATCATGAACTGATGCTCGGGGAAAGCCCACGGATAGCGTACGATGCGATTATCTTTCGTGGAGTGAGTCTTGAAGATAGGAGTGAACACACCATACTGAAGCCAGCGCAGGTAAAGTTCGGGATCGGTCTCCTTAAGTTCTTTCTTGAAGAGGTGTCCACCGATGTCATGACCCCAATAGCCATAGTTGACGTTGGAAGCAGTGGCAGTAAACCAGGGAAGGAAAGCCAATGTCTCCCAAGAAGTGTAAGTATCGCCCGAGAAACCGAGGGGATAGCGGTGTGAACCCAAGCCGCCCCAGCGGTGATAGATAAACGGACGCTTATTGAGTCCGGAAGTCTCCGCAGCGTTCTCGCGGGCGTGATGGAAGAAAGTGTGGTTAAGCCAGAAAGTGTTGCTCAAACCGGGAGTGTATTTGGATTCGAGCCACTGCTGCCAGTCAAGCCACCAGAAATCCACTCCCATCTTCTCCATAGGAGACAATACGGTGTTGAAATAGGAATCCGCCCATTTCACCTCATCGATTTTGAAAGGCACGGACTCTCCGGGTTTATCCCAGCCGTAATCTTTTCTGAAGAGATCATAACACTCCTCGTAAGGCTGAATACCCGACGCGGGGTGGAGATTGAGAGCAGTCTTAAGATTAGAGCGATTCACCCACTCCAGGAAGTTGGCAGGGTGGGGGAAGAGTTCCTTCTGCCAGGTGTAACCGGTCCAGCCTATACGCTGATCATATTCATCCTTCTTGGGATCATTGCGGCGTAGTCCGTAAGTGTCGTGCCAGTCCATATCCACGATCAGCACATCAACCGGAATATCGTAAGAGCGAAGACGATCCACTATGGTCTGCATCTCATCGTCGGAATATTGCCAATAGCGGCTCCACCAGTAACCTAAAGTATATTTCGGAGGGAGCATGGCCTTGCCAGCCACTTTCTGGTAATCGGCCAGCGCCTTCTTGTAATTATGTCCGTAGCCGAAGAAATAGAGATCCTGACGCTCACCCTCCGGACGACTCTGAACCCACTCCTCCCAGTGAGAGTCATCGGGCGTCATGAGGATATTGGAAGAGTCATCAACCAGTACCCAGCCATCGCGCGAAAGGAGACCCGGTTCCATATCGCCCTTCTTGAGCTTATAGCCATTAGCCTGATCAAGAGTGCGGGTAGTGCCTTTCAGGTTACCGGGATTTTCCATTCCCGGAGTCCACTTCACATTCTTGCCATTAAGCTTCATTGTGATCTCAAGGTTCTTGGCATCGAACGGCTTTCCATCGTTGCGATAACGTAGGCTCAGGGCATCGGTCTTGATTGTAGCACCAGATTTGGAAACCGATTTAGTAAACTTCGGAACCGGAAGATTGCGGTTAACGAACGTAAGCGACTTATTGTCCTCAAACTTACCGTCGTCGCTCCACTCCATGCGAATAAGTTCCGGAGTAAGCACCGTGAAGCGTGCGTTCCCGCACACCACTG
Organism: Bacteroides sp.; assembly: GCA_014802175.1. GTDB lineage: Bacteria > Bacteroidota > Bacteroidia > Bacteroidales > Muribaculaceae > Lepagella. The sequence continues at coordinate 203,279 of JAAVCU010000017.1, forward strand.
TAGCATTCGGGTTAGCCACAGGATTCTCATTGTCATAATGGCGAGCGAACAAAGCCGAGCAAATCAGCAACATTCCCGCCAGACTTAGAAATAATCTTTTCATAAGATTGATGTAGGTTAGATGTTGTATGCAATTAATGATTAATGATTAATAATTAATAATTAGGTTATTCAGTTGAAAATCAGCTTGTGTTAATAACATACAATGTATTAATTATTTAGTCATGGTAGCGTATTATTAAAGTTAAAAAGTAAATGCAGTCTCAACTTCTATAAGTTGAAAAATCAACTGCGATTGCTAAATTATAAATTTAAAATTAGATTTCCCAATATTTACCAAAAATATTCCCTTTCCCCATGCAGATAGATCGATGATAGCTTTTGTCTCCTCAGTGTATTCTTTGAAGATGCAGACGCCATTAACATCGTGAACAGAGATAGCGCCGAGTGCAACAGAAGAAACGAGAGCTATTCTGTTGCTGTCGAGTTTTGATAATGTTATATTAGAATCAGAGGAAGCTTCGACCTCAGCCACACCGGAGAGAGCTAAGTCAAACTCAACTGCACCCGGCATGGATTTTGAATTGCGATCGCGTCCCAACTGGTCAATCTTGATCTGAGAAGAGGAGGAACCGTCGCCGTCAATATCCAAAGAGAATTCCTTTTCAAGATTTCGCTGAAGGAGAGAAAGAGTTGCAATATCGCTATCTCCGAATATTGAGGAGTTTTGGAATATGTAGGGTGTAAGATAAGATTCGTTATAAGTGAATTGAGGATAGAATTTATTTTCAATAATTTTACCATCAAACATTTCTGCTATGTGGGATATCCCTTCAGATTCTGAAGACGCAGTGTTCGAGCGATCGGAGGTAGAGAAATTTACAGTACCGGTGGCAGTGAATACATTCCCGGTTTCGGTTTTCAGCCTGTCGGCAGGAGAAATGGTGACATCGGCTAATGCCGATGCCCCGTTAGTAGAGTTTGCGCAGATAATATTATTCATGAGTTTAACCTCACCATTGGTAACATTCACTGCTGAAGCATTGAAGTTCGCCGGAGAAGTGCAGTACGCGTGGTTGCCGATGATGCTGACGTGTCCTATGTAGAGCTTAGAATCCTTTACACTTGTCAAGGGTGCATTTGCCGGACAGTCGGCAAGCTTTGCATGAATGGCGGTTCCACCGTAAGTCTTGATAACATTTGCTAACCCTCCCCCGGCATTGAGCAGGTTTCCGCCGAACGTAGTGTTTACGATCGTAACTTTCACGTTGGGCATCTCATCGTTGATGTATAGCGCACCGTTTCTTGCAGAAGAGTTGTTGGCGAAAGCGCATTGTTTGATAAGCACATTGGCATTGGTGAACCAGATTCGGTTAGACTCCGGAGTGCCGAAAGTGAGATACGCGGCGCCCCCTGCCATCGATGCCGAGTTCCCTTCAAATGTGCAATTTTCCATTGTAAGCTTGTCGTAAAGTCCGACCGCCATACCTGCACCGTACTGTGCTTTATTGTTGCAGAAAGTACAATTCTTCAAAGTAAGGTTCGTGCAATCGCAGTATTTTGAATCTGTATGGTTATAGATTGAAAGTGCACCTCCGTAATCCGCACCTTCATTATTCTCAAGCACAACATTCTCAAGATTAAGATCTGCGCCGTTGAAATGGATTGCTCCGTCGTAGATATCTTTTTTTGATACGTAATCGTGAATGCGGAAGTTTTTAAGAGTCAGATCTATACTTCCGGGGGCGTAAACAGGAGGAAGATCGAGATTACTTCCCGACAAATTGCTAATTCCCACAACGTTGTTGAACGCGTCGTCATATCCACCTATAATAGTAACCGAGTAAGCCGGATTTACGCTCTCTGCATAATCACCTGCCGTCACATAGATTGTGTCATCAATATCTGCTGCATTTACGGCATCTGATATTGTGCGGTAGGGAGCTGCTTTTGAACCGTCGCCTGCTCCATCGGCATTACAATTAACATAGAGGCTCTTGACTGAAACCGGTGAGATGTTAACATCAACATACATCGGGAAGTGATCCGATACAGGATAATTCACGCCATTGTATGCGAACTCTTCCGAGAGTATATGACGCTCAAGTATATCCATGCCGCGATAGAACATGAAATCTATTTCCGAACCTTTATAGGAAGTGTCTGAGGCCGGATGGAATGCGTTGTAAGTCCAGGTAATTGCAGGATTGCTAACCGGTAGAGAATAGTTCTTGTCGGCCGGAACATCCAACGCTGCATCATGGAAAGCTGCGTGGTAAGCTTTCAGACCCTTGCGGTCACGTTCGCTGCGCGAAGTGTTATAGTCTGCAACGATCATCACCGGTGTGTCGCCGGCTATCGCTTTCATTTTGTCTGCTATCAACTGCGATCCGTATGGACCATCAAGACTCCAGCCGTCGTTCGTGTGGGTCGCCGCATAGATAAACTCTTCGCCTGATTTCTTGTCGCGAAGTTTCACCCAGCCTATAACGCGAGGATGTTCCTCAATAGCTGTGTCCCAACCATAAGAGAATTTTTCAGGAGTAGGGCTGATGAAGAAAGAACCTGTATCAAGGAGTGTATATTTATCCTTTTTATACGCCACTGCCACATATTCTCTTTTCTTTGTGCCGTCTCTATCCCATTCGAGAACTTCATAATCAGGCAACCAAGCCTTCATATCGTCGAGCTGAGTCCTGCCTGTTACAGAATTACGATAGGTTCTGCCGGTGCCGGTAATCTCCTGAAATCCTACGACATCAAGATCGTAATCCGTAATAAGCTTTGAGCAATAAGGACCGCGCTTTGACCAATCCTTCCCTTCGGTATCTGTAGCTGCGCCGGTGTACCGGATGTTGAAAGTCGCAAGCCTATGCGCCGAATAAGCTGCCGGCATTGCAGCCGACAGACATAACATTATTGAAATAAATTTAAAATTACTCATTGACAAAATTATTTACAAACCTTAAATGATTTGTTATCTATCTTAATGAAATATATTCCCGACGGATAAGAAGAGAGATCGATATCAGAAGCATTGCAGACCTCTACTGAGATAACCCTTCTGCCTGCAATGTCAAATACATCAGCTGCGCCCTCGGAATTTTCAACAGAGAACACTCCATTGCCACGAGCGGTTATGTTTATTATCGACTCTTCGGAGAATGCAGTTATAATGCCTGAATTGGTATCAACCGTGATTGCATTCGGGTCGTAAGCACCTCTATAAGTTGTAGTGGCGCGAAGATTTCCAAATAGGTCTTTTGATAAATCAATATTTGCCCATTTGAAGCAATCCGGCATTTTGAACGAGTTGTAGATACCGATTGCTTCAGATAGATTTACATCTCTGTAGTTTTCCTTGGGTTCGAGATAGAAACGTCCATCATTTGCAATAGGGGCATTACTTTTGAAAACATCTGTATATCCGGCAGCAAGCCAATTATCGGATGGCTGCTGTTCGCGCATAGTGCAGTTGTTATCGTTGTAAGTGCTGAACATTGTACCACTCACTGAATTATAACCTCCCGAGGTAATCTCACTCATATCGTTGGAATTCCACCCCTGGATGAAAACTGCGTTATTCGCCTTGTTGTCATCGTTAACCGAAGCACCTTCTTTGGTTATCATGAGATTACCCTGCATATAAAAGGGCGTAAGACCATTGAAAGATATGATCTTACCTTTACATTCCGATGCGAGAGTTTCATAATTGGTGAACGTGTTAAAAGCGAAGAAGTGGAGTGTGGAGTTGTTTGAGAGTCGCATCAATCCACCGTTCTGGTGAATAGCGTTATTGTCCCCACCATCGGCATAGCAATTAACCATGCATAGGTTTGTATGTCCATCCTGCATACTGATCGATCCTCCATAGTTGGCAGTTTCGCGAGCCTCGGGATCCTCAATATAGTTATTGACCATCACACAACCCTCAAGCACCACGTGAGTGTCGCTCCCCGCTGCTCCGCGGCCATTGATTACACTTTGCATCATATTTCCACCAGTAGTGGTATTTATGTTGCGGTTGCCATTCCATACGCAATGCAGAGCATGAAAGCGCGATCCTTGGGCCGGAACAACACATGCCCCTTGATATGACGTGTTATTTTCAAAGGTACAATCCTCCATTACCACATTGGCGTGGGTGCAGTTGAATGCAGTCCCCGAATAGCTTGAACTCTCAGTAGACCCTGTGCAGCCTGAGAAGCGGATTCCCTTGAAAATAGTCCACAAGTCCTCGGTTTTATCGGGATCTCCTTCAATCTTAATCAAAGCATCGGTATCGTTTTTTCCTTCGGATGTAAATATCGTGTGATAAGTCCAGGGATTATAGCCACTAAGATCCGATCCTTTTGCAGTTGATGGGAAACCACCGATTATATCGATACCTTCAATGGGACGAACGGTAGTGCCGGTGTATGTGCCTTCGAGTAGATACACTACGTCTCCTTTCTCCCGGTTTTCGAGAATGTCGGCGATATTTTTAGCTGCAAAAGCGTTGGTCCAGGAATCACCGCTTCCATTGCCGGCGCCTTCGGGTGACGCGAAATAGATACCGTTAGAATATACAGGGGCAGTTGATGCAACCAATCCGATTAGACTTGCAATTATTTTATATGGTTTCATAGATAGTTGGTTCCAGATTAATGAGAAATGCCGGAAGCCGCGCACAACGGCTTCCGGCAAGTCGACCTAACAATTTAATTTACTTACAAACCTTAACTGATTTGTTACCTATCTTAATGAAATAAATTCCTGAAGGATAAGTGGAGATGTTGATCTCAGCGCCGCTGACTACTGATTCAGAAGCAACTTTTCTACCGGCGATGTCGTAAACCTCAGCAACGCCCTCGGCTCCCTTTACAGAGAACACACCGTTGCCGCATACGATAACGCTCATTGTAGCGTCAGTTGCGAATGTGTTTACAATGCCTGATCCGGACTCGGCAGGAGTTGCGTTGGGATCGTATGCACCGCGGTAAGTTGTAGCTGCGCGAAGATTACCGAAAAGGTCTTTAGAGAGATCTACGTTAGCCCATTTGAATACGTCGGGCATCTCGAATGAGTTGTAGTTCTCAAGAGCCTCCGCGAGGTTGACATCACCGTAAGCTTCTTTGGGCTCAAGATAGAAGCGACCATCTTTTGCTGTGGGGGCGTTAGTCTTGAACACGTCAGCGTAGCCACCTGCCAACCAGTTATCGGAAGGCATCTGCTCGCGGAACGTACAGTTGTTGCCCGCGTAAGTGTTGAAGATTGTGCCGCTGACAGAGTTCTCACCACCGGAAGTGATGCCACTCATGTCTTCTGCATTCCAGCCCTGTACAAACACTGCGTTGTTAGCCTTGTCGTCGTTGTTGGCTGATGCTCCCTCTTTTGTTATCATAAGGTTGCCCTGCATATAGAAGGGAGTCAGACCATTGAAAGAGATGATCTTTCCTTTACATTCGGCAGCAAGTGCATCGTAATTGGTGAATGTGTTGAATGCGAAGAAATGGAGTGTGGCTTTGTTGGAAAGACGCATAAGACCACCATTCTGGTTGATGGCATTATTGTCACCTCCATCGGCATAACAGTTAACCATACAGAGGTTGGTGAAACCATCCTGCATGCTGATTGATCCTCCGTAGTTAGCTGTTTTGCGGGCTTCGGGATCTTCAATGTAGTTATTGACCATCACGCATCCCTCAAGGACCACATTTGTGACGCTTCCTTCCGCGCCACGACCATTAAGACATGACTGCATGAAGTTCTTACCTGTATTGGTGTTGATGTTGCGGTTGCCATTCCATACGCAGTGAATTGCGTGAAAGCGGGATCCTGAAGCGGGAACAACACATCCGCCCTGATATGATGTATTGTTCTCGAATGTGCAGTCTTCCATAACAACATCTGCGTGAGTACAATTAAACGCTGTTCCTGTGTAGCTTGTAGATTCAGTGGAACCTGTGCAACCTGAGAATGTGATTCCCTTGAAGTTTGTCCAGATAGTTTCGGTTTTCTCTTTGTCGCCTTCAAGTTTCACCATTGCCTCGATGCCGTTCTTACCCTCGGAAGTAAAGATTGTGCGGTTTGTCCACGGATTATAGCCGCTCAGATCAGAACCTTGAGATGCAGCCGGGAAACCGCCGATTACGGTGATACCCTCAACCGGGTAGACAGTGGTGCCGGTGTAAGTACCTTCAAGAAGATATACGACATCGCCGGCTTCGACACCTTCGAGAATGTCGGCGATATTTTTAGCCGGGAATGCATTGGTCCAGGAGTCGCCGCTTTGGTCGCCTGCGCCCGCGGGTGAACCGAAGTAAACAGTTGCGTTAAGGCTTGTGGCTGCTGAGAGCGCTAAAGCCAAAAGAAGTGAAGATTTTTCATGATCTTTTTTAAATTAGTTATAGTTTATTTTTATTAAGTAAGTTCTTTACTTAAAATGAAAGGTTATCGTTCCATCCGGGGTTCTGAGAAAGAGCACCACCGGTGAGGATACGTTCGTTGGTAGGAATGCCATAGAGATAATCGCGATTTTCGTTCCAGTTGCGTTTGAAGGCATCGCTTGAATATCTCACAGCAAAACCGTGGTCACCTTCAGAAAGGAAGATATCTTTATTCAGCTCAAGGAATTTAAGGCCGAGACCGCTCGGACGTTTCCCGGTGTAGATGCATACGTTGTCTTTGCCGTCGCCGGTGAGGTCATATTTGCCCTCGCCGGGGAAATAGATTCCATAGAATGGTTTCTCATAAACCTTACCCTCGCGCCAACGGAGAATGTCGTTGTAATGCACAAGTTCCAGTGAAAGCTCGATCAGACGTTCGCGGCGTATCTCAAGGATACTGCCGGTGTAGTTGGAACGAGTCACGTTCGGATAGCCCCATTCTTCGCTCATCATATAAGAATCAGGGTTTGCATTTGCAGTGGCGAGATCCATAGCTGGCATATTGACGCGGGCGCGCAGTTTGTTGATTGAGAGATCAAGGTCTGCCTGAGTAAGTCTGCCTAACTCTGCCAATGCCTCGGCATAATTAAGATACACCTCGGCGAGACGAAAAATCGGCATCGATGCTCGGCTCTGGTTGAAGGCATCGTAGTCGTCGCTCATAACATATTTGATATACTGGTAGCAGCCTTGAGTCACATTTATGTTAGGCACCTGTACGTTGGTTTGTCCCATCTGTTTGTAACCCGGGGTGAGCAGAGTCTGTGACATACGCGGATCGCGGTTTGCACATTCATCTACAAACGACATGGTCTTCCAGTTCGGATTGTCGGTGAAACGAGAGCCATCATTCATAAGATAAAGGTTGGCGAAGCGCTTGGTCATAGAGGCAAAGCGTGTCTTGGAATCATCGTTGGCATTATGCTTGCCTCCGATCTGATCACCATAGATTCGAGCCCAGATCACTTCACAACTGCGCGGAGTCAGTGTGGCGAACAGGTCGCGATAAGGTTCAGCTCCATCCGAGTAAAGAGAATAGCCACCCTCCTTCATAAGTTTGAGAGAAGTATCGGCGCAGATCTCAAGGAGATGGTCACCGGAGAGAGATTCCGGATTGAAAACCGTGCCTGCGTGATATTTGCGGAAAGTTCCTTCAAACAGAGTGGCACGAGACTTCAACGCCAATGCTGTCCATGCGCAGACTTCCGTAGTGTTCTTACCAAAGGGAAGCAGAAGGTCAAATGCGCGGTCGCAGTCTTCGATGATATGATTAATGATAACATCGCGAGAATCGCGTGGCTTGCTGAGCAATTCAGTATCGGCACTTCCGATAGGCTGGTCATACCATGGCAGTTCACCGAATTTGGTGAGCATGTCATAATAGAAATATGCGCGGAAGAAGTAAGCTACACCGTCGTAATGGTTACGCGCCTGTGCGTTGGTGCACCTTCCGGAATTCTGCAGATAATAGTTGATATCGCGGAGAGTTGTCCATGTCCAACCTACATCGGAACCGGCAGAGGGAAGGGGGCGAGACCCGATCAATTCACGGGGAAGAACCTCGTGTTGAATCATCTCGCTGTGTTCGTTATACCAGCGCATACTACCCACTTGAGGCTCAAGGGAGTAGAATGCGTTGGTGGCTTGGCGGAGCTCTGCCTCAGAATGGAAATAACTTTCCGGTGAGAGTCGGTCTTCCGGGAACTGATCAATGTCAGTGCAGCCTGTGGCGCAGATAAGAGCTCCTAAGGTAAGGCTGCCGAAAAGTATAGAACTATATGCTAATTTCATAAATGTTTAAATCTTTTAAAGTGATCGTTTAAAATTCCACATTTATACCAAATGTGAACGATTTAGAGAAGCCGTAGGAGAGGGCGTCGTTTGATGCACGCCCGGAGTTTGTGGCGGTCTCGGGGTCTATGGTTTTGCAATATTTCTTGAAAGGAGACCAATAGCAAAGATTCTCGGCTGAGAAATATACACGCAGCTCGCGAAAGATGTTTTTCCAGATTGGAAGTGTGTAACCTACGGTAAGATTCTTCAATCGAAGGTAGCTTACATCCTGCAAGTAACGTGAGTTTGCATTTCCGAGAGGATTCTTCGAACCGTATGCAGCGTATGCACGCGGACGGGGGAAATAGGCGTCGCGGTTGTCTTCGCTCCAGACATTGTCAAGGAAGTTGGCTGGAACATAGGCATTGTACGGACGGCAATAAGGTCCCCAGAATGTTCGCGCCTCGTTGCCCGGATACCAATCACATTTACCGATTCCTTGAAAGAATGCTGAGATATCAATACCTTTCCATTCAATCGCACCCCGGAAATTGTAGTTATAGCGAGGTGTGGAGTTACCGATGATCTTGCGGTCACCGGGATTGTCAACTGTGTTCTCACCGGGGGAGATCACGCCGTCGCCGTTAAGATCCGCATAGATAACATCACCTGCACGTACTCCGCGCCATGAGTCGGGACCTTGGTTATAGTTGTCTGAATAGACGTATGCTGATCCGTCGATGCGCGACATATATTCGAGTGCCTCTTCGTCGCTCTGGAAGATGCCTGTTACCTCATAGCCCCATATTTCACCTAACTCTTTACCTACGTAATGGTTGGAAAGAAGTCCGTTGGGATTGTCAAACTTGGTGATTTTAGAGTAGTAGTCTCCTAAACCGGCGCCAACAGAGTAATGGAAGTTGGAGTTGAGCAGGAGGAAGTCGTCGTTCCAGTTCAAACCAATCTCGAAACCACGTGTGCGGAGGTTCGCACAGTTAGCCTTAGGCACTGATGTTCCGTAGGATGCCGGGAGCTGAGCGCCATTGGTGAGCATATCTTTGGTGTCGCGGATGTATATATCGCCTGTGAAGTTGAGGCGTGAGTTAAGGAAACTCAGGTCAAGACCGAGGTTATAAGTTGTAACTTTTTCCCATGTCAGATCGCTTGAAGGAGGAGCGGATACTGATGAGTACGTCACATAAGTGTCTCCATCGAATGTTATGTTTTCCATAAGCTTATTGGTGGTGATAGACTGTATGTAATCGTAATAGCCAACTTGCTGATTACCGAGAGTTCCGAGAGAAACACGAATCTTACCATTGTTAAACCAGCTTCTCACACCCTCCATAAATTTCTCCTCCGAGAATCTCCAGCCGATTGAGGCTGAAGGGAAGAATCCCCAGCGATGTTTTTTAGCAAAACGAGATGAACCGTCGTAACGACCGGAAAGCTCAACGAGATATTTACCATCGAAATCATAATTGACACGTCCGAAATATCCATAAGTCACAGAGTTCTGAATCTCATCCTTGAAGTCTTTAACCTCACCGGTGGCAATGTTGAGAGTATTCAGATCCGGACTCATAAGGTCTTGACGTTCACCTTTGAAATAGAGGTGACGGTATATCTCACCATTGAAACCGGCTGTGATTGTAAGGTTATTCCTGCCAAAAGATGGATCCCATGTTGCGTATGCGTTAATGGTCTGGGTGCTGTTGTTAGTCATGCCGCGCGTGAACATATCCCAGCACATGGAATCATCCGAACCCTCGATCCAGTTGACCACACCCTGCGTGTTGCTGTAAGGCACCGGCACACGGCGCATCTCGCGATTAAGGTTGCGGAAGAGGTATGCATATTCTCCGCGAATGGTCAGATCCTTTATCGGAGTGATTGTGATTCCGTTTTTGATAAGAAATTCTCGGTTCTGATCCTTATTGCTGTGCTTACCATAATTCATAAGGGCATTGTAACCATCGCCGACTTTTGCCGTGCCGTTTGTGATGATTCCGGAGATATCCCACAGCGAGGTTCCGTCGGGGTTGGTAGAGGGGAATGCGGCGAGCGAGTGGTTGCTTGAACGATAAAAGAAGTCGTTAAGGTCACTCGAACCGGGACGTTGATAGGTTGACTCGTAATATGATGTATGGAAACTATATTTCAACCAATTGGTGAGCTTGATATCCATTTTGCCAAGAGCGGAGAACGATTTGAACTTATCGTTGTTCTGGTTGAGCATACCATCTTGGAAATATGCACGTCCGCTCACATAATAGCTTATGCGCTGACTACCTCCCTTGATGGAAACATTATAGTCCTGCATCGGTCGGTCCTTACGGTAATAGTGCGAATACCAGTCGTTGTTGGCGTAATAGCGCCAGTGCCCGTCGTCGGTGGGAACTGCCCAAGGGCGTTCGGCTGTTTCATTGGTCTGACCGAGACGCATCCATAACTGTGCGTAATCGCTTTCGTTGTAGTTGGTGTAGGGCTGTCCGCTGTTGGCATTGTAGAACATATCGTTGATGTATGTAGACCAGTAACCGGAAGTGATATAATCGTCAGATGTGGTTTGACGCTGCCAACCTGCCTTAAGGTCGAATGATACGGTGGGAGTTGCTCCCTCCTGTCCGCTTTTTGTGGTGACGAGCACAACACCTGCCGATGCCTTGGCTCCATATACGGCCGCTGCTGACGCATCCTTTAGAATAGAGATGCTCTCGATATCGTTTGCATTGATGCGGGTAAGGTTCATCTCAACACCGTCGACCAATACTAACGGCGAACCTCCATTGATAGAGGTGACACCACGGATGTTAAGCGATGCAGAAGCGTCCGGACCACCGGATCCCATCTTGAGGTTAAGTGATGGATCAGCACCCTGAAGGGCAGTTGCGGCATTGCCTGTGGGGCGACCGTTTACATCCTTGGCTGTCACCACGCTCACGGCTCCTGTCAGATTAACTTTCTTCTGCTGACCATAACCGACTACCACCAATTCATTGAGCAAAGAGGACTCCTCGTTGAGCTGCACATTTACCGGGGTGGATGTGGCTGCCATTGTTTTGGATTGGCACCCAACATATTTGAATTCTATGCTATCCCCTTTGCCAACTTTAGGAAGAGAAAATCTACCGTCAAGATCTGTCATCACAGCTTGAGTTGTTCCTTTTACCTGAACTGTGGCTCCTATCAGAGGTTCGCCGTTTTCGTCGGTAACAATATCGCTGAAAGTTATCTGCTCTTTTGCTTTCTCCTTGGAATTGGTCTTGGAGGAAGAAGATGTGTCATTATCCTTGTAAACCACCACTGTGTTGCCGTTTTCGAGTTTATACTTCAATCCCGTACCGGCGAAGAGGCGATCAAGTGCATCGCGTTCAGAAGCATCCTTTACAGAAAGTGAACGCGAATTGTCAAGACCCGGAAGATCTGATTTATATAAGAAATGAAGCTTGCTCACTTTCTCTATCTCTTTCATGGCCTTACTTAAAGGAAGAGACGAGAATGAAACCGTCACATTGCCGAGTGCTCCTTGTGAACACAGGCAAATAATGGCGGTGCTCATTATTTGTTTAGTTGATATTCTTGAAAATATATTCATGATGATGTATTATGGAAGTTGATAAGACTCTTGGGATAGTTCGTATGAATTGAAGGGCAGTTTATTCCTTAACCTTAATGGTTTTACCCAATTCCACTTTCTTCCAGTCGTAATGGGGAAATTCTACTCTTCCGAAGAAATAGATGGTCCAATCGCCTGCTTGGGTTAATGTGATTGGCTGCGACACGAACTCTCCTTCTTCATTAGCTTCGCAGAAGTCCGGGTCGATAGAAAGATCGGAGAACCATTCTGATGTATACCACCAATAAGATGCATCCCGGAGATCAGATCCCGCAGGTTTTGTCATTTTGATTGTACATACAATCTGATCTCCTACCTGATATTCCGCCTTGGCTGGTGAAATGGAAATCTCACCGAAAGAGGGTAGGGCTCTTGCTTCATCGTCGTCGCTGCACGACGCAAGTAATGTCGTCGGCAACATCAGCAATATAAGCAGTAATGTTTTTAAAGATCGTAACATGATGATTATATTAAAATTAATTATGAAACTTCTGTGTATTTAATTACTAATTCCTAACTACTAATTCCTAATTAAATAAAGTGATTACCCCTTTTGCATCCTTACGGTATCTGATGCCTGTTGCGGTTGAAATAAATCGCAAAGCTTCGTCGAGTGATTCGGCATTAAGGGTTCCTGTAAGATGTATCTCTGCAATATCGGGCGATTCAAAATGTATCTTAGCCCCAAAAGAGCGCGATAATCTGCGAGCCACGACATCCAGTGATTCATTGTTAAATCGCTCATAGCCACGTGTCCATTCGGAATACTCCTTTGCATCCACAGAAGTTGTGGTTAACGAATTGGTTTGAGTGTTAAATGTCACCATCGTTCCCGGGTGCATATTTATTTGCTGTCGCGATGAAGCGGCAGTGATGATACCTTCGTCGAGAACCACTGTAACCGTTTTCTCATCGGGATACCCATTGACGTTAAATGTAGTGCCCCGACATTCGATTCTTAGCCCGTTGCAATTTACGATAAAAGGATGTTCGGGGTCGGTAGCCACATCGAAAGTTGCCTCTCCGCAAAGTGCCAGTGTGCGCTCTTGGGTTTCCGTGTTGTAATAGTAGTCAAACCGCGATTCGTGATTTAAGTTTATGCAAGTGCTGTCTGGAAGATTCACTACCGAACGTTCTCCACAGCCTGTAGCTACACTTAGAGGAAGTGTATATTGAGGTTTGGAAGGTGTATAGAAGTAAAACGCTGCCATAAAAACCGTAGCGATTGTCGCCACTATAGTGCTTGCTTTCCATATATTGAACTTTTCAACCTTCTCAGGATCATTTGCCGGAAGTTTGCTGAATATCGAGCGGCGCAGACGTTCGTTAACTTCTGCACTTATATAGGAAGGTGTGTGCTCAATTTCGTTCTCAAGCCATTCACCTAATTGCTCGTCCTCTTCAAGCCAGACGTCAAGGAGTACTTTTTCTCCTACATCCGCCCGGTTGTCCAAGCATTTTTCTGCAATTTTACGGAGACGTTCTTTCGTTATCATTGATAATGGGATTAGTCGGATTGGTTTTATAGTTTATACCTGCGCTTCAGCTCCGCTCTCATAAATTTAAGAGCCAACGTCAGGTGGTTCTCGACTGTGCTTTCGGCTATACCTAACTCGGAAGCTACTTCCGGAATGGTAAGATACTGAAGACGACTCAGCCGGAATACCTTTTGTCTCATAGGTGGGAGTTCGTTAATGAGAGTCTGCACATATTCATTCAGAAACGATGTGAGAATTGCGTCGTCTGAAGAGTAATCCTCTATAGTTGAAGTATCTTTAAGAGTGGAGAGATAGATATGTTCCAAAGTCTCGTGTTTGAGATAATTCAGCAGAGTGTTCCTTGCAATGGTGAAAAGATAACTTTTGAGTTTCAGAAGATCAGTCTCCTCCACAAAATTGTCAATCCGTTCCCATAACTTTACAAACACCATCTGCGTAATCTCCTCAGCGAGATATGAATTTCCGCGGGTGATTTTCAACACAAAATTGTATATACGTCCTACATATAGGGTATATATCCGTTCGAAGTGATGATAAGCAATATGTGAGTTAAGCTTTCGCTTGCTCATGATATCAGGCTATGTGAAATAAAGGTTATTATAGCGACGAAAAAGCTTTCATTTTCTGAAAGTCTTTCGTCGGAATTTGTAAGCAATACAATTAAATCACAGCCGTGCCCCCAATTATATTTCGATAATTAACATATATTAACATTTGAAGAAGGTATAAAAAAAGGTGCCCGGCGATCGCCGGACACCTTTAGGGGGTTGAGTTAGTTGTCTGTCTTTTTTNANTGTCGAATGTTATTAAAGAATAACTTTGACGGTCTTGCAGACTGCAGGGCAATAAAAAAAGCTGACCNNNNGGTCAGCTTTTTTTATTGGGTCAGACGGGTGTCTGATTAGTCCTGNTTGAGGTTTACACGCTTGAACTCTACNGCTACGAGGCCTTTCATCTCTTTGTCGAGATACTGACCTACTGTGAGAGTTGCATCGCGGTGATATTCCTGCTCGAGAAGTACGTTCTCTTTGTAGTATTTGTTGATACGACCGTTAACGATGTTCTCGATCATCTGCTGGGGAAGGTTTGCTGCCTTCTGCTCTGCAGTNGTTGCCATNATCTCACGAGCTTTAGCTGCNTCCTCTTCTGTGATCCAACCTTTGGTGATGTTGGATGCGATGTGGTCATCGCTGTCGAAGTGGTTNGGNTTGAAGCCTGCTTTCTTGAGGGCTGCCTCAACTGCCTTGCGAACCTGCTCTGTTTTGGTTTTCTCGATTGCTACTGCTTTCTCTTCCTCGATTACAGCTGCGGGCACTGCCTCGCGGTTAACTGCTACGGGGTTCATGGCTGCAACCTGCATTGCTACCTCTTTACCAACTTCGGGAGTTACACCTTCGAGGTTGAAACCTACGATGGTTGCAAGCTTGTTGCCGAGNTGGTCGTAAGCTGCTACGCTGGGTGCTGCGATGCACTCGTATGCGCCGAGCTCCATCTTCTCACCGGTTTTACCGATCTCGTCAGTGATGTGCTCTTCGATTGTNCGGTTGTCATCGAGCTTGAGGGCTTTAACCTCGTCAAGAGTCTTGGCGCCGGCTGCTACAGCTGCGTCAAGGATAGTCTTGGTGAGGGCGCGGAATGACTCGTTCTTTGCAACGAAGTCAGTTTCGCACTTNAGAGCCACGATTGCTGCGAATCCCTCCTTAACAGCTGAGAGNACGCAACCCTCTGCTGCCTGACGGTCTTCACGCTTAGCGGCTACTGCCTGACCTTTCTTACGAATGATTTCGATGGCTGCCTGGATATCGCCNTCGGTCTCTGCGAGGGCGTTTTTGCAGTCCATCATACCGGCACCNGTCATGGTGCGCAGTTTCTTGATATCTTCTATGCTAACTGCCATAGTAATTTTAAAATTTTAAGCTTCGGGAGCTGTCTCCTCTTTTACTTCCTCTTTTACCTCAACTTCGGGAGCTGCTGCGCGCTCTTCGTTGCGGCGTACGCGACGACGCTTGGGAGCTGCTTCNCCCTCCTCTTTGTCTTCGGGNGCGTCGATCTTCTCTACCTTACGCTCTTCGAGNCCTTCAGCCATAGCGCCGCAGATTGCGTCGAGGATAACCTCGATGCTCTTTGANGCGTCGTCGTTAGCGGGGATTACGTAATCTACATCCTCGGGGTTAGAGTTTGTATCAACGATTGCGAATACNGGGATACCGAGACGTTTAGCCTCAGCCACTGCGATGTGCTCNTTCATAACGTCAACCACGAAGAGTGCGTGGGGAAGACGAGCGAGGTCTGCGATTGAACCGAGGTTCTTCTCGAGTTTTGCACGCTGACGAGTGATCTGAAGTTTCTCNCGTTTTGAAAGGTTGTCGAAAGTGCCGTCTTTCTCCATCTTGTCGATGGTGGTCATTTTCTTAACAGCCTTNCGGATTGTGGGGAAGTTGGTGAGCATACCGCCGGGCCAGCGCTCGATAACATAAGGCATGTTAACGGATTTTGCTTTTTCAGCGATAGTCTCTTTGGCCTGTTTCTTTGTAGCTACGAAGAGAACTTTCTTGCCGCTCTTTGCGATCTGCTTGAGAGCTGCGGCTGCCTCTTCGATTTTAGCTGCCGTTTTGTAAAGGTCTATGATGTGGATACCATTGCGCTCCATGAAGATGTAAGGAGCCATTGCGGGATTCCATTTACGTTTGAGGTGACCGAAATGACATCCTGCTTCGAGGAGCTGGTCAAATGAAGGTGTTGCCATCTTTTTTAATTAAGTTTGTTTACGTTCTTTTTTAAGATTCAATCCGAAAGTAGGGAACGTGTCCATCTCGCGGATTTAGATACTAAACACTATTTTAGTTTTCAGTTCTAAGTTTTCGGTTTTCAGTTTTTGCAGTAATTCAATTATGCCGATCTTACGCACTGAAAAGAGAAAGCTGATAACTGAAACTCTCTTTTAACGTTTTGAGAACTGGAAGCGTTTGCGAGCTTTGGGACGTCCCGGTTTCTTACGCTCTACGGCACGCGGGTCGCGAGTCATGAAGCCTTCTGCACGGAGAGCGGGCTTGTCCTCGGGATTGATTTTTACGAGTGCGCGGGCGATAGCGAGACGAAGAGCCTCTGACTGTCCTTTGTAACCGCCGCCATCGAGGTGAGCATAGATGTCATATTTCTCTACGCAGTCNAGNGTGTTGAGCGGCTGCTTTACGATATACTGAAGGATTGAAGAGGGAAAGTATTCCTCTAAGGGGCGTTTGTCGATAACGATCTTACCTGTACCCTCAGTAAGATAAACACGAGCTACGGCAGCTTTACGGCGGCCAATTGCATTGATTTTTTCCATCTTCTATATTAAAATTTCAGTTTGTTGATGTCGATTTGAGTGGGGTTTACATCTGCGTAAGGATGCTCAGCACCATTGTAAACGTGAAGATTGCGAAGCTGAGCTGCGCCGAGTTTGGTTTTGGGAAGCATACCCTTTACAACTTTGATGAANAGGGGATGATTGCCAGCCTTAACTGTTTTCTTGTGTGATTTCTCCATGAGGTCTGCGGGTGTGAATGAACGCTGACCGCCGGGGTAGCCGGTGTAACGGAGATATTCACGTTTCTCCCATTTGTCGCCGTTAAGGATCACTTTGTCGGCGTTGATCACGATTACGTTGTCACCGCAATCCATGTTAGGAGTGAAATCGGGTTTGTTTTTGCCGCGAAGGATCTTGGCAATTACTGAGCAAAGACGACCAAGCACGAGGTCGGTTGCGTCAATTACCACCCAGTTTTTCTTNATTGTCTCGGGGGTGGCTGATAATGTCTTGTAGCTTAAAGTATCCACTTTAACTTTAATGTTTTAAATTAATGTTTAAACGCCACAAAATCAGANNGTTGGTCGGCCAAAACCAACTGAATCCGCTTTTGTAGTCTACTAATTTGGATAAAATCGGCTTGCAAAATTACAAAAAAAATCGCTAACCACAAAGCCCTTAGCGTTTTTTTTATAACTTTGCACTCTCAAATTGATAAGATCATGACCGATAGCTTTGATATTCGCTGGCGACAGCGATTCCAGAATTTCCAAANNGCCTTGAGGCGCNTGACTGAAGCGGGTGAGATTGTAAATCGCGCTTCGGGTAGTCCAATCCCTGCTGAGTCTGTGCAGCTTCTTAAGGAGGGTTTGCTCCAACGGTTTGAATTTACGCAGGAGCTTGCNTGGAAGGTGATGAAGGATTATATGGAGTATCAGGGTATTCCCGGGTTAATGGGATCGCGTGATACGTTCAGAAATGCNTTGAAATTAGGTATTATCAATGATGAGCGGTGGCTGAATTCAATTACAGACCGCAATATCACAANTCATGCTTATGATGAGTCGGNGGCCGGCATTATTTATGATAATGTGCGAGATGTCTATCTTCCTCTGTTTAAAGAATTTGAATCNAAAATGATTGAAATATCCAATGGAGATAANTGATATTGAGCNAAAAACGGGATTGAAGCCGGAGGATATCTCGCTATTGCGGCAGATAATTTTCTCTCACCCCACAGTGGAAGATGCAATCTTGTTTGGTTCGCGCGCAAAAGGGGAATGGAAGAAATTTTCCGATATCGACATATCTTTGATAGGTGAGAATATTACTCATACCGATCTCATAAAGATTATTATGGAGATTGAGGATACGGATTTACCTTACACCGTTGACATTATAAGATTTGCCTCCATTACCAACCCTGCNCTTACAGACCACATACAGCGTGTAGGAATATCCCTGAGAGATATGGGTTAGNCCCTACGCTGCAAGGTGTTGTTTGAGATAGTAGATTTGGAGAGATATTTGCCACCTAAAAACAAAACCCGATAGCTTGATATACAGGGGCTACCGGGATTCAACACCGCAAGATAGTGAATTTTACTCTTAATAACAAAATTTTANACCGANNAGATTGTTAATTTCAAATCATCATAATCTTCGCACACCGCAAGTTACAGCAATCGCAGTCCTATATACACCACAAGTTGTTGGCTGAAATGGATTTCGGTATATGGAAATATGTGTTCTCGCCCGTGCAATACCGAGAGACAGGTCGTAACCTCCTTACCATTTTTTCCAATAAACCNCGCTCATCATGAGAGATGCAGTATAATCATCTTTTCTTGGATGGACAAGGATTAATCTAATGAGTCAATATACCTAAGTATCTCTTCATCNTGCATTCCTTCATAAAAATCAGAGTGTNCTATAAATTCTTTTCCATTCACTGTAACCTTATACCACTCACCATGCCATTCTATCCCTCTTGGAGGACTAGTTTTTTCAATACTNACTGTAAGATCAATTCTTCTTGTATTTCTTCGAGATATATGAGTAAAGAATTCATTTAACTCATAAATATGACCCCTAAAAATTTCATTAGGTATCTTTAATTCTATCATATAAATAATTTAAGTTTTACAAGTATTTTTATTATTAGTAATCAAACTATTATAACCATTAATAACCATTGTTGCTGTCTTAAATATTAATCCTATTTTATTAAAACCATCACGGTCTTCGACCGTGGCTGCCGACGCAGATAAACCGAAAGGTTTAATGGTTTTAATAACTTATTGATCAAATACTATAATATTACTGCATTATAGTTTTAATGGTTCCTAATGGTTTGAGAGATTAAACTCAAATTAACCTGCGATACTTGAGTAAATATTTATTTCATTTCCTTTCATCGATATTGACAGCAATTCATTGCTGTCTGGCTTAGACCACATCAACCGCGTCTGCGCTCAGATAAATCAGTTGAAAAACGGATTATACTAATATTGCTGTTGGAGNATGGCGGGGGCGATGCGGAGCACGTANGCCCAGGCGTCGTCGTGGGTGTAGGGGATCTCNCCTTCCAGAATAGCTTCCTTAACGGCATCCTTGATCTGCTTGATGGCNGCTGAAGGTGGTATCTGAAAATGCTGCATTATCTCATTGCCGTCAACGGGCGATTTCCAGTTGCGCANTGCATCGGCATCGTTGATNTCAGNCATGCGTTCGCGAAGTTTGGCGAAGCCTTCGAGCTGACGTCGTACCTTTGCCGGATTCTTGGAGGTGATGTCAGCCTCCGCCAAGGTCATTANGTCTTCAAGATCNTCGCCGGCATCAGTGATGAGGCGGCGCACACCGGAGTCAGAAACACCCTCTTCCCCGACAGATTGCGGACGCATGTGAAGCCCTACGAGCTTTGCCACGTATTTCATTTTGTCGTTAAGGGGCAACTTCATCTGCTTGAATACACGGGGAATCATTTTCTCTCCTATGAAGTTATGGTTGTGGAAGGTCCAGCCGATCTTTTCGTCGTAACGTTTTGTTACGGGTTTGCCGATGTCGTGAAGNAAAGCCGCCCAGCGCAACCATTCGTTGTCGCTTTTCGNNGCCACGTTGTCCACCACCTGCANCGTATGATAGAAGTTGTCTTTATGTCCGCGTCCCTCNTTGGTCTCGACACCTTTAAGTGCATAAACCGACGGGAATATCAATTCCAGCAGNCCGGACTCGTCGAGCAGACGGAACCCTACCGACGGGCGCGGTGACCGCATTATCTTGTAGAGCTCATCGTTGATGCGCTCTTTNGTGATTATGGAGATCCGTTCNCGGTTACGNCGGATTGCCTNGAATGTTTCAGGGTGAATCTCGAAGTCGAGTTGNGTNGCGAAGCGGATTGCGCGCATCATTCGCAGCGGATCATCGGAAAAAGTGATATCCGGATCAAGAGGGGTGCGGATAATGCGGGCTTCGAGGTCNGCGATACCGTTGAAGGGATCGACAAGNTCGCCNAACCGGTCTTTATTCAAGCAGATAGCCATCGCGTTGATGGTGAAATCGCGGCGGTTCTGGTCATCTTCGAGTGTGCCGTCTTCCACGATAGGGTTGCGCGACTCGCGCACATACGATTCCTTNCGTGCTCCTACAAATTCCAGTTCGAGATCGCGAAGTTTAACCTGGGCTGTGCCNTAAGTGGCGAATACGCTCAATCCTTTCCCATGGTTAAGGCGTTGAGCNACTTCGGTGGCAAGCTCAATACCGCTTCCGACAGTAACAAAATCGATATCCGAAGATGTGCGTTTCAGGAAGATATCGCGAACGTATCCNCCGACGATATAAACTTCGCGGTTCATTTCATCGGCAATCNCGCCGATGCGGTTGAACACCGATAACTTAAGATCCTTAGAAAGATTCACTTTTGCTAATTAATAATTAATNATTGGGTGTTGGGCGTTAGGGGTTAGGCTTTAGGCNNTAGGNGTTAGAGTTAAGAATTAGTAGTTAGATAGCTCTAACGGCGCGTGAGGGTAATTCCGAGATTTCNGAGGCAGAGGGTGTTNTCCGGNGGGGAGAGCGACGAAACCGAAAGGGCATAGCCGTCGGGAAGAGAGATGTTGCGTCGCAANGTGTCGGAAATCTCATANAGGGCGATCCCNTTCTTGCCCAACGGTTCACCTTTGTCGTCACANAGCTTTATCGTTATACGCTCNGTGTCGGTTATCCCGTTTTCATCNTCCTCGGTAATCTCCAGAGGTATGCTCNGCGACAGATCTCTTGGCGAATAGCGGAGAGTCAGGATCAGGTCGAATCTCTCGCCGGGAGCCGCCAAAGAATCTGCGGGATATGGNGTGAATCCCACCACACACAGNGGATCCCATCCGTCTTCACCGAATGCCACAAAATCTGAATATGCCACCTTTTCAGCGCGATTGCATGATGCAAGAACCGCAATCGCGCTCAGGTATAGCAATAGCTGTTTCATTTAGATTGCGCTGGATTCTGCTGGTTTCCCTGTCCGGAATTCTGTTGATTTCCGTTTCTGCGTCCCTGACGGTTGTTATGATTGGAGNTCTGCTTCTTATTTTTGCGGTCGCGCTGTCCTTGCTGTCCTTGTGAACCTTGCTGTCCTTGGGGCTGCGACTGCTGNCGATTTCCCTCCTTNTTGCCGTTGTTGCGCTTCTTCTTTCGCTTGGANTTGTCGAAGCGTGTGAGGCTCTCNTGTTCCACCAAATCCACGTATGCCGGTTTGGCNTTTTTCTTCGAAGATTCGGCATCGAGAGCGTCAACCTTGATTCCCTGACGGTTAAGCGCGATAATCTCGTAGGCTCTGCTTGCAGGGATTGTAACGAGNTTGGCAGGTATCGACTTGTCGGTGGAGTATGTNACCTTGCGNGTCAGGATGTCNGCNTTGAAGAAGAAATAGTCAGAATCNTTTGTCTGAAGCACCNCATCTTTAGGTGGCAACTTCTTCTGAGCCTCGGAATAGGAGTCGATCTCAAAATTCAGNCAACACTTCAGCTTCGCGCACTGTCCGGCAAGTTTCTGCGGGTTCATGGAAAGATCCTGCACACGGGCTGCGCCTGTGCCCACGGATACGAAATGTGTCATCCATGAAGAGCAGCAGAGGGGTCTGCCGCACGGACCGATACCTCCGATTCGCCCTGCTTCCTGACGCGCTCCGATCTGTTTCATCTCGATGCGCACCTTGAAAGTGTCGGCCAGGATACGGATCAGTTTGCGGAAGTCGACGCGTTCGTCGGCTATATAATAGAAGATGGCTTTTCCTCCATCGCCCTGATANTCCACATCGCCGATCTTCATGTCCAGACCCAGTTCCTCGGCAATCTTGCGCGAGCGNATCATGGTATCNTCCTCGCGCGCNGTGGCCTCGGCATATTTCTCCATNTCCGACTGATTGGCGAGTCTGTAGACTTTCTTGAATTCAGAGTCCGGACTGATGTTTGCCTTCTTCAACTGCAGGCGAACAAGTCGGCCNATCATGCTGACGCGCCCGATGTCGTGCCCCGGNGCNCCCTCCACCGCNACCATATCTCCGATTTTGAGATCAAGGCGGTTAGGGTTGCANTAGAAACCGGTGCGGGTGTTTTTGAACACCACTTCCACGATGTCGAAGTCGTTGCCGGAGGAGATGCCGTCGAGCCAGTTTGTGGCGAACAGCTTGCCGCGCGGGCAGCTGCACCCTTTGTTTTTATTCTCTGTATCCACGGCTCATCAATTATTTTGCAAAACTGATGGAGCGAGTTTCGCGGATCACGGTAATCTTCACTTGTCCCGGATAAGTGAGCTCATCCTGAATCTTCTTGGCGATCTCGGCTGAGAGTTTTTCGGTCTCTTCGTCGGTGATCTTGTCNGCACCAACAATCACGCGGAGCTCACGACCGGCCTGGATGGCGTAAGTCTTGACCACACCCGGATAGGAGAGGGCAAGTTGCTCAAGATCGTTGAGACGTTTGATGTAAGCCTCCACGATTTCGCGTCGTGCGCCGGGGCGTGCGCCGGAGATAGCGTCGCAGACCTGCACGATCGGGGCCAACAGGGATGTCATCTCAACCTCTTCGTGGTGAGCACCGATGGCGTTGCAGATCTCCGGTTTCTCTTTGAATTTNTCGGCTAACTTCATNCCGAAAAGTGCGTGGGGCAATTCCGGCTCATCATCGGGCACCTTGCCGATATCATGAAGCAATCCGGCGCGGCGTGCCTTTTTCGGNTTCAGACCAAGTTCGGAAGCCATCACGGCGCAGAGGTTTGCAGTCTCGCGCGAGTGTTGCAGCAGGTTCTGACCGTAAGATGAACGATATTTCATTTTACCCACCATACGGATAAGTTCCGGGTGGAGTCCGTGNATTCCGAGGTCGATAGCGGTGCGTTTACCGGTTTCGATNATCTCCTCCTCCACCTGTTTTCTAACTTTNGCCACAACCTCCTCGATGCGGGCAGGGTGGATGCGTCCGTCGGTNACGAGCTGATGNANTGCCAGACGTGCGATCTCGCGGCGCACAGGGTCGAAGCCTGAAAGCACGATGGCCTCNGGGGTGTCGTCTACGATAATCTCAATACCGGTAGCTGCCTCAAGAGCGCGGATGTTGCGACCCTCCCTACCGATGATNCGACCCTTNATCTCNTCGTTATCGATGTGGAACACAGTCACTGAGTTCTCGACTGCGGTTTCGGTTGCTACGCGCTGGATAGACTGTATCACAATGCGTTTAGCCTCCTTGGAAGCTGTCATGCGCGCGTCGTCCATAATGTCGTTGATGTAGCCGGCAGCAGCTGTCTTAGCCTCATCTTTGAGNGACTCAACGAGTTTCTCTTTCGCTTCATCGGCTGAAAGACCGGAGATGCGNTCCANCTCTTCAGTGATGCGGCGGTGCATCTGGTCAACCTCCTCCTTGCGGGCTTCGATCACCGACTCGCGGTTGTCGAGCGNTCCTTTGAGGTTGTCGAGCTCTTTCTTGCGGCGAGCGTTCTCGCTCTGCTGCTGATTGAGCTGAAGTTCGCGCTGTTTATTGCGCGCTTCGGCTGCCTGAGCTTTCTGGAACTTCTGNCCGGCGGCGCGTTCCGCATCGCCGAGGATTTTCATCTCCTCCTCTTTGGCTTCAAGGATTTTCTTCTCCTTTATCACCTCCGCCTCGCGGTTGGCATCTTCAATGATAGTGTTTGCGCGAGAGGTAGCGTTCTTTTTGCTGATGGTCAATGCCGCGATATATCCGATCAGGGCAGTTACCACAGCTACTATTATCCATATTGCTGTTTCCATCGGTATTTATAATGTTAGATTCAATTAATATTTAATTAGTTATATGATTNTCAATTTTTGCTGTGAACTCCAAACCGGAGCACNCCGCTTTGCGATAGAAANATAAAANNCCGATGCCGGAACCGTTGATTCCGTCATTGCAGCTGCTGAAGATGTAAAATGGTGAGAAACAGGGTTATTCCGAATCCAATAAGCTGTCTAAATTGTCAGAGCATTCCTGCGCTAAACGAGTGGCTTTGTGATATTTGCGTGTAAGGTCGTTCAAGCGCGACGCATATTGATACAGCAACATAGCCATAAGCTTTTTCTCGGAGCGATCCGGGAATGTGTGACGTCGCTGCGAATAAATCGCATTGATCTCATCTTCAACTTCGCGAACCCGCTCCTGATCTTGAAACGGCACGGAGAGCGTAAACGGCTCACCGCCTATATTGACTTCGATATTAATCTTTTTAATATTCTCCTGATCCTTNATCATTCCTTGAGCATTGCAATGCAGCGGTCGATGTTTCTGATCAATCCGGCTATCAGGCGGCGTGTCGCNACAAGNTTGTCGGGGCTTTCCGCGAGTTTGTATGAAACCTTGAGATACTCCACCTCAAGCAGGGCTTCATCGCGTTTCTTCAAAGCCTCGGTCTCATTCTGCTGCAGCGCAAGATTTAGATTCTCAAGTTCTTGGTTTCTTGCGCGTAATCTCTCCACTTCGAGCGTAAGCAATTCCTGCTTAGCCTTCAGCTGCTGTAAGATTTCAATGAGCGACTCTGCCATCTACGCCAAATTTTTACAAAGTTACTAAAATTTACCGAAATAGCAAATATCTCCCGCGATTTAATCTGTTTATTTGTATATTCAATATATATTATATATATTTGTTGCGAATTTTTAGAGTCCATCCACTAAAACATAAATTTATGAATACGGCTGTAACAACAAATGGTGTTTCGCATCGAAAACTGATAGATATACCGGAGGATGTTTTTAAGACATTGACTATTAAGGCTGCGACTATGGGTACAAGTTTAAAGAAACTGATTGAGGATATTCTTATTCGAGAGGCAGACGAGATGGATGATGCAGAGGTATATAAATATCTTGCTTCGTCTTGTCCTGATGGGAAGGTAATGCTATCAGAAAATGAGCAAGACGAGTTTGAACGTAAAATGGGTATTGGAAAATACAGATGAAGGTTCAATTTTCAAAAGAGTTTTCTAAAGCAATGGAAAAATTGTCCGGAAAACTTCGAAATCAGGCAGTATCTGTGATTAATGAAGTAATAGATGCTCCATGTTTGGAGGGAATTCCCAATTGTAAGAAAATTGAATCTCTAAATAGTGTCTATAGGATAAGGATAGGAGATCGAAGGGCTTTCTTTGTGTTGCATATCAATGTAGAAGGGGATCTTGTACAGTTTGAGTATCTGGTCTCAAGAGGAGAAGCATACGGAAAGAAGAATATGGAAAGATTGAGAAATAGGGATATCTGATAATATTGATAAATAAAGAGGAAGCATCCTGCGATTAGGCGGTTACCGCGAGAGGGCGGCTGCATAATCGCAGGATGCTGATTTTAGAGAGGAGAAGGAGGAGAGGAGGGGAGGAGAGGGGATCAGATTGCGGTGGGGGTGATGGCGAGCACGGGGGCGATCTCGTTGGGGCGCGTTGAGGGGAGAACTACGTGCAATCCGTCGCTCTCATGACGGAACTCTACGTCGCCGTGTCCGAGAAGTTTTACAGAGGTTATGTTGCCGCTGTAAGTGTTAGCATCTTTGGCGAAGGATTTGATCACACATTCCGATTCCTCGGGCCAGCCCATCAGTGTGGCGTAAACGGTGCCATCTTTCTTAGTGAAGCGGATGTCGGCAGCTGTATATTTCTGACCTTCATTGAAACCCTGTGCGTTCATCGGGTTTACAGCCTCGGCAAGAGGTCCCTCGCCGAATGTTTTCCAAGTGCGAGTGCCGTAGATGCTCTCGCCATTGATGTCCATCCATGCTTTGATGCCGGCGAGCACGGCGCGCTCCTTGTCATCGATGGTGCCGTCACCTTTCACTGGAACACTCAGCAGGAGGTTGCCGTTTTTGCTGACCACATCCACCAGCATCTTGACAACAGTCGCCGCGCTCTTATAGCGGTTACGGTCGTAATGGTCCTGATTATAATGCCAGTCGCCGATGCAAGTGCAGGTCTGCCAGTACTCATCCTGCATACGGTCGGGTATTCCGCGCTCCACATCCCACATCATAGCCTGCTTGATATGCGGCTGAAGCTGTTTGCCGGTCACCACCACCTGCTGCTCACCACCGTTTTTCTTTGCGCTGTGGTTGTAATAGCTTGCCAGAAAATCGAGACCCCACTGCTCGTCGCAACCCCAGAAGGGCAATGCGGTGTCGTCGAAATAGATCATATCGGGGTTGTAATCATACACAAGCTGGAGTGTACGGTTCATGAGTTTCTTCTTGTAAGCCTCATCGGGGATAGAAGCTCCACTGCCCCAATCCCACTGACTGTGGATTGTGCCGGATTCCTTTTCATCCTTGCTCACTTCATGGCGCTGAGCATAGAGCTCCTGCGGGTCGTAACCTTTCCACCATTTCTCCGAGCCATCGGCGTTCGGTTTGTAGCCATCCTCTTTGGTCAGATTTCCGTCGAAGTTCTGCGACGCTTCGAGCCATGTCCAAGTATGACTCGCGTGTACGCTCACTCCAAGGGGTAAGCCGGCCTCCTTGCAAGCCTTGCTCCACTCGCCGACGATGTCGCGTTTCGGACCGATGTTCACCGAGTTCCATACCTGATAAGGGCTGTTCCAGAGGTCGAAATTGTCGTGATGATTAGCCAGAGTCATAAAGAAACGGGCACCGACACTTTTGTAAAGCTCCACCAATTCCTTAGGATTCCAGTTCTCGGCTTTCCATTCGTTGCAAATATCTTTCAAGCCGAATTCGGCGGGATCGCCATAGTGAGCCACGTGATATTTATACTGTCTCGAATCCGGATAATACATGTGGCGGCCATACCAGTCGCCGGCTTCCGGCTCGCATTGCGGACCCCAGTGCGCCCAGATTCCGAACTTGGCATCCTTGAACCATTCGGGGCATTCCCATGCCGACAGACTCTGCCACGAAGGCTTAAACTCACCCTCGGTAAACGCCTGATCCTGCGCGGGCTTATCAGCGAACGCGCCCAAGGCAAACGGCGCCGCTGCAATCAATAATAAAGATTTATTCATGTTAGATTTCAGTTATCAGTTGTTAGTTATCATTTGTCATTTCCTTATGTTTTCAGACGAGGACTTCTCAATATAGACATTGCACCCTTTCACTTTAATATTAGACGAATCAGCATTTCATGAAATTACCATAACTCCTGAATTAATCATGCTGATCTCCTGCTCGGGAGCAATGCAGAGCCTTCATTTGAAGCGTCCAGCGCTGGACACTCCATTCATGGTTGTAAAATATTGATAATTCTAATTTCATGTCCTTTGCAAAGATAATAGTTAAAAGAGATTTAAGCGTATGATAAAATTATCGTAGTGTTGTAATATATTGCGAATATTCCGTTTAATTAAAATAAGTAAGTTTTAATATGCTTGAGAATTTTGATCTGCAGTTGTTGAATGTAGGATATGAGCCTGTTGGTGAGGAGTGGAATTGGAAAGATGTATGTTCCCCTTTTGTCAGAATCTATCTGGTGGAGTCCGGTAGTGCGCATATCCGTTTTGACAATGAGCTTCTTGAATTAAAGGAGGGTTTTCTATATCTCATCCCTCCCTTCCAAAAGCATACCTGCATAGGCAATAAAGGATTCGTACACTATTATCTACATCTTTACGAGAATCCGGAAAGAGGATTAAATATATTCAATGAATTCAAGTTCAACACTGAAGTGCCGGCCCGAAAAAGTGATAAATCGCTGTTTCAGATGTTTGTGGATATCTTCCCTGAAAATCGGCTTGATGAATCAGATCCGGAGGTGTATGATAATGATTCGTATCTGCGAGACTTGCGTGTTAGTTTCACGCAACGCCCCCCTTGCGAGAAAATGCTTGCAAAGGGGGCTATGCTGATACTGATTTCGAGATTTATAGATCTAAATGCGAGTGCCAATAAATTTCGGGATCCTCGCATCGTGCACGTATGCAACTACATCAATTCCCATATTGGAGACGAGATCTCTCTTGATAAACTTTCGGAGTTGGCGTGCATGAGCAAGTCTCATTTTATCCGTATCTTCAAACAGGAGATGGGGCAGACCCCTGCCCAGTATATAATCCGATGTCGGATTGAGAGGGCGCAACTGTTTCTATTACTTGATAATAAGCCGATAAAGAGTATCGCTGATTTATTGGGCTTTTCAGATCTTCCTTATTTCATCAAGATCTTCAAGAAACATACCGGTCAGACTCCTTTGGAATTCCGGACAAGTCGATTGTCAGAAAGATATCTCTGAACATTCCGGTTACTCGTTGTAGAGGCGGGCGGCGGTTTTGTGCCATACCGACATGTTTGAGCGGCCGCGGTGATTCCATGCGTAGTAGGGGATGAGACGCAGGGTGGTGTCGGCGGTGGAGATGCGTCCGTCGCTGTCTACCGATACAGCTTGCACCGGGACGGCAAGCTCCACAATGCCGTTGAATTTTTCAGGACGCACGGTTGCGGTGATCTCCGCATTTGTCGGCACTATCACCGAATGGATGTCGATAGCGTTCTCAAAAGCTTCAGCTTCCCCTTTCCCTCCACTGCCTTCCGATGTGAAGAAACCATTACCTTCGTTGGGGTTGACGGCGGAGGGGTAGGGCTTGCCGGAACTGTTGAGTACCGGTCCCTCGGCACAATAAACCAGTGGTCCGCGCTCTATGGCCACAAGTCCACGGTCGGCTGCTACCTTATCTTTCGCTTTTACCAGACGCGGCTCCATGTCGAGATGCAGGCTAACCTTATCACCCTTCTTCCATTTGCGGTTGATTGTGAAATAGCCGTCGGAGGTGAGCTTCCCATCAGCCGGCGCACCGTTTATGGTCACTTTATAGCCGGGAGTCTTGTTGTCGATATATGAGTAGAGATCGCCCGGCACCGGTTTGTTCTGCACCCATCCGGGGATACGGAGTTTAAGTGCAAACTCCCCCTTGCGGTTTTTGCCGATGGTGAAAAGAATATCGCCATCCAATGGATATAAGGTGGATTGTGTCAGCTCCACCTCCTTGCCACCGATCTTGAGATTGGCGCTGTTCGGCATGTAAAGGTTCACATACAGGTCGTTATCCTTGGCCGCGTAGACATATCCCGGAATCGAAGGTATGAAGCGAGAGATGTTTGAGGGGCAGCAAGCGCATCCGAACCAAGGTTTGCGTTCATGGTCGCCATAGGAAGCAAGCGGATTCGGATAGAAGAACGCTCCGCCGTCGAGAGCCATGCCGGAGATGAGTCCGTTGTGCAGCGTTCGCTCCAGAACGTCGTAATATTTCGAGTCGCCGTGCAGCAGAAACAGGCGGTGATTGACATATACATTTCCGATGGCAGCGCAGGTCTCGCAATATGCCGTGTGGTTAGGCAGGTCGTAATTCGCTC
Organism: Bacteroides sp.; assembly: GCA_014802175.1. Taxonomy (GTDB): domain Bacteria; phylum Bacteroidota; class Bacteroidia; order Bacteroidales; family Muribaculaceae; genus Lepagella. The sequence continues at coordinate 232,732 of JAAVCU010000017.1, forward strand.
CGAATGCCTCGCCGTGATGAGTGGAGCCGATTCCGCCCGTGATATAAAGTTTCTTGCGCACGATGTTGTCCCAGATCTTATCGATTGCCTTTATGTAGGCAGAGTCGCCTGTGAGGGCAGCCACATCCGCCATGCCGGCATACATGTATCCGGCGCGCACAGCGTGACCTACGGCCTCATCCTGCTCTGTCACCGGTTTGTGCGCCTGACTGTAACTGTCGCGGCGCGACGTGTGTCCGCGTTTATCCAAGAAATATTTGGCTTGGTCGAGATATTTCTTATCGCCGGTGACGAGATACAACTTAGCGAGAGCCATCTCCGCAATCTGATGTCCCGGCACACGTGCGACCTGTCCGGGACCGTCGCCGATTTCGCGACATACGCAATCTGCATACTTTATGGCTATATCGAGAAACTTACGATTTCCAGTGGCTTGATAATGTGCTATCGCACCCTCCACCATGTGTCCTAAATTGTAAAATTCGTGGCTTAGATCTTCCACTTTCTCCCAGCGCGCCGAACCTGCCCAACCGTGGGGATGTCGCGGATTCATCGTGCGCGCCGTGTAAAGGTATCCGTCGGGTTCCTGCGCGGCGGCAACGATGTTGAGCACACTGTCGATATATTGTTCCAGTTTCGGATCGGGATAAGTCTGCAAGAGATAGCTTGCCCCTTCAATGGTTTTGTAGACATCCGTGTCGTCGAAAGGAAACTCCGAAGCCGGGTGCGAGTCGGAAGGATTGGCAGCATTGATGAAATTGCGGTATCTGCCGGTCTCCTCACATTTGGAGAAAGCCAGAGGGATTGTGACTTCGCGGCATGCCTGCAGGCGCTTCCCCCAGAAGCCATCGTGAACCTTCACCGCAGTGAAGTCAACGGGATTGATAGGGTAGCCGCTGTTTGTGGTTTCCGCCTTGATCCCGCAAGGCAGAAGGAGACAAGAGATCCCTAAAAAGGTATGAAAAAGAGTTCTGATCATGGCGGGAATAATTAATTAATTAATAATTAATGGTTAATAATTAATAATTAAGCTATTCAGCTATCGAGCTATTACGCTATTCAGCTATCGAACTATTACGCTATTCAGCTAAAATCCATTATTTGAATATGCCCAATGTATAATTATTATTGAAGGTTGCTTATATAAACTCACTCCACACTCTTCACTACTCACTACTCTCTACTCTCTACTCACTCCCCTTAGTACCATCGGATGTTGTTGCTGCCTTGTGACCGTTTATCATATTTGAGGTCCTTAAGCATCGAAGACTTCACCGAGATGTGGAAGTTGTAGGATTTGTATGGACCCATCGGCACGAACGAGGCTGTCATTGTGAAACAGTGCAGGTCGCGCGAGACGGAGCAGTTCATATATGCTATCTTCTTCAGGTCGAAGTTGTAGGAGGCTGAGAACGAGAAGTTCCAGTTCTTGGTGGGGCGGATATTACCGTTGAACGACAGATTCTGGGTGAAGCGTCCCTTGTAATCCATCTTCTTATAATCGAAATCACCGTAGCCGTAACTTACGGAATAGTTCACCGATAGACTCCACGGGCAATCCCATTTGGCGTAACCGTCGTAATCGCTTGATGGCTGGTTGTCATCATCTTTGTTTACAGGAGCTTGCGCCACATTGTTGAAGCTGTCCTCTTCCGTGTTCTCATCTTCTTCGTTGGAGCCGGAGTTGTTGTTTTTGTCCTCTTTCTTCTTGCGTTTGAATGTATCGTTGTTGAAGGTGTAGGAGAAAGATGTGCCGGTAGAAGCCAGTTTATACAGACCTTTACCCTCCTGCCAGCGGAAACGGTTCACCTGACGCGGATTGCCGTTGGCATCGAGTTTGTAGACGTATGGATCCCAAGTGGCTGAGAGGTTCAGGTTGAAATTCTTAACCAATCGCAGCATGATGGAAGTCTGGAGCGGACTGAGGCGCAGAGAGTCGGCCGCCAAGTTATAGCTCGAACTCAGCGAAAGGTTCTCGATCAACGAGATCTTGCGGGCACCGGTGGAATCGTTTTCATCCTTCACCTTCATCTCAAGGTTGTTGGCGAGGTTGAAGGTGATAGATCCGCTCTTGCCTCGGCCCGGCACACCGAAGATGCCGTGTGAGAAGTAGGAGTAATCGACGCGGCGGTCATAGCCGGCCTGATCGGTGTAGGTGTAGTAATCATAATATCCCCACATCGGGTGACCGAAGTCAGGGTTCCAGTTGAACGAAACTGTAGGGGTGATCACATGACGGATCATCTGAACCTTGTCACCGAAGATTTTCAGCGGTTTGTAGAAACCGTAAACTTTAGTGTCGAAAGCCAAAGAGGCGTTGAAGTCAAAGATGTTGTAGAAGCCGTGGATCGTATCCTGAATCTCGCGCGAGGCCTGGGTGTCCCACTGGCGGCGGATCTTCGAGGTATACATTCGGTCGTTCATCGAAATAGACGGCGAGAGGTTGAGGTAGTTGAAGATGGAGAATGTGGCTGACACCGGCACGGAATGGCGCATACCGTTCCGCCAGTCCTTGATCAGGCTCTTCTGGAAGAAAACATCCTGCTGTGCGGTGAGCGAGTTCTGGAACTGTCCTGAATATGAGAGCTTGATCTTCTCATACCATTTCTCTCCCCCTACCGACTTCTTGCGCTTGAAGGGAGCTATCTGCGACATCGTTACGTTCAGGTTCGGGAACGACACCGCTAAGGTGGAATCCTGCGAACGCTGGGCGATATTGGCTGTGGCAGAGAAACTCCATTTCGAGCCCGGACGGCGGTAAGTGGCGTTCACCGTAGAAGATTTGGTATTCTCGGTGAAACTCTGGTTGTAATAGGAGTTGAGGTCGTTGCGCGAGTATCCGGAGGTAGCGAAGTTTACCGATGCCGAGAAGTTCAGCGCCGGGTTGGCTTTTGTGTCCTGCTGATGGCTCCAGATTACCTGGAAGTTCTTCATCTTGGAGTAATCGGCAGAACCCTTGTCACCGCTGATTGTGGTGAGGAACGAGATGTCGAAAGAGCCGCGGAACTTGTAGCGCTTCACATACGAGGAGTGAGCGGATACTCCCCACGATCCTTTGGTGTAGATCTCTCCACGCAGAGCGAGGTCGACGTTATCGTTGATGGCGAAATAGTAACCACCGTCGCGCAGATAGAAGCCTCGGTTATAATCGTCGCCGAACGATGGGAAGATGATACCGCTCGAATATTTTTCCGAGAAGGGGAAATAGCCGAAGGGGAGAGCCAAGGGGAGGGGAACATCGGCCAGCACCATATAAGCCGGACCTGTCACCACATCTTTTTTCGGGCGCATCTTTCCGCGTGTGATCTGGAAATAGAAGTGGGGGTGTTCGTGGTCGTCGCAGGTGGTGTATTTTCCATCCTGCAGATAGAAACTGCCGTCGGGATTTTTCTTGGCCACGCCACCTATCAGATAACCCTCGTCCTGTTCCGTTATAACTTCAGTGATGTAACCGCGCTCGGTCTTGAAGTTATATTTCATCAGCTTCGATTCATATTCGTCGCCACCCTGTTTGAACACCGGATTCCCCTGGATTTTTCCTAATGAGTCGGGCACACCCTCGGCATAGACCGTGGAGCTGTCGAGTTCCATACGGATTTCTGCGGCCTTGAGGGTAAATTCTCCGTAGTCGACGTCGCCGTCGCCGTAAAGATATGCGTTGTTCTGCCCCATGAGCACCAGTGAGTCTTTGGCCGTGAAATTGATGGCGTTATCCAGATCCACCTTCTCGCGCACAATGCGTGAAAATCCTTTACGCTCGCCGAGAGGTTCGCGCGTGGGGAGTGAATCTGTGGTGAGAGAATCTGTGGGAACGGAGTCGGCGACGATCGAGTCAGCCCGGTTGATAGCCGGTGCTATCGAATCGGTGAGCACACGCATCGCCTCATCGGGAGCGGAAGTGCGCACAGTGTCGGCAGCGCGAGCCTGCAATGAAGTGCGTCGCGGAGTCGTGTTCTTTTGCGCCCATGCCAATCCCAAGGCAAGGATGATGGTGATATATATGATAAACTGCCTCAATTGTGGCTGATGATCAAGTTAGTGTTTATGGATGGACGGATATAGTGCGCCCTAATCTGCAAAATTATACAATATCGCAGACTTGACCAAATATTATTTGCCCGCAGACTTGATTTTAAGAAAAATTTAACCGAAGGAGAGGGAGCTCTCACTGTGTTCGCGCCACAATCTCTGATAAAGTAGGCCTATCGGAATAGGGGAGATCTACGGAGGAGGGAAGGATTAACCGAAGAGTGCGTGGAGGTCGAGGAAGCGGCGGAGGGTGTCGGCACCGTGTCGCTCCATTGATCGGATTACTCGCTCAAGGCTTTTCTCTTCACGGATGTCGCCCGATTTGGAGTAGAACTTGTCGGCATAGCAGATAAGTTTCTCTTCAAGCGATTGCGGTGTCATGTCGCGCAGGGGGAGCGGGAGATGCTGGTTCCGGATATCCTCTACGGTGAGTCCGGCGCCGGTGTGCCGTTCGCATACCAGCGCATGGCGCGGCAGTCCTTCCTTGTCGAGGAGCTTGCGCCCTTCTATGCCGTGGCAGATGTAGGGGAGCTCGCCGGTGCAGTAGATGTCGGGGGCATTGCAGCGGAAGATGCCGATGTCATGAAGCATCGCCGCCTCAGCCACGAAGTCGGTGTCGACTTCGAGACTGCGGCGGCGTATACATTCAAGAGCCTTGTCTCTCACTTTCGTGCTGTGAATCAGCAACGTCTGATGAAGCGGAGTGCCGGGCTGATAATATTTGTCGATGATTTCGTTGACGTTGAGCATCATTCGATAACTTCACACCATCCGAACTTGTCCTCAACCTCGCCAAGCTGGATGCCGCGCAGACGGTTGTAGAGCGCTGTGGCTTTGGGTCCGGGTTCGCCATCCTTGCTGTAGATGAAGACTTTGCCGTTATCAAGGTCGTGGATCTCACCGATGGGGGAGATCACGGCTGCTGTTCCGCAGTTGCCGGTCTCTTCAAAGGTCTCCAACTCTTCGTAGGGAACGTGACGACGCTCCACAGTCATCCCCATATCCTCGGCGATGGTGCGGAGGCTCATGTTGGTGATCGAGGGGAGGATTGACTCGCTGTCGGGTGTGATATAGCTGTTTCCGCGGATCGCGAAGAAGTTGGCGGCACCGCACTCATCGAGATACTTCTTCTCTTTCGGGTCCATGTAAAGCATTACGGCGTAACCGAGATCGTGCGCTTTCTCGCCGGCAACCAACGATGCTGCATAGTTGCCTCCGATCTTGATGGAGCCGGTGCCTTTGGGTGCCACGCGATCATATTCTCTTGAGAGGCACACCTTACAGGGTTTGAATCCTGTCTTGAAGTATGGTCCAACGGGAGAGACGAGCATGATAACCATATATTCATCGGCGGGTTTCACACCTACGCGCGGAGAGATACCGATCTCAAACGGACGGATATAGAGGGAAGCTCCTGTGCCGTAAGGGGGTATGAAACGTTCGTTGAGTTTAACGACTTTGCGCACCATCTCGCAGAAAAGTTCTACGGGCATCGGTGCCATCTTGATACCTTCCGCGCTGCGGATGAAGCGTTTGGCGTTTTCCTCCATGCGGAAAACCCTCACTTTGCCATCCTTGCCGCGGAAAGCCTTGAGGCCTTCGAACGATTCCTGGCCATAGTGCAAGCAGGTGGCGGCGATATGCAACGGAACGTATTCCGAGTCGCTAACTTCTATCTCTCCCCATTTGCCATCTTTATATGTGCATCTGACGTTGAAGTCAGTGGGGACATATCCAAAGGGAAGTTCCTCCCATTTGATATCCGGTGTTTCCATGTTTTTCTTTATTTTATAGCTTAAATAGCTCTCTTTTTAGCTCAAATAGCTTTTATAGCTGATATAGCTATTATAGCTGATATAGCTTTTATAGTATTTTACTCACTCCTCGCTACTCACTCCTCGCTACTCACTAAATTAAACTGCGACTTTGCAGGTGATGTCGCCGATCTTGACGATGTAGACACCGTGGGCGGGGAGGGTGAAGCGGTGTGAGCCGGCGGGGAGCGTCTCGCTGTTGACAACCCGTCCTAAGATTGTGAATATCTTTATCTGTATGGGGTGGTTGGCAGTAACGATAATTGCGCCGGAGGTGACTTTGATCTCAAATTCCGTTTCCTTGATGATTGTTTTCGCGGTGGCAGATTCCGTTTTCACCGGCTCCCAACCTTTGGGGGCACAGTGAGCGGCGAGAGGGGCTCCCAGAGCGGTGAGAACCACTATCATAAATGCAAGAATATGTGCTCGCGCGTAATTCATCAAGTAAAATTACAAAAAAAAAAGAGATGAGCAAAATTTTGCTCATCTCTTTTTATCGGATGTTGAAAATGATTAGCCTTTCTTCTCCTCTTTCTGCATCTGCTCTTTGAGAGCCTGGAGTGCGTCGAGGTCACCGAGAGTGGTTTTCTCGATTGCGGGAGCAGCAGTCTCAGAAGCTTTGGGCGCTTTGCGGGCAGCTGCGGGTTTAGCAGCGCGCTCGGGTTTGTTAGCGTCTTCAGCGATGCGGCTATGGCTGAGGATGATGCGTTTGCTGTCTTTGTTGAACTCGATTACCTTGAAGTCAAGCTCCTCGTTGAGTTTAGCCTGTGAGCCATCCTCTTTTACAAGGTGCTTGGGAGTAGCGAAGCCCTCAACTCCGTGGGGGAGTGAGATAACAGCGCCCTTGTCCATAACCTCAGTGATAGTTCCCTTGTGGATTGAACCTACAGTGTAGATGTTCTCAAATACATCCCAGGGATTCTCTTCGAGCTGTTTGTGACCGAGTGAGAGACGACGGTTGTCTTTGTCGATCTCAAGAACCTGAACCTCGATGTCATTGCCAACCTGAGTGAACTCAGAGGGGTGTTTGATCTTCTTGGTCCAAGAGAGGTCGGAGATGTGGATAAGTCCGTCTACACCCTCTTCGATCTCAACGAATACGCCGAAGTTAGTGAAGTTGCGAACTTTTGCTGTGTGGCGGCTGCCGATAGCATATTTCTCCTCGATGTTCTCCCAAGGATCGTTCTTAAGCTGCTTGAGACCAAGGCTCATCTTGCGCTCGTCGCGGTCGAGAGTGAGGACTACTGCCTCGATTTCATCGCCAACCTTGAGGAAATCCTGAGCGCTGCGGAGGTGCTGGCTCCAGCTCATCTCGCTAACGTGAACGAGACCTTCTACGCCGGGCTGTACCTCAACGAATGCACCGTAGTCAGCCATAACAACGACTTTACCCTTAACGTGGTCGCCCACTTTGAGGTTAGCGTCGAGGTTATCCCAAGGATGGGGCATGAGCTGCTTGAGACCGAGTGCGATACGTTTCTTCTCGTCGTCGAAGTCGATGATAACGACTTTGATGTCCTGGTCGAGCTCTACAACCTCGCGGGGATCTGACACGCGGCCCCAGCTGAGGTCTGTGATGTGAACGAGACCGTCTACGCCACCGAGGTCAACGAATACACCGTAAGGAGTGATGTTCTTAACCTTACCCTCGAGCACCTGACCTTTTTCGAGCTTGGAGATGATCTCTTTCTTCTGCTGCTCGAGCTCAGCCTCGATGAGTGCTTTGTGGCTGACAACCACGTTTTTGTATTCCTGGTTGATTTTAACAACCTTGAATTCCATTGTTTTATCAACAAATACGTCGTAGTCGCGGATGGGACGAACGTCGATCTGTGATCCGGGGAGGAACGCCTCGATGCCGAATACGTCAACGATCATACCGCCCTTAGTGCGGCTCTTAACATAACCTTTGATGATTTCATCTTTCTCAAGAGCCTCGTTAACACGATCCCAGCTGCGGGTCTGGCAAGCTTTCTTGTGTGAAAGACGGAGCTGGCCGTTTTTGTCTTCGAGTGTCTCGATGTAAACCTCAACTTCGTCGCCAACCTTGAGGTCGGGGTTGTAACGGAACTCGCTTACGGGGATGATGGCGTCAGACTTCATGCCGATGTCAACGCGAACCTCACGTTTGCTGATTGATTTTACAGTACCGGTTACTACCTCGTTTTCTTTAGCTGTCTTAAGAGACTCATCGTAGGTGTTTGTAAGCTCCTCGCGGCTCTTCGAACCAGCTGTTTCGCCATTCTCGTATGCTTCCCAATCGAAGTCTTCGATGGCGGATTGAATTTTAGTTTCAGCCATTATTAATGAACTGTGGGTTTTGTTTGTGCGGGCCGATGCCTGAAGCGTAGCTCCCTTGGCTCAGCCGCTTTCAAAATTGGTTAATAAATATGATTAATAAACACGAGCTTGCACTTTGAGGTGCAAGCTCGGCAAAATTACTATTTTTTTTTCAATTATGCAATAGTCTAATGCTCTATACACATAATTTTCAATGTTTTTAGAGTAGATTATCGAAGCAAAATCTTCTTTGTGGCGGTTTTGTTGCCGGATTTAGCTTTCAGAATGATTGTACCGGGGCTGAGGCTGCCCAGATTGAGAAGGGAATTGGATGAGGTTGCAAGCAGTCGGCCGGCAATGTCGTAGGCATCGATGGTGGCATTCTGAATCGCGACGGCGGCGATGTTGTTCTCAACCGAAATGGTGAGTCCGTTTTCTGAAATCTCTGTCACGCCTGAGTTGTCACCCATAGTCACAGTGTAAACGCCTCCGGCGGCGGTGCTGAACTTAATATTGTCATTATCCATGATAGTGAAGGGCACGTTGACTCCGTTTTCGTCATTTATGGCAGCTTCGGCAATATTTTTGTAGTTCAGATTGCATTCCGATTTTGAGCCTGCCTTGATCACGGCTTGTGTGAGTTTGCTATCTTTCCATTCCTGATCGATTTCAAAATTCCCTTCTGCCTTCACGCCGCGGATTGAGCCTGCCACCCAGTGCGGAGAGAGTGCGGGGAGAAGGCGGATCTTGCCGCCGTAGCTTTGCAGAAGCATTTCTGTCACGCCTGCGGTGTAACCGAAGTTCCCATCGATCTGGAATGGAGCGTGAGAATCGAAGAGGTTGAAATAAATTCCGCCGGCTCCGTTGCTTTGTCCGTAAGAGGAAGCGTGGCGCAGTGCGCTGGTTATGATCTTTGCTGCATGTTCGCCGTCGAGTGCGCGTGCCCAGAGTGCGAGTCGCCATGCGAGTGACCAGCCTGTGGAGACGTCGCTACGCTGTTTGAGTGAGTTTACCGCCGGCACGAACCATTCGCTTTCGGGAGATATGTTGCCGAAGGGATACAAAGCCATCAGGTGCGACTGGTGACGGTGTTCCTTTTCTCCGACATCGTATGTGCTTTTCTTCCATTCGCGAAGCAGAAGATCGCCGGTGCGAATGCCATTGCTCTCGGCTCCCCATGCGCCGGTATATTCCTCTGTGGCCAAACCTTTGTCGAGATTATTGAATTTCTCTTTGAGTTCTGCAACAAAGAGTGGATCGGTGTAAGCCGGGTCTGCAGCAGCATTGCTCGACTGGAGAATGTCGATAGCTTCAAGAGTGGTGCGGAAAAGCTCGAACAGTATCTGCTGGGCGTGTGCAGTGCCGTCTTCGGCTGAGGGTCCGTGCTCCGGCGACCATTCAGCCGGGGCAACCCATGTGCCGTCGGAGTCTTTTACCAGACGTTGCATCCAGAACTTGCAGCAGCTCACCATCACCGGCACAGCTTTCGAGATCAAGAAATCGACGTCGTTTGTGTATGCGTAATGTTGCCAGAGGTGTGTGGCATACCATGCGTTGGCGATTACGTAGTTCTCGGCGTAATCCGAGTGTCCGAAGATGTTGTTCTGCGTGAAGCAGGTCCATCCCTCACTCTGTCCGGAACGTCGCGCATATACCTGCCACTCATCGTGTTCGATGGCCATGGTGTAGATATAATTCAAGTATGGCGCGTGCATTTCTGATAGGTTGGTGATCTCTGCCGGCCAATAGTTCATCTGCACGTTGATGTTGGAATGGATATCGCATTGCCACGCCGGGTTGTTTGAGTTGTTCCATATTCCCTGGAGGTTAGCCGGAAGATCCATGCCTCGTGATGAGGAGATAAGGAGATAGCGTCCGAATGCGTAATACAGCTCCTCAAGCATCAGGTTTGTGGGGCGGGTGCGTGAGTTGTTGCGGGTGGAGTTATATTGGGTCACCATCTTGTTTGCCGTAAGCGTGTTAGCAGCTGCGTCAATATTGAATTCAGCGCGCCCGAAGAAATTGCTGAAATCCGAGATGTGGTCGTCGGCGAGACGATTCCAGCTCTTGTTTGCAGCGGCTTTTACGTCGGTTTCCACTTGCCGATACATTTCTTCATAGCTGCTTAGGTAGTTGGTGGAGTGAATGTCGTAGTTGGTGGCGCCTCCGAGAATAAGCATTACTTCATCGGCATCCTTTATTTCGATGCAGTCGCTGAGCGTGGTCATGGTGCCACCTGTGGGCACAGCCTTGAGCATGGCCTTGAAATGGATGTAGTCAAGGAGTCCGGAGATTGTAACCTCGCCATTTTTGTATTCAGGTTTGAGCATGCCGAGCTTGATTCCATTGAAAAGACGGATGCGCAGACTGATCTTCCCCCCTTCGGAGGCAGTGTAGTGCATGGCCACTACGTTGTCGGGATAACTTGCAATGTATTCACGATCGAACTTCACGCTTCCATCGGTTGAAGTGAAATGGACATTGGCTTTTCCCTCAGTCATGTCAAGGTTGCGGATATAGTTGCCAACAGCTTTGTCGGTGGTTTCTCCGAATATGCCCGATATATCTTCCACATACACGTCGCCGAAGTTCATATAGTTTCCGCGGGTGGTGGTGCTTCCATTCCAGAGGCTCTTCTCATTGAACTGAATGTGGTCCTGAGCTATTCCACCGAAGATCATTGCACCGAACTGTCCGTTGCCGATAGGGAGTGCATACTCCATCCAGGGATCTCCCGAACCGGCTGCTTCGGCCGGGGTGTCATACCAAAGTGTGTGACGATGTTCGGGCGAATAATTTTCATTGGGATTGATGGTAAATTCCTTGATCTTCGTAACCGTGGGAGCAGATTGCAAGTCGTTTTCGGCTATGAATTTTATGGCGTTGTTACTTGCGCCGGGAGCCGCAAGGTCGATGTTGACACCTGTTCCGGTCTTATATGCCTGATGCCAGCGATTGCTGCCTGATTCGCCACCAAGATATTCGATTTCCCAGCTGTCGGCGTAAGCAGGGTTTTCTGAGGCCACAAGCTTAAATTCTGCTGCCAATGCAGCGTCGTCGGTGGCGCTTACGTTGGATTTCATCATAGCGTATTCTCCATTGCGCTTATTGATGATTTTGAAATTCTCGGGTGTGCCGGAGAATTTCCAGAGCTGAGCCGGTTTTGTCGGGTCTGCCACAGTCGTGACTGCGTTGAGTCCCTTGCCTTGGTTTGAGAGCACGCCATCACCTGCCGAGAATACGATGTAATACCAATGTTCGTCGTTGCCTGAACTGAATTCCGGTGACGTCGGAGCGGCTGCCGCAGATAGGGATAGGCACACAGAGATCCCCATAATTGCATGCTTGAGATTCATGTTTAAGGTTAAATAAAAAGTTACTACAATTGTATTGTCTTAATAGAGACTGCAAATGTAGTAACTTTTTTCCATTTAGCCAAATAGATGCCCGTCGCGGCTTAGTCAGGGGTGAGGCCGCGCATGCGGTCGTCGACTGCTGAGAGGGCGGCTTTCGCACCTTCTCCCATGGCGATCACTATCTGTTTGTAAGGTACGTCGGTGACATCGCCGGCGGCGTAGACTCCGGGCACTTCCGTGCGTCCCGACCTGTCGGTGATGATCTCTCCGGCGCGGTTCACCTTGAGTTGCTCGGAGAAGGGGACGCTGTTCGGTGTGAGTCCGATCTGCACGAACACGCCGTCAACGTCGTAATGTTTCTCTTCGTTGCTTACGCGGTCCTTGACCTTGATGCCCGTAACCTTACTGCCGTTACCTTCCACTTCACTCACTGCTGATGAGAGATGAATGTCGACGTTGTCGAAGGTGGCGAGCTTTTTCTGAAGCACTTCGTCGGCTTTGAGGGTGTCAAGGAATTCAAACACATCCACATGCGAAGCGATTCCGGCAAGGTCTATTGCCGCTTCGATGCCGGAGTTGCCTCCACCTACCACCGCTACACGCTTGCCGGCGTAGAACGGTGCGTCGCAGTGGGTGCAGAATGCCACACCTCTGCCTACGTACTGCTCCTCACCGGGTATTCCCAGACGACGCCATGATGCACCGGTGGCGATAACAAGGATGGGAGCGGCGAAGGTCTCGCGGCTGTCGGTGGTGACAGTCTTTGGAAATCCGTCGAGTTTACACTCCTTGATACGTCGGTTGTCAAGGATGGTAATGTCGTAAGCCTCAAGGTGCTTGCGAAGGTCGGCGGCAAGTGCCGTTCCGGTTGTGAGCGGTACGGAGATAAGGTTCTCGATGTCGGTGGTGTCCTTGACCTGACCTCCGATTCTGCCTGCCACCACAGCCGTCTGCAATCCCTTGCGGGCAAGGTAGATGGCAGCTGCTGCTCCGGCGGGTCCCCCGCCCACAACAATCGCATCGAAACCGCGTGCCGAGCCGTCATCGGCTCCAGGCTCCTCTGCCGAACCGAACCGCTCCTCAAGTTTGCTTACAAGTTCACCGAGGTCGGAGCGCCCTACGTGTAACAGTTCGCCGTTGGCGTAGACCGTAGGCACGGATTGAATGTTGTAAGTCTTGACCATTTCGGGCGTTACGGCTCCGTCGATGGTCTTGTTGGTGAACGCCGGGTTGATAAGTGCGATTATATTGAGAGCCTGAACCACGTCAGGGCAGTTGGTGCAGGTGAGCGATACGAATGTGAACAGCTCCACCGGACCTTGCAGATGCTCGATTCGACGGCGCAGTGCGTCGTCGGGAAGATTCTTGCCTTGTCCGGCGGCGTTGAGCACCGCTAAGATGAGCGATGTGAACTCGTGGCCGTTCGGTATGCCGCAGAAGCTCACGCCTGTAGGCTTACCATCTTTCCAGAGCTCCAGCACCGGAGCATTCTCCTCCGTAGGGGTGTCAACCTCCTTCGTCTCCAAGGCGGGAGATGAAGAGGCGAAATCGCGTGCGAATTCTACCATATCGCGGGTCTCTTTACGATCGGCGACGCCATTCACAACAAAAGTAAATGACGTCTCCAGATTCGCGAAGATACCCTCAAGCTGAGTGATGATATCTTTGTCTAACATTTTTTTCTAATTAGGAATTAGTAGTTAGTAATTAGTAGTTAATGATTAATGATTAAATGCCCTCTAAATAAATTGGCATTCAGCTGGACAGCTCAATTATTAATTATTAACCATTAATTATTAATTAATTAAATTTTTCCGACGAGGTCGATGCTGGGTTTCAATGTAGCCTCTCCCTCTTTCCATTTTGCGGGACAAACCTCACCGGGGTGTGCTGCTACAAACTGCGCTGCCTCTACCTTACGGAGAAGCTCGTCGGCATTACGTCCGATGGCTGAATCCTGAATCTCGACGAGCTTGATGAGACCGGCGGGATCAGAAACGAATGTGCCACGGTATGCCATACCCGATTCCTCATCCATCACGCCGAAAGCGCGGGCGAGCAATCCTTTAGGATCGGCAAGCATCGGGTAGGTAATTTTGCGGATAGACTCTGAGGCGTCATGCCAAGCTTTATGTACGAAGTGAGTGTCGCAACTTACGGAGTACACCTCCACACCCATTGATTTCAGTTTGTCGTATTTCTCTGCCATATCCACTAACTCAGTCGGGCAAACGAATGTGAAGTCGGCGGGATAGAAGAAGAATACTGCCCATTTGCCGAGCACATCCTTATCTGTTACTGTCTCGAACTTGCCATTGTGGAAAGCCTGTACTGAGAATTCGGGGATACGAGTGTTGATGATTGTTTCCATAGTAATAAAATCTATTTTTGTGTGTTTGTTAATATTTTTAATGTGTGGGGTAACTGATGTGTGTGTGGTAAGCACGCTGTCTTGCCCCTCTGCCATTATAACAAATCCGCGCCGCTCTCGTTCAAGTTAAAAATCCTTAAACAGATCAGCAACACCTCAGAGTGTCGCGAATATTTGCTCAATAATTAAACCCGGTTGCAACGCGAAGTGTTAGAATAGTACTTAACTATGAAAAATACAAAGGATATGAAACTTACGGATAGACTCAGACATTTTTGGCACGTGGTGTCGAACGTGCGACCGGTAGTATGGATATTGTCTTATATCGGACTCGTTCCGGTGTTTGCTGTGGTGTATTGGCTTTTGCCCGATGGTCAGTTCCGCATTCCCGACAATGCCGGCACTGATTTCGGTTCATGGCTCTATTATAGTATTGTCACCATAACTACCCTCGGTTTCGGTGATTACACCCCGGCGCACGGATGGGCGCAGTGTGTCACCGCCGTGGAGGTGATGTGCGGATTGGTGCTGTTGGGTTTCTTCCTGAATGCTGTAGGGTCGATGAAGTCGGAAATCGATGTGGAGTCGGAGCGTGAGAAACAGCGCCGTCTTCACGAAGCTGCTGAGCACGACAAACTGAAGAAGCTGATGCCTGTGATCCTTCATCAGCTAAACCTCTTCATCTCAAGTAGCGATGCGCTTGTTAAGCTTACACCCAAAGGGGGCGAAGAGGGGAGGGTAGCAACCGAAGAACTGCTGCACACCGCCTCGCGCACAAGTCTGATGCTCGACTCGATGCAAAGCCGCATAGACCTCAGTTTGTGGCCTCAGATACTTGAAGACAGTTTTGCGTTCGTGGCAGCCTGCCAGATGTTCGACATCCGTCTGCCCAAAGACAGCGAGGCTGAACCGTCGCCCGCGCTGACCCGCTTCGTCAAGGAAACCGACAAACTTGCCCGCAGCCTCGAAACCGCCCTCACCGAAGCCACCGCGGCCACCACCGCATAAATCATATAATACAGTCGGCAAGTTTGCGTATCAGCGCAAAGATGGAGTTTATGTCGTGCCGGTGTTTTGCCTCAAAGATTAGAAATATGTCGCATAACATAAAAGATTTGGTTGCAGGGTAGAAGTAATTTTTATAAATTTGGGCGTTCAGTTAGCAATCCTATATGTTGGTTTGCTGACTTCTGAATTACAAACTTCTAAGTTACCATAAATATATGATTAATGCATTGTGTGCTATTAAATAAATTGGCCCTCAATTGAATAGCCCAATCATTAATTGTTAATCTTTAATTACTAATTCCTAACCAAATCAAATGCCATGAAAATCGGAATCCCAAAAGAAATCAAGAATAATGAGAACCGCGTGGGTGCTACCCCGGCGGGTGTGAAAGAACTTGTGGCCCACGGTCATACTGTCTATGTTCAGCACACTGCCGGCGAGGGGAGTGGCTTCAGCGACGAGGAGTATGCACGCGCCGGAGCCGAGATTCTTCCCTCGATCGAGGATGTCTACGCCGCTGCCGAGATGATTATAAAGGTTAAGGAGCCGATAGCTCCCGAATATCCTCTCATCCGCGAAGGTCAGGTATTGTTCACCTATTTCCATTTTGCATCCGATCTGGAACTGACCGAAGCCATGATCAAGGACAAGGCGGTATGCATCGCTTATGAAACTGTCACCGACCGCGAACACCGTCTGCCGCTCTTGATTCCGATGAGCGAGGTTGCCGGACGTATGTCGATACAGGAAGGAGCTCGTTTCCTTGAGAAACCGCAGGGTGGACGCGGTGTGCTGTTAGGGGGTGTGCCCGGAGTGAAACCGGCGAAAGTGCTGGTGCTCGGAGCCGGAGTCGTAGGTCGCAACGCAGCCTTGATGGCCGCCGGATTAGGCACCGACGTCACCATCACCGACATCTCGTTACCGACCCTGCGCCATTGCGCCGACGTAATGCCCAAAAATGTGAAGACGCTCTTCTCATCCAAACATAACATAGAGATGGAGTTGCCCGATACGGATCTTGTTATCGGTTCGGTGCTCGTGCCCGGTGCCAAGGCACCTCATCTGGTCACAAAAGAGATGGTGAAACTGATGAAACCGGGTTCAGTTATGGTTGATGTGGCTGTGGACCAGGGTGGATGTTTCGAGACCACGCATCCCACCACGCATTCCGAACCTACGTATGTGGTTGACGGCGTTATACAATATGCCGTAGCGAACATACCGGGGGCGGTGCCATACACCTCCACATTAGCACTGACCAACGCCACGTTGCCCTATGCGCTACGTCTTGCCGATCTCGGATGGGAAGAAGCCTGCCGTCGCGATCCCGGCTTGGCAGAAGGTGTGAACATGGTCAACGGCCAGATCACCTACAAAGCCGTAGCAGAAGCCTTCAACCTTCCCTACACCCCCCTGACCCTCTGACCCAACCCTGAGAGTCAGTTATCATAATAAATTCTTGAATATAAAGTTCTGAAAGGACTTTTTTAATAATGAAGAATTAGCGGATAATATGTAAGATTAGATTTTTTGTTGTTTCCAAACTTATATAATATTCCGCAAGTGTGCAATTATCTTTTGAGGTAGTTGCACACATTTATTTATAGGATCTTTAGTGCGATCGCGGCGCAAGCTTCGGCGTCGCAGAGGGCGTGGTGATGGTTCTCCATGTCGTAGCCGCAGGCGGCTGCGGAGATGTGGAGCTGGTGGCTCGGAAGTTTGAGGTGGCGCCGTGAGGCCGCGAGGGTGCAGTGAAATTCGTAGCCGGGATATTCCATGCCGTATTCTTCGAAGACCGCTTTCAGACAGCTCTCGTCAAAGGGGCGGTTGTGTGCCACGAGCGGTAGTCCTGCTATCTTATCCTCTATTTGTGCCCAGACTTCGGGGAAGGTGGGCTGACCGTCGGTGTCGAGGCGTGTGAGTCCATGCACTTCGGTGGTCCAGTAGGTGTAGTAGTTTGGTGTGGGCTGGATAAGGCTGTAGAATCGATCTACAATCTCACCTCCGCGCACAATCACAATGCCGACGCTGCACACGCTGGAGCGGCGGCCGTTGGCTGTTTCGAAATCTATTGCTGCAAAGTCTGTCATCTTTTACTTTATTTTTTGTCGGATGGATTCTTGTAGAGTTCGTACATGTCGGATATCCATCCGTTCATCGTTTTACGTAAATGAGCGGGTTCAATAACTTCTATCATTGAGCCGGCCTGAAGCAGTTTCATTACAAAATCGTAGGTGGGAGCCACAAAGAGCTCAAAGTCGGCATACTCACCGGCATCCTCAATCAACCGCTGGCTGTGGTGAAGGGGCAAGGATTTCAGGTAATATTTGTGGTCTTCGTTGGCGCGGAGTATGATTTTTTCCGGTTTTTCGCCTGTGCCGATCACAATGCCGTAGGCGGTGGAGAAGTATTCTTCGGCATCAAAATCCTTAGGAAGACGGAATGTTTCTGCGGTGACCTCCACGTTCTCCATTCGGTCAAGGCCATAAAGACGGATGTCGTCGTACTGGATGTTGTGAGCCAGGACATACCAACGGTTTTCGAACAGTTTGACACAGTAAGGTTCGATGGGGAAGGTGTAGCCTTGCGACTTGCGGAAGGGGTGGTAAGTGATGTTGATGACGCGGTTATCTTTCATTGACTC
Organism: Bacteroides sp.; assembly: GCA_014802175.1. GTDB lineage: Bacteria > Bacteroidota > Bacteroidia > Bacteroidales > Muribaculaceae > Lepagella. Next base: position 250,235 of record JAAVCU010000017.1, read on the forward strand.
CAGGATGGTGGTGAGATGATCGCGTCCCGAAGGTATCTCTTCCACCAATATCCTTCCTTTAAGTGAAAGATTTTCTCCTATTACGTTGCCGACGGCGTAGGAGTCGAGCATCCATTTTTTGAGCTTGTCGTCATCAATGTCTTCAGGATTGGCGATAAAATAGAGATAGCCGCCGGTCTTCTGACAGTCGATGAAGATACTGAACTGGTCGTAGATAGCCTCTCTCCATCGGTTGAATGTGGCGCGATGGAGAGGACGGTCATCGCTGAGTTCCTTGTGGCGTTGCCACTTGTCGGAAAGATCCTTATGAGAGATTTTTCCGGCTCGGCGGATTGTTTCAATCAGCCAGGTGTATTTCGGCAGTTGGTTCATAAGTGAGCTTTTTACTCCACAAAGTTAATCAAATCCTGTCTCATTTGATGATACCGGTCAGTTTTTTTAATTGAGCGGAGGCGGTTTGCACGCAATTCCACCCTCCGGATGCGCTCGCTGACGGTGTCGTAGGGGTTAGGAGTGGAGGTAGCGGGCGGTGTAGTCGGCGATGTATGATTCGAGGATGGGGGCGTCGAGAATCTTGATGTGATCGGCAAGACCGATGTAGAATCTCGCCAGGGCCTCGGGTCCGGCGATTTTGCCGCTGTAGTACCAGACGTTGGTGTCTTTGGCATCTTTGCTGATGTCGTCTTTGGTGCGCGGATATTGCTCGATAAGCAGGTTCTTGGCGTGGAGGTCGAGTTGCAGTGATACGGAATGCACCAGCTCGCCCGAGATACGGAAGGCGTCGATGGGCATGTTCTTGTGCAGGTGCTCGTTTTGCCAGCTGCGGTCGGTGACTTCCACATATTTCATGCGGGTGATGCTGAAGAATTTGCAGGAGCGGCTTTTGAGGTCGAAGCATGCCGCCAATCCATCTTCAGGCAGCACCTCGAATACTTCTACCTCGCGGTTGGCGATAGTGCCTCCGTTCGACGATGCGTAGTCGTGAAGTATTGCCACGCAGCGGTTGAACTTAGCTTGCTGGAGGTTGAGCAGGTTGTTGGCTTTGTCGCGATCCTTGAGGAGTTTCTCGTGGGTGATCTGTGCTTTGACGCGGTCGGTCATCTGACGTGTCTCGCGGTCCACACGGACGTATGCTATGCCGTTCATCTCCACCACGCCGAAGGGGAACGGATCTACCTTGATTACGGCAACCTCCTCATCGAATCCGGCGTCGATATGCACGTAGGTCATAACCTCTTTGCCTAACAGTTTTATGAGCGGGTCAATGATATGCCGGCGCGAGAAGGTGTCGAAGTTCTGACATTTGAGGTAATACATATCCTGCGACAATCCGGTAACGTATCCCTGGTCGTTGACACCGATATAGAGTGTGCCTCCGATTGAGGAGTTGAGGAAACCGCAGATCGCCTTGAAGATGTTGGTGGATTGCATCGTGAGGTTGGGCTGCATGTTGTTGTCGGGCGGATAGACGAGCGATGTCTTGAACTCCACGGTCTGACTCTCGGTGCCCAGGTATGGGCGTGTCTCGGAATCGATCTCGACATCATCGTCGGTCTCGATGGAGAGTGTCTTTACGATCTCACGCTTGAGGGCGTTGAGTGTGGCGGCCGAGAGGGTCTCGCGTACGGAGTTGGCGGCGTGGATGAGTCGCGCGAGTTTCGACAGGAGGGGTTGCTCCTCGGGGTTTGCCGTGATGGCATCGTTGAGCTTCTGGGAATATTCCGACTTGCCGTATTCCTTGAGCAGTTCCAGAATCTCGCAACGGAGTTTCACTGCTTCGGCATCGGCAAATTCTCCGACGTCGGGCAGTCCGATGTCGTGGATGTTGTCGTTGGAGGCAAAGCTCACAATCGCCTGAAGATATGATGCCGAGAATTGCAGGAAGCGGAGCGACTGCATGTCGGACAGGAATTCGGCGAGTGCCATAGCGTTGGCGAGATAACGCAACCTTTCCGTCGGGTTGGGCAGGTTACGCTGGTGGCTGTAGAAGATGCGAATTATGTAGGGGAGGAGTGTGGGGTTGATCTCAAAGGTTGCATTCGTGTTGTTGGTGGGCTTCACCTCGCGCGGGGCGGGTGTGGATTCGATGAAGTCGCGGATAGTGGCCTCGCGGATGGAATTGGCATCGAACTCTTCGTCGAGGATTGCGACGATATCTTCCTGCGTCACCTTCTCTTCGATTTCGGCATTTATCTTGCCGTAGTTTTTGCCATATTCATACATTGTGATGTGGAGTCGGGCTAAGTCGTGGGGCTCGAATCCCTCTTTGCAGTATGTGCAGATATTGGCGCCGTTCTCTCCCAACCAATTGAAATAGCGGTTCACCTGGTTGATGAGCTGCGCATGGATGGGGGTGTCGTACTGATAACGTTCGCGTGTGTCTTCCACCAGAAACTCTTTAAGTTGCTTTTCGATGGAGAAGGTGCGGCGTTCGGGACTCACGACCTGCGCGCAGACGTAGTCGCCTTTCCTGAAATATCGTCCGAAATAGTTGGTGAGATACACCCCGAAGTAGGGCCCGCTGTACACGATCTTACCCTGAAGGTATTCGTAGTCGGGGTCGGTGGTTTCCACGAGTATCTCCCATTTCAAATTCTGCGAGTCCTGGAAGTTGGTGACGACCTCCACAACGCGCAGGACCACATCTTCGCCGGCAGCGTAGCGAAGTTTCTTTTTCTCTATCGATTTTCCGAGCGGTTGCTCCTGAGCTTTCAGGAACGAGGAGAGGAATTCCGTCATCTTCGCGAAAACGGAGGACTCGGAAGTTTTGAGTTGTTCCCCTTTAAACGATCCAAGGCGGCAGCCGATGCCGGTGTCGAGCGAGAATGCAAGTGTCTCAATTTTCTCATCGACACTTCGTTCGCCGGGGGCTGTGATTGTCAGGCCTTCACCCGTCTGCCAGATGCGACCGTTGCCATCGAGCTTGCCGGTGACGGTGATCTTATCCGCAAATTTAGATTCTTCGCATAATTTATGGGTGAAGATCTCTTTCTGGAAACGGATTATATCGTTGTAAGATACACCTATTTTCTCCAGTTTGCGGAATTTAAGGGAGTTGCCGACCATGGCTATAAGTTCGTCGGCATATTTCGGCACAAGTGTAATTGTGTTGTGGAGCATGGCCAGCAGCACATCCGTGCGGTTCTCGGCCGAGGGGAATGTGAGAAGATGACAAGCTAACAAACGGATGTTGAAGATGAGTGTCTCCTGCGGGATGTCTTCCAGATAAACCGGACGCTGCGCTATTGATTGAAGCACATCTTCCACACGCGCTTTCACCAGATCGAGCGTGGTGTTGTAAAACGGATCGGCATAGGAGTTGCGGTTGTTGTGGATATAATTCAGGAGTGCGTCAAAGTTGTCGTCGACGTATTCTTTCTTCAGATCGAGCCAGATTGGCTTGGCGTTGTTAACTTGTGTCATGTGAGAGGTCTTTTTATGCAGGGTATGAGAAGTTGGAGTCGTCGGCTTGCGCGAGCTCGGCGAGGTATTCGCGGGCGGCGCAGCGTGCGCCGTCGAGGTCCATGAAGCTGTAGTTTCCGCAGTCGCGCGGGGTTGCGCCCGGAATCTCACCCTCGAAACCGGCTACAAACTGCATGGCTTCGCGGATGAGCGGGAGCACCTGGCGAGGGGTGTAATCGCCGCTGACCAGAAGGTAGTTGCCGGTGCAGCATCCCATCGGACCCCAGTAGACAATGCGGTCTTTCCATTCGGCAGAGTTGCGGAGATAGGTTGCAACAAGGTGTTCCATGGCGTGGAGCGCCTTGGGTTCGAGTGCCGCCTGACGGTTTGGGCGCGTCATACGGATGTCGAAAGTGGTTATGGTGTCGCCCGAAGGGGTGGTGTCGCGTCGCGACACGTAGATTCCCGGTTCAAGAATCTCGTGATTGATAGTGAAGCTTGCTATTTTTTCCATTTCGTTTTTTTAGTTGTCAATTTTGTCAAATTGTCATTTAGTCAATTTGATAATTTCTCATACCAGCAGTGTCCCTAATTACTAATTACTAATTACTAATTAGAAGAACTACCAACTCCATCGCCAGCGGCTGGTGATTCGTCGGCTGCTGTTCTCGAAGATGTCGTCTACCGTCTCTTTGATGCGCGAGAGTCGTATACCGTAGAGGTCTTCGAGTCCGGCGGCATCTATGTATGTGGCCGTTTCGTCGTAGAGTTTGTCGAAGCGCGCGGTGTGGCTTATGACATATCGCCGGTTGGCGAGCCAGTCGCGGTAACATTCAAGTATATAGAGCATCAGGTCGGCTACTTTCTCCGACTCCACTCCCAAGGATATGAAATACTTGGTGAGGGTCTTGAGTTCCGCAAAAGCGGGGGAGCGGCGAGGCTTACCTTCGGAGATGAAGAAGATCTTGAATACTTTCTTCCGATATTTCTGCAATTCAGCCTCGGCGTCGGGATTGAGCCAAAATTCCAGATATTCCTTGGCTTCAGGACGCGACTCATAAAGCTCCATGATAACCTCTGCGAGGCTATCACGCTCCATATCTTTGATTGCTTTCTTTAACGCTGCTTTAGACATATATGGATTTTCTAAATTTTGACCTCGGTCTCAGATATGTTATTTTCGTTATCCTCAATTCTTCTTACTTTCCAATAACCGGATTTGTTGCTGCCTATGCGGTCAATAATGCCGAGTTTGCGCAGTGTGGCGATGTGATTACGAACCATTCGACCACTTGATCCTATGGCTCTTCCGATTTGATCTGCAGTTGCGCCCGGGGTGTTGTTCAGAAGTGATGCTACATGCCATACAATTTCGGAAACCTGAGGATATTTAGAGCGAATGTTTTTAGGAAAGATATTAGGAATGTTATTAGGAAATATGCCTTCCCCTTTAATAGGAACATACTCTACGGCATCTCCTGGAGCATCGGCTTCACCTCTGGTAAGAGTGGAGAGAATCTCATTGAGCATAAATTCGATGAACGGAGTAGACTCTCCGGCAGCCGTGGAAGCGGTAATGGCATTGTAATAGGCTTGTTGATTGGAAAATACCATATTCTCCACCGGAAGATGAGCAAAAAGAGGATGGAGTTGTGAAAGAATCAAAGATTGCCACAGACGACCGATTCGACCGTTACCATCGATAAAAGGATGTATAAATTCAAATTCGTAATGGAAAACGCATGAACGAATCAGCAGATGGTGATCTGAATTCTTTAACCATTCAAATAAATCGGCGATTAATACCGGAACACGCTCTGCCGGGGGAGCCATGTGTACACATCCGGTTTCTCCGAATACACCCACTCCTGCGGAGCGCCAACGGCCGGGATTGTCGACCAATGATTGCATCATTGTTTTATGAGCAAGAAGCAAATCTTTTTCATCAAACGGATTCAGTGATGGGAAAAGTTCGTAGGTTGCGATTGCGTTTTTTACCTCCTGGATCTCGCGAATCGGTGCAACGACGTTCCGACCGTTGATAATATCATGCACTTGCTTTTCGGTAAGTTCATTGCCTTCAATGGCAAGAGAACTATGGATGGTCTTGATGCGGTTAGCCTTACGCAAGCGCAATGTCCTGTCGTTCTCCAATAGTATGGCGTAACGCTCAATCTTAGCAGAAATTTCGGCTACAAGATTGAGAATCCGCGAGGTTATTATGAACGGAGGTGTGTACATTATAGTGCAAAATTACATTGGCAGATGTGGTGTCAGAAGAAGATGTAGGCGATGGCGATGGCGGCGATGGCGCCGGTGATGTCGGCAAGGAGGGCGTAGCCGGCGGCGTAGCGCGTTTTGGAGACTCCAACCGAGCCGAAGTAGACGGCGAGGATGTAGAAGGTGGTGTCGGTGGAGCCGCGTACGGCGGCGGCTAATTTGCTGACGAAGGCGTCGGCGCCGTGGGTTTTCATTACGTCGAGCATCATGGCGCAGCTTCCGCTTCCGCTCAAGGGTTTCATGAGCATGGTGGGTAAGGCGCCTACCCATTGCGTGTCGAAACCGAGCCACGCCACAAAGTTTTCTACCCAGCCGGTGAAGATGTCGAGGGCGCCGGAGGCACGGAACATTCCGATTGCCACGAGTATCGCTACAAGGTATGGTATGATCATCACCGCAGTCTTGAATCCCTCTTTAGCTCCTTCGATGAAAACATCGTAGACGCGAAGCCGCTTTCTGACGCCGGCGGCTATAAACGCAATGATGACGCTGAAGAGTATGAGATTGGCTCCGAAGGTGCTGTAGGTCTGAACCTTATCAGGGGGCAGGGATACGAAAAACCATGTTATGCCCGCCACGATGAGTGCTATGGCTCCCAACCAGCTCCAGATCACGCGGTCCATGCGTATGCGCTGACGCAGGCAGAGGGCGGTGAGTCCGACGATGGTGGCGATGGAGGTAGCTATCAGTATGGGTATGAAGATGTCGGTGGGATTCGCGGCACCCCCCTGCGCACGATACATCATGATGCTTATCGGAATCAGACACAGGCCGGAGCTGTTGAGCACCAGAAACATGATCATGGCGTCGGTGGCGGTGTCTTTCTTGTCGTTAAGCGATTGCATCTCCTGCATGGCTTTGAGTCCCATGGGGGTGGCGGCGTTGTCAAGACCGAGCATATTTGCGGAGATGTTCATGAAGATGGCCCCCATAGCGGGATGCCCCTTGGGTATTCCGGGGAACAGCCGCGAGAAGAAGGGGGAGATGGCGCGTCCGAAAAATTCGATTACTCCTGCCCGTTCCCCGATCTTCATGATGCCGAGCCATAGTGTGAGTACTCCGGTCAAACCTAATGAGATCTCGAAGGCGAACGCCGCCTGATCGAAAGAGGCGTTCATAACGTCGCTCCAGACCTGGAGGTCGCCGCAGAAGAGCGTGCGCCCGAGCGCCACCAGGAAGGTGATGGCGAAGAATGCTATCCAGATCCAGTTCAGTACCACGCTTGTTGTTAATTAATGATTAATGGTTAATGATTAATGATTAGAGTCACTATATCTATCACCTATCACCTAATGCCTAATGCCTAACGCCTAACGGTTAAAATTTCCGGATTCCCATTATTTCGCGGACGTCGCGCAGGGTGTCGGCGGCGTAAGCGCGTGCGCGCTCAGCTCCCTGACGCACCACTTTCGAGATGTATTCTTCGTTGCTACGGATGTCGAGGATGCGTTCGCGGATGGGGAGGGTGACTTTCAGAATGTCCTCAGCCAGTTGCTTCTTGAGATCGCCGTAGCGGATGGAGCAGTCGGCGTAGGCGTTGCGGTAGTGTTCTACAACATCGGGTGTGGACACGAGCTCCAGAAGTGTGAAGAGATTGCGGATGGGTTCGCTCATCTCGGAATTGGGAGCCTGCGGTCCTTCGTCGGTGACGGCGCGCATCACTTTCTTGCGAAGTGTCTTCTCATCGTCGATTAGGTAGATGCAATTGCCTTCGCTCTTACCCATCTTGCCCGAACCGTCGAGACCGGGTACCTTCACTGCCTGACCACCGAAGTTGAAGTTGACGGGCTCGCTGAAGTAGTCGTTTTTGTAGAATGAGTTGAAGCGGCGCGCGAAGCGGCGTGTGAGCTCAAGGTGCTGTTCCTGGTCTTTGCCTACGGGCACGAAGTCGGCGTGGTGGATGAGGATGTCCACTGCCATCAGTGTGGGGTAGGTGAGGAGTCCGGCGTTGACACGCTGGTTGGTCTGGTTACCGATGATCTCCTTCTCAATTTCGTCGGAGTCAGAGGTGATGCCAAGGGCTTTGCGGGCTTTATCTTTGAATGATGCTGTGCGCATGAGTTCACCGATGCCGACGTGCATGTTCATGAGGAGGTACATCTCCGAGATCTCGGGTATATCGCTTTGCACGTAGATGATGTTTTTCTCCGGATCCAATCCTGCGGCGAGGTATTCGGCGAGGATGTTCTTCACGTTTTCGTGAAGGATGTTGGGGTCCGGGGTGGTGGTGAGTGCGTGGAGGTCGGCCACGAAGTAGCGGCAGTCGTAGTCGTCCTGCATGCGTACGAATTTAGACAGCGCACCGTAATAGTTGCCCAAGTGGAGGTTGCCGGTGGCGCGGATGCCGCTCAATACGATTTTTTTATCTTTGTTATTCTCTTCCATAAGAATTTGTAATATTTGGCTTTAACTTAAGTGTGTCTACAAAGTTACAAAAAAAAGTTCAAACCCATTCAATATTATTGCCCGGAGTTTGTTATTAAAAGTGTGTTTCCTTTTAAATGATAAAGTCAAAAATTATAATACACACCCTTCATTTATTAATTTGGTTTAAAAGTAAACACACTCTAAATCGTATACAGTAGTGTAATGTTATGAAAAAAGGAATTAAGTTTGATAGAGTAAGACGGGGAGCGGTATCGGCGTTGACGATGTTGCTGCTGATTCTGTGTTCAGGGTTAGGAGCCAAAGCTCAGGAAAAGAGCGGCAAGGTGCTTTTCCTTGGCGATTCCATGACAGGTTGGCTTGCCGAGCGTCTGAATGCTTATGGCGAGGAGAATGGTTTCGAGGTGGCGACGGTGATATGGGATGGATCCACAATCTCGAAGTGGGGTAATTCTCCGAAGCTGGCGTCGCTGATCGAGGAGCAGAATCCTGATGCGGTGTTTCTGAGCCTGGGTATGAATGAGCTTTTCGAGGCGAATCCCGCGAAACTGAAGGGTGATGTGGAGAAGATCAAGGCTGCCGTGGGTGAGCGTCCGATGCTGTGGGTTGGTCCGCCGTCGTGGCCCGGTTATGACAAGGGTAAGATTCTTAACGATTGGCTTGAGAATGAGATAGGCGAGGGTAAGTTTTTCCGCAGTTTTGATCTGACACTGCCGCGCCAGAGCGCGAAGAATCCGCATCCTACAAGGCAAGGTATGGTGGATTGGATCGACGCCGTGGTGGAGTGGATTCCGGAGCACGCAGTGTTGCCGCTGCATTTCGATAATAAGCCGGGGGCGACGCAGATGTCGCGAGGCAAGACGTTTATATACAAACGAATGAAGGAGAACCTTTGACGGTTCTCCTTCATCGTTTTTCGTAATCGGTGTTATGGCTGGTCAGAAGCTGTAGCCGAGTGTGAACACCCATGCTTTTGTGCGGCCTCCGTAATCGGTGAGCTTGTTTTGCCATGCGTGGCGCATGCCGGCCATATATTCGATATTGAGCGAATAGCGGCGGAATACCTCGATGCCGGTGCCCAGTTTGAGACCGAAGTCGCAGCCTGCCGGCTTTTCGATGAATTCATTGCCGGGGAGCGGACGCCCTTCGAGGAAGTTGGTGTTGAGGTTAACTTTGTTTTTAAGTTTCGATCCGAGTTTGAATGCCACGTAGGGTCCGGCGGCTACGTTCCAGCGAACATCGTCGGTGATGTTGAAGTGGATGTTTGCCAGCACAGGGATCACCAGGGAGTAGGAATTGAATGTTCCGGCCTGGATGGCGTGCTCTTCGTCGCCGCCCGAGACGAGATATGGCTGGATGAAGGTGTAAGTGTTGGAGCGCGATTCAAAGTAGAGCCCGGGTTGGATCGAGATGTAGTCGCGTATGTTGATGTCGGCAACTGCTCCGAAGTCGAAACCGGTGCCCCAGCCCTGTACGTTGTAGCCGAAATCATTGTCAAGAGAGACAGTGCGGTTGGAGGTGTTGATGCCGAGTCGCACTCCGAAGGTGAAGAGGTCCTCGGAGGGTTCGGTGGAGAAGAAGTCGGCGGCACGGCTGAAGGGGGCTGTGGCCAGAGCGAGGAGCAGCAAAAGGGATATTTTTTTCATCCTGAAGATTATTGTTGTGAATATTCGATTAGAAGTTGTTTAAACAACTTCTATTGCAAAATTATAAAATATCTCCCAAATAATTGAAAAATTTATGTAATTTTGCATTTATTATTCCTGCGTATCGATAACAGAGGTGGTGCGCTTGGATAACAGACCTGATGCTTTTTAGATAACTGACCTCATGGGAAAATATAATTACAATAGCTTGATGAACAATGCGAAGGATTATGTGCTCATAATCTTCGGTCTTCTTTTATATTCGTTTGCTTTCTGTGCGTTTATTCTGCCGCATAAGATTGTGATCGGTGGTGTGGCGGGTGTCGGTACGCTTGTGTATTTCGGTACGAATGAGACGATTCCGGTTGCCGCTACTTCTTATGCCGTGAACCTGATATTGCTCGCAATGGCTTATAAGATAGTGGGGCGGCAGTTCGTGTTGCGCACCATCTTCGGTGTTACGGTTGTGGCATTGGCGATCGGTGTGTTCGAGCAGATTTTCATGGGTATAGGTCATCCGCTGATTCCGGACACGGTGATGAGTGTGGCTTTGGGTGGAATCCTTTGCGGTGTCGGCATCGGAACCTGCTTTATCCACAACGGGTCGTCGGGCGGTACGGATATCGTGGCAGCGATGGTGGCTGCCAGAAGCAATGTTAGTATCGGTCGCACCATGATCTTTACGGATATGATCATCGTGTCGATGTCTATATTCCTACCTTTTGACGGCACTCTGAGCGAGCGCATCGAGGCGCGTATACCGACTATCGTTTACGGTCTGATGGTTACGTCGATCGTGGCTTATATGGCTGATATGATTATCAATACCAACCGTCAGGCCACTCAGTTCATTATCTTCTCACCCAAATGGCGCGAAATTGCTGACCGTGTGAATTCGGAGGCGCATCGTGGCGCCACGGTTGTTGACGGGCAGGGGTGGTATTCCAAGCAGGAGGTGAAGATGCTGCTTGTGTGGTGTCGCAAGATTGAGTCGGTGACCATATTCCGAATCATCAAGAGTGTGGATGAGAATGCGTTCGTGACGCAGGGAGCTGTCAACGGTGTTTACGGCAAGGGCTTCGATTCAGTGAAGGTGAAGATGAAGAAGAATAAGGCATCGCATCACGATGCCCGCACTCAAAACTCACTGAATGAGAATTCTACTCCAACTCAATTCGTGAGGAGGTCGAATCAAGAGGAATAATCTCTTTATCGCGCGCCCACCAGGTCATCTGCTTTTTGGCGTAGACGCGCGTGTTTTTCTTTATCCTTTCTATTGCCTCGGTGCGCTGCATTGTGCCGTCGAACCAGGCGAACATCTCTTTTAATCCTACTGTGTTTAGGGAGTTGAGGTGGCGCAGATGATATACGCTGCGCGCTTCCTCTTCGAGTCCGGCGCGCACCATGGCGTCGACGCGTGTGTTGATGCGCTCGAAGAGCACGGGACGCTCGGGTGCAAGTATATATTTGCGTATGCGGAACGGGCGCCGGCGGCGTTGACCGGTGCGCAGTGAGGTGTAGGATTGTCCGGCGGTGCGTATTATCTCTACGGCGTGAAACACCCGTTTGGTGTTGCGCAGATCTACCTTTGAATAGTATTCCGGGTCGAGGCGGCGCAGTTCTTCGGCAAGCCATTCCTGACCCTTTTCGGCGAGCTCGGCTTCGAGCCCGTGGCGTATCTCATCGGGCACGGTGGGAAGCTCGTCGATGCCGTTGCAGAGTGCGTCGACATACATCATGGAGCCTCCGCAGACCACCGCCACTCCATGTTTCTCCATAATCTCTGTTGCGATGCGCAGTGCTGATTCCTCATACATTGAGGCGCTGTAGTAGGCGTCGAGGGGAAGCATGTCGATCAGGTGGTGCGGCACACTGGCAAGCTCCTGGGGCGTGGGCATGGCGGTCACGATCGGGATGCCGGTGTAGATCTGGCGGCTGTCGGCAGAGATGATTTCGGTGTTGAGACGCAGGGCGGTCTCTATGGCAAGGGCCGACTTGCCCGAGGCAGTCGGCCCTGTAATTACTATCAGCGTAGGATCCATTACACACTTTTACTCTGCAACGAGACGGCAGATGTTGACAATGACGTCGCGCGCTTTCTCCATTGACTGGATGGATACGTATTCGTAGCGACCATGGAAGTTCTCTCCTCCGGCAAAGATGTTGGGGCAGGGGAGACCTTTGAATGAGAGCTGGGCGCCGTCTGTGCCGCCGCGAATGGGCTGAACCTTGGGTTCTACGCCGGCCTCGCGCATGGCTTTCTCGGCAACCTCGATGATGTGCATCACCGGTTCGATCTTTTCACGCATATTGTAATACTGATCCTTGATCTCTACGGAGCAGCAGCCGGGATATTCCATGTTGGTTTTGCGGACAAGGTGTTCGATCTCTTTCTTGCGGCGCTCGAAGCGGTCGCGGTCGTGGTCGCGGATTATGTAGGTGAGGGTGGTTTCCTCAACTGATCCTTCGATACCTACGAGGTGATAGAACCCTTCGTAGCCCTCGGTGTGTTCGGGAGTCTCCCAGCGCGGTAACATCATTATGAAGTTGTTGGCAACGCGGATGGAGTTGATCATCTTGTGTTTGGCAGAACCGGGGTGTACGTTGCGCCCTTTGATCTTTACTTTGGCTGAGGCGGCGTTGAAGTTTTCGAATTCGAGTTCGCCGATGGCTCCGCCGTCCATGGTGTAAGCAAATTGGCATCCGAATTTCTCAACGTCGAATTTGTGTGCGCCTAAGCCGATCTCTTCGTCGGGGTTGAAGCCGATGCGGATTTTGCCGTGCTTAACTTCGGGGTGCGACTGAAGCCATGCCACAGCGTCGATGATTTCGGCGATGCCGGCTTTGTCGTCGGCTCCGAGAAGGGTAGTGCCGTCGGTGACGATAAGGTCGTTGCCGATATAGTTAAGAAGTTCGGGGAATTCTTCAGGTGAGAGCTCAATGTGCTGCTCGGCGTTGAGCGTGATTACTGAGCCGTCGTAGTTCTTGACGATGCGGGGATTTACGTGTTTGCCCGACATGTCGGGGGATGTGTCCATGTGGGCGATGAAGCCTATCACGGGCACCTCCTTGTCGGTGTTGGCGGGGAGCGTGGCGAAGAGGTAGCCGTTGTCGTCGAGGGTTACGTCGTCAAGTCCCATGCCGATAAGGAGTGTCTTGAGATATTTGGCAAATTCCATCTGCCCGGGGGTGGAGGGAGTCATCAGGGTGAGCTCGTCGCTCTGGGTATTAAACCTTACGAAGTCAAGGAAACGTTCAGTTACATTCATAGTCTATAAGTATTTTTGATCCTATGCCTCAGCGTGTTTGCCGACATCGAATCGTAATAGTTACTGCAAATTTACTAATTATCTTATAAATAGACTGCATAATCGCGCGTTTTTTTATAATTTTGTGTTATGAAACAGAGAATATGGATTGTTTTGCTGCTGGTGTTTTGCGTGGGGCTGGTTTGTTTCGGCGCTTATAGCCTGTGCTCCACCAAGCATGAGCCGGAGGTGTCTACGGCTGCGGCGGCGGATCAGAAAGCTCCTCATATAGCGGGGCTGGATAGGGTGAAGGCTCTGCCATCGGTAGAGAGTCAGGAGTGTGAATACGAGGGTTTCCGACTTTCGTTCAATAAGCATAACCGCACACCTAACTGGGTGGCGTGGGAGTTGCTGGGCTCGGAGACCTACGGTGAGTCGTCGCGCAGCAATAAGTTCTGGCAGGATCCCGATGTAGAGGGATGCCCGACCACTAATGATTACCGCAATTCCGGTTATGACCGCGGACACATGTGTCCGGCAGCCGATCAGAAGTGGAGTCAGAAAGCCATGGAGGATTGCTTCGTGATGGCGAATATGTGTCCGCAGGATCATGCGCTGAATGCCGGCGCGTGGAACACGCTTGAGGGGCGTGAGCGCGATTGGGCGCGACGCGACTCGGCGCTGGTGATTGTGGCGGGTCCGATTTACAGTGCGGAGGATCGCCAAACAATCGGTGGGGGAGTGCTGGTGCCCGGAGCCTTCTTTAAGGTTATTCTTGCCCCTTATCTGGAGCAGCCACGTGCCATCGCTTTTGTATATCCGAATATGAGCGCACCCGGAAATATGCAGAATTATGTGGTGACTGTGGATGAGGTCGAGAAACTGACAGGTCTCGATTTCTTCTCGGCGTTGCCGGACGATATTGAGAATGAGGTGGAATCTAAATCTTCTTTCAGGGAATGGAACAGACGATGAATGCGATCTATGAGCAGGATGCGATAGTGGCGGTTTCTACGCCGGCAGGTGTAGGCGGAATCGCGGTGATAAGGCTTTCAGGTGCGGATGCGCTCGGAATTTTGAGTAAGTGTTGGAAGGGTGCGTCTTTAAATGAAATAGTATCACATACTGCACATTTAGGTAAAATTATTGATCGTAACGGCAATATAGTGGATGAGGTTGTCATCACATATTTCAAGGGACCGAAGTCGTTTACGGGAGAGGATGTAGTGGAAATCTCTTGTCACGGCTCACGTTGGATTCAACGAGAGATTGTGAACCTGCTCACCGAATGCGGTGCGAGACCTGCCGAACCCGGTGAATTTACGAAACGTGCCTTTCTCAACGGGCGTCTTGACCTTGCTCAGGCAGAGGGTGTGATCGACTTGATCTCATCGTCGTCGCGTGCGGCGCACCGAATGGCGATGCAGCAGGCATCGGGCAGACTGACGGGGCATCTCAACGCATTGCGCGATAAACTGATAGACCTTGCATCGTTGCTCGAACTTGAACTCGATTTCTCAGAAGAGGAAGTGGAGTTTGCCGACCGCAAGAAACTATCTGACCTGGCAGAAGAGATTCTTGGTACGTTGCGCGGTCTGGCACGCTCATACGCCACCGGTAAAGTATTGAAAGAGGGGATACCGGTGGTGATAGCCGGTGCGCCGAACGCCGGAAAATCCACCCTGCTCAATGCTCTTCTCGACGACGATAAAGCCATAGTCAGCGACATTCCCGGCACTACGCGCGACATTATCGAAGACACCGCAGAAATCGACGGTGTACTGTTCCGCTTCGCCGATACAGCCGGACTCCGTGCGGCCACCGACACCGTAGAGCAGATCGGCATACGCAAAGCCGAGGAGCGTCTGGAGAAAGCCTCCATAGTGCTCTGGCTACTCGACATCAGCACCGCCGACCCGCAGCGGGAATTGGAAGAGATCCGTAAACGCATAGCCACGCTTCCTGAAGCCCGACACATCCTCCTGCTCAACAAAACTGACAAAGTGTCAGAGGCAAAAGTTGTGGCAGAACTTGCTGCTCACGCGAGGAACCGAGTAGATTCTCTTCAGAGCGCGCAGGAAGCTGGGTTTGAGAAGATATTTCAGGCGACAGGATTTGAAAAAATATTTAGAGTGTCAGCCTCCACAGGAAAGGGGATAGAAGAATTGAAGCGAGCCATGGTCGAGATCAGCTACGGTGACTACAATCCCGAAAGCGACATAATGCTGACCAACGGACGGCACTACGCCGCCATACTTCGCGGCATCGAATCGTTAGAGCGCGTAAGCGACGCCCTGCTCACCGGTCTCTCCGCCGACTTCATAGCCCAGGACATCCGCCAATCCCTCCACCACCTCTCCCTCCTCACCGGCACCATCTCCACCCCCGACCTCCTCGCCACCATCTTCTCCCGCTTCTGCATCGGCAAGTAATCAGTTGATTATCAATGATTTATATTGGTAGTAACTGACTATTACTGAGCGATAAAACTTAATACATTCAAGAATGCCTAATGCTGATAACTGTCAGTGTTAGGCGTTTTTATGCACCATTTTGTACGGATTCTGTACGACAGCGACTCATTTCACCCCAAGCGTCAGCAAGGTGGTGGAGAAAGTTGACAATAGTTGTCAATGGTTTACGAACATTTACAAACAACGGAGAAATCTCCACAAA